>DASUYU010000236.1:0-7897 GCA_036377235.1 Thermoleophilaceae bacterium
GGCTTCAAGATCGCGATGCGCGACCTCGAGATCCGCGGCGCCGGCAACCTGCTCGGCGACGAGCAGTCGGGCCACGTGGCCGCAGTGGGCTTCGAGCTCTACGTCGGCATGATCGACGAGGCCGTGAAGCTCCTGTCAGGCGACGCCGCCGAGGAAGCGGCCGAGCCGGTGCGCATGGACCTGCCGGTGGACGCGTACGTGCCGGGCGACTACGTGCCCTACGAGGCGGCCAAGATCGAGATCCACCGCCGCGTGGCAGGCGCCCGCGAGGTCGCCCAGCTGATCATGCTGCGCGAGGAGCTGGCGGACCGCTTCGGCCCGATCCCGCCGCCGCTCGACAACCTCATCCGCCTCCAGGACGCCCGCATAAAGCTGGGGCGCGCGGGCGCGCGCTCGGTCGGTTTCACCGGCGAGCGCATGTCGGTCACCCCGATCGAGCTGGACTCGACAGGGGCGAAGGCGCTGCGCGAACGCGTGCCGGACGCCATGTACGAATCGGGTCGCGAGACGGTGCGAGTGCGGCTTCCGGAGGAGCCGGATGAGCGCTTCCGGGCGGTCGTCACCGCCGCGGAGGCGATTCTCGAGGTGGCCACCGAACCTAAAGACCAACCTTAAGGTCGCCCGGATTTCGTTCGCTACCCTTCGCCGCCGCTTGGCCATGACACGTGCATTCACACTCTCGCTGTGCGCCCTCGCGGCTGCCCTTTTGGGGCTCGTCGCGCTGTCCGGCTGCGGCAACGACGTGCCCGCGGGCGCGGTCGCCAAGGTGGGCGACTCGACCATCACGCAGGAAGAGTTCGACAAGTGGATGGGCATCGCCGTGAAGGGCCAGTCGCAGTCGTCGGGCGGCGCCTCCGCGGTGCCGAAGCCGCCCGACTACGAGGCCTGCGTGGCGGCCAAGAAGAAGACGCCCGTGCCGAAGGGGCAGCAGAAGCCCTCCGACGAGGCGCTCAAGAAGCAGTGCAAGAGCGAGTACGACACGCTCAAGCGCGAGGTCATGCAGTTCCTGATCCAGGGCGAGTGGGTCCAGCAGGAGGCCGAGAAGCGCGGCGTGAAGATCAAGGACGCCGAGCTGCAGAAGGCGCTCGAGGATCAGAAGAAGCAGGTCTTCCCGAACGACAAGCAGTACCAGCAGTTCCTGAAGACCTCAGGCATGACCGAGAAGGACGTCCTCTTCCGCGTGAAGCTCAACGAGCTCCAGCAGCGGCTGACTCAGAAGGTCACCCAGGACGCCAAGAACGTCTCGGACGAGGACATCCAGGCGTACTACGAGAAGAACAAGAAGCGGTTCGCCCAGCCGGAGCGCCGCGACCTGCGCGTCGTGCTGACGAAGACGCAGGCGAAGGCGCAGCAGGCCAAGAAGGAGCTCGCGTCCGGGCAGCCCTTCAAGAAGGTCGTGAAGAAGTACTCGATCGACGAGGCGTCGAAGTCGCAGGGCGGCCTTCTGCCCGCCGTCTCCGAGGGCCAGCAGGAGAAGGCGTTCGACACCGCGATCTTCGCCGCGCCGAAGAACAAGATCGAGGGCCCGGTGAAGACCCAGTTCGGCTGGTACGTCTTCGAGGTCGAGAAGGTGACCAAGGCGTCGCAGCAGACGCTCGACGAGTCCAAGGACACCATCAAGAACCTGCTGCGCTCCCAGCGCCAACAGAAGTCGCTCGACGCGTTCGTCAAGCAGTTCCGCGAGGACTACAAGGACAAGACGAGCTGCGCGGACGACTACCGCGTGGTCGAGTGCAAGAACGCACCGAAGGACGAGTCGAACACCGGCCCGGCCTCCGGAGGCAACCCCGGCGGCCAGCCGCAGCAGCCCGCGCAGCCCACGCCGCCGCAGGGCCAGCAGAACCAGCCGCCGCAGCAGCCCTAGTGGCCGGAACCGATCTGGCGGCCGCGCTCGAGCGGCTGGACGAGATCACGCGCCGGCTCCGGCGAGAGTGCCCGTGGGACCGCGAGCAGGACGAGCGCTCGATCGTGCCGCACACGGTCGAGGAGGCCTACGAGCTGGCCGACGCCGCGCACTCGGGCGACGACGCCAAGCTGCTCGACGAGCTGGGCGACGTGCTCTTCCAGGTGTACTTCCTGTCGCTCCTGCTCGAGGAGCGCGGGCAGGGCAGCCTGGCCGAGGTGGCCGAGCACTGCCGCGCGAAGCTGATCCGGCGCCATCCGCACGTGTTCGGCGATCGCGCCGCTGAGACCGCCGGCGACGTGGTGCGCAACTGGAACCAGATCAAGCGCGACGACGAGCGCGGAGGCGAGATCTTCGGCGAGATCCCCGAGACCCTCCCGTCGACGCTGTACGCGAAGAAGATCCTCAAGCGGGCGGCCGACGCCGGGCACGAGACCGATCCCTCGGACATACTGCTGGCCGCCGTGAAGCAGGTCGTTGACTCGGGCGGTGATCCCGAGCTCGCCCTGCGCCGGGCGGCGGACGAGTACAGACGACAGGTGGAGGCAGAGTGAGCGGCATCGACAAGGTCCACGCGCGCCAGATCCTCGACTCGCGCGGCAACCCGACGGTCGAGGTGGACGTCCTCTTGAAGTCGGGCGCGGCGGGGCGCGCGGCCGTACCCTCCGGCGCCTCAACCGGCGAGTTCGAGGCCGTCGAGCTGCGCGACGGCGGCGAGCGCTGGGCCGGCAAGGGCGTCTCGAAGGCCGTCGAGAACGTGAACGGCGAGCTCGCCCAGGCGGTGAACGGCATGGACCCCGCCGACCAGGAGGCGCTCGACCGCACGATGATCGACCTCGACGGCACCCCCAACAAGGGCCGCCTCGGTGCGAACGCGATCCTCGGCGTGTCGCTCGCGGCCGCCAAGGCGGCAGCCGCGGAGGACGGGCTGCCGCTCTGGCGCTACCTCGGAGGCGAGGCGGCGCACGTGCTGCCCGTGCCGATGATGAACGTGCTGAACGGCGGGGCGCACGCGGACAACAAGGTGGACTTCCAGGAGTTCATGGTCATGCCGGTGGGCGCCGCGACCTTCTCCGAGGGCCTCCGCATGGGCGTCGAGGTGTTCCACGCGCTGAAGCGGACGCTCCACGACCAGGGCCTGTCCACCGCGGTGGGCGACGAGGGCGGCTTCGCGCCCGACCTCGACTCCAACGAGGCCGCGCTCAGGGCGCTCATGACCGGCATCGAGGCGGCCGGCCTGCGCCCGGGCGAGGACGTTGCGATCGCGCTCGACCCGGCCACCAGCGAGATCTTCGAGAACGGCTCCTACGAGCTGGAGCACGAGGGCCGCTCGCTGAGCTCCCCGGAGCTCGTGGATTACTGGGCCGAGATGGCGGACCGCTACCCGATCGTCTCCATCGAGGACGGGCTCGACGAGGAGGACTGGGACGGCTGGAAGCTCCTCACCGAGAAGCTCGGCGACCGAGTCCAGCTCGTGGGCGACGATCTCTTCGTGACCAACACCGAGCGCCTCGAGCGCGGGATCGCGTCGGGCGCCGCGAACTCGATCCTCATCAAGGTCAACCAGATCGGCACCCTGTCCGAGACGCTCGCCGCGATCCGGATGGCCGAGGAGGCCGGCTACGGCGCCGTGATGTCGCACCGGTCGGGCGAGACCGAGGACACCACGATCGCCGACCTCGCGGTGGCCACCGGCTGCGGCCAGATCAAGACCGGCGCGCCGTCACGCTCGGACCGAGTGGCGAAGTACAACCAGCTGCTCAGGATCGAGGAGGCGCTGGGCGCCGACGCGATGTACGGCATCGCTCCGCGCCCGGCGTAGCGGGCGCCTCGCGCACTACGGCAAGTTCTCGATCACATAGGAGCGCTCGCCCACCCGGACCATGCCCAGGCGGCGCGCCTCGCGCTCCAGGGCGCCGGGGTCGCGCAGGGCGCGGAGACGGCGGTGGAGCCGCTGCTTCTGCGTTGTGAGCTGGCTCAGCTCCTCCTTCTGGCGCTTCGCCGTGCCCGACTGCTGCAGCCAGTGCCTGGCCGGCGACAGGTAGGAGAAGACGATCACGATCAGCGTGATCAGCAGGGCCACCCGCCCCAGGCGGTCCCAGCGGATTCCAGAGCGGCGGCGAGCGGCGGGCACACGAGCGCCTTCGCCGCGGTGGCGCTAACTCCTACTCGGGCTTCTGGTGCTTCTCGCGCGGCTGGCCGCCGGCGTAGTCCTTCGCCTCGCGGACGTACAGGGCGAAGGCGGCGTCCACGACCGCGGCGGCGTCGGTGCCGGCCCGGTGGCGGCCGGCGATGTCGAGCGCCCAGTCGGTGTCCCCGGCGTACAGATCGGCCAGCTCGTCCACCACGAAGCTCGAGCCGAGCCGGCGCCGGAGGGCCTCCACGACCGCGTCGGCGGCCGCCTGGAGGTCGGTCTGCGCCTCCTCGGGAGCGTTCGCGATGCGCCGCTCGCCCTCGCGCCATTGGTAGAGGGCGTTCTCGACCGCGTACGCCATGGGTCAGCGCTCTTCGGTGTCGCCGCTGTCGCCGTCGTCGCCGCTGTCGCCGGCGTCCTCTCCCGCGCGGCTGATGACGATGCGGTCGGGTTCGATCGTCACGCTCACCGGGCGGTGCCCCGCCCAGTGCTCGGCGTAGGTCGGGTCGTCCGCCACCGCGGGGTCGAGCCACAGGCCGTAGCCCTCCTCGCCATGGTCGAACGTGCCCTCGAGCGGCTTCGGCTTGCGAGCCCCGACGCCCCGGCCCCGCCCGCGCCCGCCGCGGCGCCCGCGGCGGCGGCGCTTCGGCTGGTCGTCGCCGTCCTCGTCCCCGCCGTCGTCCTTGTCCCCGTCCTCGGTATCCGCCTCGGCCTCGGCCTGCCGCTCCGCCTCGAGCGCCTCGGCCACCAGCGCGTCGTCCTCCGCGCGCAGATCGGGCTCGTCCGTCTCCGCGCCCGGGACGAAGTTCTCGCCGTCGGCGGCGTCGGCAGGGGCGAGCTCGTGCTCGCGCTTGAACGCGCGGATGTCACCCACCGAGACGTCGAGCTGATGGGCGATCCAGGCGTCCGTGCGGCCCTGGCGCACCCACGTGCGGATCTGGTTGAGCTGGGGCTTGAGTGATCTCCGTGCCAAACGGCGCCGGAGACTACCAACGGTTGCCCATTGAACCCACCGGGCAAGCTTGCTTTATTGCATCACCCATATTCCTTCGGCAGGGGAGACGGCAGGGCATGCTCGTTCTAACTAGAAAGAGCAATCAGAGCATCATGATCGGGGACGACATCGAAATTTCGGTGTTGGCCGTCATGGGCGAAAAGGTGAGGATCGGCATCGAGGCACCGCGTTCGGTCCCAATTTTCCGGCGCGAGGTCTACGTCGAGATCCAGAAGGAAGGAGAGGAGTCGGGCGACCGGCCCGACGTAGATCGAGCCCTCGAAGCCCTGCGTGACACTGGTTAGCCGGCTTAGCCGGCGAGCATCGCCAGCGTCTCGAACATCACCACGGTCACGATGACCGCGGTGACGACGATCGCCAGCGCGAGGAAGGTGAAGCGGAGCGAACCCTGCTTGCGCGTGCGCTCGACGCGGCGCACGCGGGAACGCTGAGCAGCCTCCTTGCGGAGCCGCTCACGGCGCACGATCGACTCGGCGGCCTCCTCCCGGAAGGCCTCCTCGAACTGCGCGAGTGACTGCCTCATGCGCATGCTCGGCGGAAGGCTACCAGCGTTATCGCCGTGGACAGCACGCCTCTCGCGCACTCGTAGCAATGCGCTCATGCGGCGGCATGCTCCCGCGCCGCTTCCCTGTACACCTGCACGAAGTGCAGGTACTTCTCGGCGATCTGCGCCGCGGCGTCCTCACGCTCGATGTTCCCGTCGAGGAAGCCCTTGAGCGCGTCCCACCAGATGGTGCGGCCGATCGCGAAGCCGGCGTAGCCCTCCACGGGCGCTCCCTGGCGGAGCCAGTGCGCGACCTTTTCGTCGTTCGCGCCTCGGCCCAGGACCACGCAGATCACGCCGTCGCGGCCGTCGCGGCGGCAGGTCTCGGAGATCTGCTCGCAGTCCTCCTGCGTGTCGATTCCCTCGATCTTCCAGATGTCCGCCTCGACCCCGTTGTCCTGCAGCTCGACAATCGCGCGGCGCATCAGCTCGGGGCGGAGCTCGGCGTCGTAGCGGTCGCTGTCGCCGCCCACCTGCTCCAGCTGAGCCTCCTCGGCGGGCACCAGCAGCTCGAACAGGAACTTCCGGTCGTGCTCGTGGAGCCAGTCAGCGAGCCGCTTGAGCCGCTCGGTCTGGCGCGAGTTCATGCCCTCGTCGCCCTCGGGGTTGTACCGCACGAGCACCTTGGAGAAGTCCGGGTCGAACTTCTCGATGTGCGCGCCGAAGTCGTCGCCGTACTCGAAGTCGAACTCGTTCTGGCCCGACTTCTCGACCGGCATCGCCAACAGCAGGCCCCTCTCCTTGGCCTGCTCGGGCACGCCCTTGGGGGTGCCGAACTGCTCGTCGACGAGGCAGCCGGTGGCGTGCGGGTCCACGCCCTCGTCGGTTGCCTTCAGGAGCCCCTCGAAGATCAGATGCTTCGCGTCGGCGATCTGGTCGGTCTCCTCGGGCGTGGGATCGCCCTCGATTCCGAACATCTTCTTCTGGAACGAGCCGCGGTGATCGAACGCGAGGATGTAGAGCTTTCCGTTGTAGCCCAGGGTCATACCTGGGTTATACCCTCCGCGCCCTATGGAGCACGCTTTCACGGGCCCCTCTTACACGCTGGGGATCGAGGAGGAGCTTATGATCGTGGACGAGGAGACGCTGGATCTCTCCAATTCGATCGAGCGCCTGCTGTCCGATCTGACCGACGTGCCGACCGACGGCGAGGTGAAGCCGGAGTTGATGGAGGGCGTCTGCGAGATCGCCACGACGCCCGTCAAGAACACGGTCGAGGCGGGAGCGCAGCTCCGCTCGATGCGGCGCACGGTCAACCAGGTGGCTCAGCAGAGCGGGCTCGCGATCGGCTCCGCGGGCACCCACCCGTTCGCGCTATGGGAGGACTCGCGGGTCGTCGCCAGGCCCCGCTACCGGGATCTGATCTCGGGCCTTCAGTTCGTGGCGCGTCAGGAGCTGATCTTCGGCATCCACGTGCACGTGGGCGTGGACGACCCCGACAAGGCGATCCACGTGACCAACGGGATGCGCATGCACGCGCCGCTCCTGCTCGCGCTGTCGGCGAACTCGCCCTTTTGGCGCGGGAACAACACGGGGCTCGAGTCCACCCGCACGCCGGTGTTCCGGGCGTTCCCGCGCGTCGGGATCCCGCCACGCTACGACGACTTCGCCGACTGGGCGCGCCGGATCCAGTTCATGGTGGAGTCGAAGGTGATCGGCGACTACACGTACCTCTGGTACGACGTGCGGCCGCATCCCAACTTCGGCACGGTCGAGATCCGCGTGATGGACTCGCAGACGCGCGTGGAGCAGACGCTGGCGCTCGCGGCGCTCGTGCAGGCGATGGTCAAGGAGCTGTGCGAGCACTTCGAGAGCGGGGAGGAGCTGTCCCGCTATCCGTACGAGAGGCTCGACGAGAACAAGTGGCTGGCGGCCCGCCACGGGCTCGAGGCGCAGCTGGTGGACCTGCCCAAGCAGGAGCGCGTGCCGGTGCCGGAGCTCACCCGGCGGGTCATGGAGCGGCTGCGCCCGCACGCGGAGGAGCTGGGCTCCGAGGCCGACTTCGACTGTCTCGAGGACATCCTCGACATCGGCAACGGGGCGTCGCGGCAGCGCAAGGTCTATGACGCCAACCACGACCTCCGGGAGGTCGTTCGCGAGATCCTCGACGCCACGGTCCCCGAGGCGGCCGAGGCGGCCGGCGAGTAACCGCCGGACCGGCTCCGCGCGCCGGGTACTCTGAGGGAGACCGTGTCGCAGCCCGACCTGTTCGTCGTCTGCAAGAACTGCGGCTCCGAGGTGAGTCCGTACGTGACCGAGTGCCCGTACTGCGGGCAGCGGGTCCGCAAGCGGGCGCCGAAG
>DASUYU010000237.1:0-5628 GCA_036377235.1 Thermoleophilaceae bacterium
CCGCCGCCACGATCGGCGGCGTGGTCGCGACCGGCGACACCGGACCGCTCCGCGGCCGCTACGGCGGGCCGCGCGACCTGGTGGTGGGCATGCGCGTGGCGCTGTCCGACGGCACGCTCGCCAAGAGCGGCGGCAAGGTGATCAAGAACGTGGCCGGCTACGACATCGCGAAGCTGTTCGGCGGCTCGTTCGGGACGCTCGGCGCGATCGTGGAGGTGTCGGTGCGGCTGCACCCGGTGGCGCCGGACACCGCCACGGCCGTGGGCGAGGCGAGCAGCCCGGAGGAGCTCGCCCGCGGCGCGCGCGCCATCGGCAGCTCTCCGCTCGAGCACCACGGCATCGACATCGCCTGGCACGCGGGCCGCGGGCGCGTGCTCGCCCGCTTCGCCGGCGCGGTGCCGAGGCCGCAGGCCGAGGCGGCCGAGAAGCTGCTGCACGCCGAGGGGCTCGCCACCGAGATCGTGGACGACGACGACCCGCTCTGGGACGAGCAGCGCGCGGCGCAGCGCGGTCCGCTGGTGGTGAAGGTGTCCGGCCTGCCGACGGGGATCGCAGCACTGGCGCGCGCGGCGGACGAGACCGGCGGCTCGGTGGTGGGCCGCGCGGCGCTCGGCCTGTCGTGGGTGCGCTTCGAGGAGCCGAGCTCGGACGCCGTCGAGCGGCTGCGGCGCGAGTTCGTGGCGGTCGTTCAGGACCGCCCTGCCGATCTGGACGTCGATCGGACGGGACCGGTCGATCCGGGCGTGAGCGAGCTGATGCGGCGCGTGAAGGAGCGCTTCGACCCGGCCGGGGTGTGCGTGTGAGCGGCTACGACGCCACCCGCGCGCCCGAGCTCGACCTGATCGGTGACTGCGTGCACTGCGGCTTCTGCCTGCCGACGTGCCCGACCTACGTCCTCTGGGGTGAGGAGATGGACTCCCCGCGCGGCCGGATCGTCCTGATGAAGGAGGGCCACGACGAGATCTCGGCGCCGATGGTCGAGCACCTCGACCGCTGCCTCGGCTGCATGGCCTGCGTGACCGCGTGCCCGTCCGGGGTTCAGTACGACAAGCTGATCGAGGACGCGCGGCCGCAGATCGAGCGGAACTTCGACCGCCCCCCGCTCGAGCGCGCGCACCGGCGCATGATCTTCGAGCTGTTCACCCGCCCGGGCCGGCTGCGGGCCCTCGCGCCCGCCGCGGCCGCGGCGCAGAAGCTCGGTCTCCCCCGCCTCGCCCGCCGGCCGCGCGTGCGGAAGCTGGCGCCGCGGCTGGCGGCGATGACCGCGATGACGCCGGAGGCGTCGCTCAGGGGCTCGCTCACGCGCCTGCCCGAGCGGTTCGAGGCGAAGGGTGAGCAGCGCGGCACCGTCGCGCTGCTCCAGGGCTGCGTACAGCGCGTCTTCTTCGGCCACGTGAACGAGGCCACCGCCCGCGTGCTCGCGGCCGAGGGCTTCGAGGTGCACGTGCCGCGCGACCCGCGCTGCTGCGGAGCGCTGCCGCTGCACGCCGGCGAGGACCCCGACGCCCAGAAGCTGGCCAGGGCGACGATCGAGGCCCTCGAGGACTACGACACCGTGATCGTGAACGCCGCCGGCTGCGGCTCGGCGATGCGCGACTACGGCCACGTGCTGCGCGACGACCCCGACTGGGCGGAGCGGGCGGACCGCTTCGCCGAGCGCGTACGCGACGTGTCCGAGTTCCTGGCCGAGGCGGGCCCGCGCGCCGAGCGCCGTCCGGTCGAGATGAAGGTGGCCTACCACGATGCCTGCCACCTCGCCCACGCGCAGGGCGTGCGCGAGCAGCCGCGCGAGCTGCTGCGCGGCATCCCCGGCCTGGAGCTGCTCGAGCCCGAGGAGTGGCAGCTCTGCTGCGGCTCCGCCGGGATCTACAACCTCGTCCAGCCCGAGCCCGCGGCCGAGCTTGGCGAGCGCAAGGCCCGCAATTTGCTCGACACGGGTGCCGAGGCGGTGGCCGCCGGAAACCCGGGCTGCGCCCTGCAGATCACCGCTCATACCGAGCGGCTCGGCCGCCCCCTCCCGGTGCTCCACCCGATGGAGCTGCTGGCTCGCTCGATCGTCTAGCGTGCAAGCGCCGGCGTAAAGGCGCCGGGGGCAGCAGGACGTTCTTCGACGTCTAGGAGACGTCCGGGACAGAGGTGATCACGCCATTCGTCGTGTGTGCTCCGGCGATCACGCCGTGAGCGCAGCGCCGGCTACGAGCTGCTCGATGCCGCTCCGATTAGTTTGGGGGATGGCCGCCGTCACACAGGCATGACTCCCACGCACAGCCATCTCATGCTCGATGAAGCCACGTTCGGCGAGCAGGTCGAGCGCCACCGGCGCGAGCTGCACGTCCACTGCTACCGCATGCTCGGGTCCTTCGAGGAATCGGAGGACCTCGTTCAGGAGACGTTCCTGCGCGCGTGGCGGCGGCGCCACACGTACGAGGGTCGCGCGCCGCTGCGTGCGTGGCTCTACAAGATCGCCACCAATGCCTGCCTGGACGCGCTCGACAAGCGCCCACGGCAGGCGTCGCCCACGGGCGAGGTGCTCTGGCTCCAGCCGTACCCGGACGAGCTCCTCGACGAGCTGGTCGCCGACGAGCCGGGCCCGGATGCCGCCGTGGTCTCCAAGGAGACGATCGAGCTGGCCTTCCTGGTGGCGATCCAGCGCCTGCCCGCGCTGCAGCGGGCCGCGCTGATCGTCCGCGACGTGCTCGGCTTCTCGGCGAAGGAGACGGCGGCGCTGCTCGAGACGAGCGTCCCCGCGGTCAACAGCGCCCTCCAGCGAGCGCGCGCCGGCATGACCGCCAACCTGCCCGAGCGCCGGCTCGAATGGGCGCCCGGCACCGATGCCTCGGCTGCGGAGCGGGAGCTCTTGGAGCGCCTCATCGCGCATTCCGAGGAGCCGAACGTGGAGGCGCTCACCCAGCTGATGCACGAGGAGCTCCGCTTCACCATGCCGCCGCAGCCGGGTGCGTGGGAGGGCCGGGACGTCGTCGTGGGCTCGTGGGTCGAGGGTGGCTTCGGCACGGAGGCGTTCGGCTCGCTGCGCCTTGCGGTCACCCGTTTCAACCGTCAGCTCGCCGTGGCCAACTACGTCCGCAAGCCCGGCGACACGGCGTACTCCCCGCTCGCGCTCGACGTGCTGCGAATCGCCGAGGGAAAGATCATCGAGATCGTCACCTTCGACGGCTCCCTGTTCGAGGCGCTCGGGCTCCCGTCGCGCTACCGCTAAGCCACCGGCCACTCGTGCACGGGCTCGTTTCCGTGCATGTGGTCGCGGTAGAGGACGGTCATTCGCTGCAGGGCCTCCAGGCGGTCCAGCTTGTCGTCCTCGTACAGCTTGTGGAACGTCGCCGCCTGCCAGGCGGCGCCGTTCTGCATCGTCACGCAGCGGCGCTCGATGATTCCGAGCAGGCGCTCGCGGTCGGCGGCGGCGACGCCCGCGTCCTCCAGGCCCGCATGGGCAGCCGGCAGCAGGCGGCGCAGCACCAGCTCCGCCACCGGCACCTCCCCCACGTCGGGCCAGTACACGCGTGCCTCGATGCCGTCGCGGGCGGCGGCGTGGAAGTTCTCCTCCGCGGCTGAGAAGGACATCCGGGTCCACAGTGGCCGCTCCTCGGCGACCAGCGCGCGCACGAGGCCGTAGTAGAACGCCGCGTTCGCGCAGATGTCCACCACCGTCGGCCCCGCCGGCAGCAGCCGGTTCTCGACACGGAGGTGCGGGCGCTCCCGGACCGTGTCGTAGATCGGCCGGTTCCAGCGGTAGATCGTCCCGTTGTGCAGCTTCAGCTCGGCGAGCGTCGGGGTGCCGCCTCGCTCGATCACCTCGACCGGGTCCTCGGCGTCGCATTCCGGCAAGAGCGCCGGGAAGAAGCGCACGTTCTCCTCGAACAGGTCGAAGATCGACGTGATCCACCGCTCGCCGAACCAGACCCGCGGCCGCACGCCCTGGGCCTTCAGCTCCTCGGGCCGCGTGTCGGTGGCCTGCTCGAACAGCGCGATGCGCGTCTCACGCCACAGCTCGCGCCCCCAGAAGAACGGCGAGTTCGCTCCCACGGCCACCTGAGCGGCCGCGATCGTCTGCGCCGCGTTCCAGTGGTTCGCGAAGCCCTCCGGCTCCACCAGCTGGTGCAGCTGCACGCTGGTGCACGCCGCCTCGGGCGCGATGGTGTCGACGAACGTCGACAGCCGCTCCACCCCGTTGATCGAGATCTCGAGGTCCTCGCCGCGGGCCGCGAAGATCTGCTCGTTCAGGTGCGAGTAGCGGTGTCCCGCGCTGAACGCCTCGGCGGTCAGGTGCTCCTGCCGGACCGTCGGGAGGATCCCGATGATCATCATGTGCGCGCCGACCGCGCGGGAGCGCTCGTCGGCACGGTTGAGACTCGCCCGGACCGCCTCCTCCAGCTCCGTGAACACGCCGCCCTCGAGCAGCCGCGGCGGCACGTTGATCTCGATGTTGAACTGGCCGATCTCGGTCTGGAAGTCCGCGTCCGCGATCGCCTCGAGAGCGCGGGCGTTCGCCATCGCGGGGTCGCCGGCCTCGTCGGTGAGGTTCAGCTCGATCTCGAGCCCGAACGAACGGCGGTCCGAGTCGAAGCGCGACTCGCGCAGCATCCGCGCGAAGACGTCCAGGCACGTGCGGACCTTCTGCCGGTAGCGCTGGCGGTCCTCTCGGGAGAAGACAGTGGTCTCGACCTCCTGTCCCACGAGGTGACTCTATCCTCGGCCGTTCATGTCCACGCAGTACATCTTCACCATGTACAAGCTTTCCCGGGTCCACCCGCCTGACAAGCGGGTGCTCGAGGACATCTCCCTGTCCTTCCTCCCGGGGGCCAAGATCGGGGTTCTTGGGCCGAACGGCTCGGGCAAGTCCACCCTGCTCCGAATCATGGCCGGGCAGGACAACGATTACCGCGGCGATGCCCAGCTCGCGCCCGGCGCGACCGTCGGGCTGCTCGAGCAGGAGCCGCAGCTCGACCCGGACAAGGACGTGCGCGGGAACGTCGAGGACGGCGTGCGGGAGCTCCGCGACATGCTCGACCGCTTCAACGAGCTGGCGGCCAACTACTCCGACGAGACGGCGGGCGAGTTCGCCCGCCTCCAGGACTCGATCGATGCCGCCGACGCGTGGAACCTCGACACCACGCTCGAGATCGCCATGGACGCGCTGCGGCTGCCGCCGGGCGACGCGGACGTCGAGACCCTGTCCGGCGGCGAGCGCCGCCGCGTGGCGCTGTGCCGCCTGCTCCTGGCCGCGCCCGACCTCCTCCTCCTCGACGAGCCCACCAACCATCTCGACGCCGAGTCGGTGGCCTGGCTCGAGAAGCACCTGGAGGACTACAGGGGCACGGTCGTGGCCGTGACGCACGACCGCTACTTCCTCGACAACGTCGCCGGCTGGATCCTCGAGCTCGACCGCGGCCGCGGCCTCCCCTTCAAGGGCAACTACACCGCGTGGCTCGAGCAGAAGCAGGCTCGGCTCGCCCAGGAGGAGCGGCGCGAGCAGGCGCGCTCCCGGACGATCGCGCGCGAGCTCGAGTGGGTGCGCGAGTCGCCGAAGGCGCGGCGCACGAAGGCGCGCGCCCGCCTGAACCGGTACGAGGCGCTGCTCGCCGAGGAGAAGAGCGTCAAGCTCGACCAGGT
>DASUYU010000238.1:0-4052 GCA_036377235.1 Thermoleophilaceae bacterium
GCGAGCGCGCAGTACCGGCCGATGATCAGCCGCTCGGGCCCGTGCGCGTACAGGAACGCCTTCTCCTCGAAGGCGAGCGCGTCGTCGGGATCGTCGTAGTAGGTGTACTCGCCGACCTCGATTCTCGGGTCAGTCACGAGCGGCTTGAGGAAGACCACTCGCTCCTGACCCGAGACGGGGTGCAGCGTCGTGGGGTCGGGCGCGCCCTCCACGGGCGCGAGCCTACCCCCGCTCTTCTGCGGTCGCCACGCGTCGCGGCAGGGACGGCTCCACGCGGAGCAGCCGTGCCGGCCAGTGCGGCAGCCACCAGTTCCAGCGACCCATCAGCGCGATCACCGCGGGCACGATCAGCGCCCTGATCACCGTCGCGTCGAGCAGGATCCCGGCGCCGAGGCCGGTGGCGAACATCTTCAGGTCCGTACCCGGGCTCGACGCCATCGCGACGAACGTCAGGAACAGGATCAGCGCCGCGCTCGTGACGAGCCGTCCGGTGCGGCCGATGCCCGTGATCACGGCCTGTTCGGTCGAGCCGGTGCGGTCGTACTCCTCCCGCATCCGCGCCAGGATGAACACCTCGTAGTCCATTGAGAGCCCGAACAGGAACGCGAAGATCATCAGCGGCATCCACGACGGGATCGAGCCCGTGGCCTGGACGCCCCAGATGGCCTCCGAGCCGTAGCCGTGCTGCCAGACGAGGACGAGCACCCCCCAGGCAGCGGCCACGCTGAGCACGTTCAGGATGATGGCCTTCGCGGGCAGCAGGAGCGAGCGGAACGCCCGCGCCAGCAGGATGAACGTGGTGATCGTGATCAGCGCGATCATCAGCGGGAAGCTGCCGTAGACGGCGTCGATGAAGTCCGCGTTCGAGGCGGGCTGGCCGCCGACCCTCACGTCGGGACCGACCGCGTGGGCCTCCTCGCGCACCCCGTCGAGCGTGTCGCCGCCCTCCGAGGTTCCGCTGTCGGGGACCGGGATCGCCTCCACGAGCGCGGTGCCGTCGCGACGCCACTGCGAGTCCGCCGGCGCCACCGCGCCGTGGATCCCGTCCACGCCGGCCACGGCGCGGGCGACCTCGCCCGGATCCGTGCCCTTTTCGACGAGGATCTCGTGGGGAAGCAGCGCGCCCTCGCCGATGCCAGCCTTCTCGAGCGCGACGAGGCCGGTGCGCGAGTCACCCGACTTCGCCATGGTGTTGGCGTCGGACGTGCCGAGCTGCAGGCCGGTGGCAGCCACGACGAGCGCGAGCACGACCGCCATGCCGGCCAGCGCGGCGACCCAGCGGTGCCGCGCGACGAGGGTGGCCCAGCGCGTCCACGCGCGGCTGGCCTTGTCGTCGGTGCGACGGTGCGGCCAGTCGAGGCGCGATCCGAGCTTGGCCATCACAACCGGCAGCAGCGTGATCGCCACCAGCACGGACACGAGCGGGATCAGCATGCCGCCGTAGCCCATCGAGCGCAGGAAGGGAAGTGGGAGCGCGACCAGCGCGAGCAGGCCGATCGCGACCGTGATGCCGCTGAACACGACCGCGCGGCCCGCGGTCTCCATCGCCTTCTGGACCGCCTCGTCGCCGCTGCGGCCATGTGCTCGCTCCTCGCGCCAGCGCGACACCACGATCAGCGAGTAGTCGATCGCCACGCCGAGGCCGAGCAGCGCGATCAGGAACTGCACGATCGGCGAGATCGTCGCGACCTGGGTCAGCCCGAGCAGCAACAGGAACGTGGTCATGATCGACGCGAACGCCATGACGATCGGGACGACCGCCAGGAACGACGCGAACACGAACCCGAGCACGGCGAGCGCGCCCAGCGCGCCCAGCGCCGCCTCGAGGAGGAGCCCGGGGCCGCCCGAGTCCTGTCCGCTGTCCTCGGCGAGCGCGTCGAAGCCGGTCAGGTGCACCGGCTGGCCGGCGACCGTCGAGCCCCGGAGCGCCGCGCTGGCCGCCTTCTCCGCCTTGGGGTTCTCGCCGAACGCCGAGTCGGGATCCGGCTGCGGGTAGATGACCGCGAACGCCGTGCGGCCGTCCTTCGACAGGAACGTCCTGTCGCCGGTCGAGGCGTACGACGCGAGCCGCGAGCCGGGCAGCGCCCGCTCCAGCTTCTGGTCGACCTGCCTCAGGTCCGCCTTCACCTGCGGCGAGTCGGCGTTCGTGCCCTTCGGCAGGGTCACGACCGGGATCAGCGGCGCGGTGTCGCCGCCGGTGCCGCGGTAGTGCTTGGCGATGGCGACGTTGGTCTCCCAGCCCTCCTTGTTGGGTACGGAGAACTCGGGGTCGAGGGCGTCTGTGGCGGGTCCGGCGGCGGCGATGCCGGCGATCGTCAAGACGATCCAGCCGATCACGACGGTGCGCTTGTGGGACAGGACCCAGCGGGTCAGCGAGGACACGGCGTTACCTCCGGAGGTGCGAGCAGAAATCGTTTCAACACAGAACAATTTATACCAGGAATAACTTTCGAGTGTAATCTTTGTGTTATGAAGGAGGACGAGCTCCGCATGGAGGAGCCCGAGGCCGAGCGCGCTCCGCGGAGCGTCGGCTTTCTGATCTCGCAACTCGGGTTCTTCTCGTCGAAGCGGTTCATGGACGCGCTCGAGCCGCTCGGCATCGGGCCGCGCGACTTCTCCCTCATGCGCTTCGTGGACGCCTCCGACGGCCAGTCGCAGCACGCGCTCGCCGAGCGGCTGGGAATTCCGCCCAGCCGGATGGTCGCACTCGTCGACGGGCTGGAGGAGATGGAACTCCTGGAGCGGAGGCCCGATCCGGACGACCGGCGCGTGCGCGGACTCTTCCTCACGCGCAAGGGGCGCTCCGTGCTCGAGAAGGCTGGGAAGATTGCCATCGACTATGAGACCCAGCTATGCGCCGGAATTAATCGCGAGGAGCGTGAGCAGTTGATCGACCTGCTTCAGAGGCTTCAGGTGACGCAGACGGATCTCGGCGGCGTGCACCCCGGGATGAGTGAGTGATGTCGAAGCTCCTGATCCACCTGGCGACCGGCCCAGAGAACCCGACCCGCGGCGCGCTCGCCCTGCTCGTGGCCCGCACGGCCGCCGAGGAGGGTCACGACGTGCAGGTGTTCCTCGCCGGGGATGCGGTCCAGTACGCGCGCCCCGCCACCGCCTCGACCGCGCAGGGCATCGGCACAGGCAGCTTCGGCGAGCACTGGGAGGCGCTCGTGAATGCCGAGGTCCCGATCTACCTGTCAGGGATGTCGAGCAACGCGCGCGGGCTCGAGCCCGAGGCGGCCGCCGAGGGCATCGAGATGGCGCCGCCTCAGAAGCTCGTCGAGCTGGCCACCTGGGCCGACTCGACGCTCACCTACTGACTGGGCCCGCGCTCGAACCGATAGCCGATCCCCGGTTCCGTGATCAGGTGGCGCGGATGGGCGGGATCGGGCTCGAGCTTCCTGCGCAGCTGAGCCATGTACACGCGGAGGTAGTTCGTCTCCGTCTCGTACTGAGGCCCCCACACCTCCTGGAGCAGTTCGCGCTGCGACACGAGCTTGCCCTCGTGTCTGACGAGCACCTCCAGCAGGTGCCACTCGGTCGGGGTGAGCCGTACGGGGCCCGCCGGCGTCGAGGCCTGCTTGGCGGCCAGATCCACGGTGAAGCTCTCGGTCTCGACGACGGGCGCCTCCGGGTCGGTGCCGCTGCGCCTGAGCGCGGCGCGCAGGCGCGCGAGCAGCTCGTCCATGCCGAACGGCTTCGTGATGTAGTCGTCGGCGCCGCCGTCGAGCGACACGACCTTGTCGCCCTGCCCGGTGCGAGCCGACAGCACGATGATCGGCGCGCTGGTCCAGCCGCGCAGGCCCTCGATCACGTCGTTGCCGTCCATGTCCGGCAGGCCGAGGTCCAGGATCACCACATCGGGCGGCCGGCTGGCCGCCTCGGCGAGCGCCGACGCCCCGTCGCCCACGGCGGTCACCTCGTAGTCGCGCGCGCGCAGGTTGATCGACAGCGCCTGGCGGATCGCGCGCTCGTCGTCCACGACCAGGACGCGGGTCACTGCGCGAGGGGCAGCCGAAGCCGCATCGTCAGGCCGCCGCCGTCCGAGCCGT
>DASUYU010000239.1:0-3571 GCA_036377235.1 Thermoleophilaceae bacterium
CCGCAGCATCCCGGGCCACGGCCTGCGCAGCGCGAGCAGCCCCTGGTCGCCCTCGACCTCGTTGCCATCCTCGTCGAGCACCGCGGCGTCGATGCCCGGCAGCGGCCTCGTGGCCGAGCCCGGCTTGGCCGGCACCACGCCCGCCAGCGGCGAGATCATGATGTGGCCGGTCTCGGTCTGCCACCAGGTGTCCACGATCGGGCAGCGCTCGCCGCCGATCACCTTCCAGTACCAGAGCCACGCCTTCGGGTTGATCGGCTCGCCGACCGTGCCGAGCAGCCGCAGCTTCGACAGGTCGTGCCGCTGCGGGTACTTCACCCCCCACTTCATGCACGCGCGGATGGCGGTCGGCGCCGTGTAGAAGACGGTCACGCCGTAGCGCTCGCACAGCTCCCACCAGATGTCCTTGTCCGGGTAGTCGGGAGCGCCCTCGTACATCACGGACGTCGCGCCGTTCATCAGCGGCCCGTACACGATGTACGAGTGGCCGGTGACCCACCCCACGTCGGCCGAGCACCAGTACACGTCCTCGTCGGGCTTCAGGTCGAACACGTACTTGTGCGTCCACGCCGCACCCGTCAGGTAGCCGCCCGTCGTGTGGAGGATGCCCTTCGGCTTCGCCGTCGAGCCGCTCGTGTAGAGCACGTACAGCGGGTGCTCGGCGTCGAAGGGCTCCGCGGGGCAGTCGTCGGACGCCGCCTCGATGGCCTCGTCGTAGAAGAGGTCGCGCCCGTCCTTCATGTCCACATCGGTGCCGGTGTTGCGCACGACGACGACGGTCTCGATCGACGGCACGTCGTCCAGGAACTTGTCGACGGCCGGCTTGATGTCGGCCGCCTTGCCCTTGCGCCGCGCCTGGTCAACAGTGATCAGCGCCTTCGCCTCGGAGAACTCCATCCGCTCCTTCACGGAGTCGGGTGAGAAGCCGCCGAACACCACGTTGTGCGGCGCGCCGATGCGCGCGCACGCGAGCATCGCCACGGCCACCTCGGGGATCATCGGGAGGTAGATGCCCACCACGTCGCCGGGCTCGATGCCGCGCTCCTTGAGCACGTTGGCGAGCCGCTTCGTGTCGCGGAGGAGCTCCTCGTACGTGACGTCGCGCTCCTCGCCCTCCTCGCCGCGCCAGTGGAACGCCACGCGGTCGCCGTTGCCGGCCTCCACGTGGCGGTCGAGCGCCTGGTGGGAGGCGTTCAGCTTGCCGCCCACGAACCACTTGTAGAACGGCGCCTCGGACTCGTCGAGCACCGTGTCCCATGGCTCGGCCCAGTCGAGCAGCTCCTCGGACTGCTTCGCCCAGTAGGCCTCCGGGTCCTTGGCCGCCTCCTCGTAGACCGACTCGTCGGAGATCAGCGCGTGCTCACGGAACTCGGCGGGAGGCTCGAACAGCTCCTTGTCGAGAAGCTGCTCGAGCTCCTGCTCGATCTGGTCCGCGGAGGCCTTGGTGGTCCCTTCCATGCCGCTCCCTCTAGTAGTCCCTGTGGGCCAGTTCTACCAGGGGACTACATGCGGGGAAGCATCGTGGCGGTCGCCGCCGCCGCGGCGCGCCTCCGGCCGGTGCCGCCGCCCCTGAGCGTCGTGCCCGTGGCGATCTCGGCGCCCAGCCCAGTCTCCGAGCGCACCTTCAGCTCGTCGAACTTGGCCTCGGCCGAGGGCTCTCTCGCCAGCATCGTGCCGAGGAAGCACCCGACGAACCCGAGCGGGATGCTGATGATCCCGGGGTTCGCGAGCGAGTACCACGACAGCGCGCCGCCCTCGGAGTCGGGGCCGGGCCACACGGTCGGGCTGATCACCACGAGCGCGATCGAGCTGATCACGCCGAAGAGAACGCCGACCACGGCTCCGGTGGTGTTGAAGCGCCTCCACGTGAGCGACAGAAGCAGCGCCGGGAAGTTGGCGCTGGCCGCCACGGCGAACGCCAGTCCGACCATGAACGAGACGTTCAGGGTCGCGCCACCGAGGATCGCGATGCCGATCGCGAGCGCGCCGATCGCGAACGCGGCGATCTTCGCCACCCAGACCTCCTCGCGCTCGGAGTCCCGGTTGCGGCGAACGATGTTCGACCACACGTCGTGCGCCACCGCGCCCGACGCCGAGATCACGAGGCCGGCCACGACCGCGAGGATCGTCGCGAACGCGACGCCCGCGACGATCGCGAGCAGCAGGTCCCCGCCGAGGTGCTGAGCGAGCGTCGGCACTGCGTTGTTGCCGGTCTCGCCGGCCGCCTCCTCGCCGCCCTTGCCGAGGATCGCGCGCGAGCCGAAGCCGAGCGCGGTCGTCATCAGGTAGAAGGCGCCGATCAGGAACATCGCCCAGATGACCGACTTGCGAGCGGCCTTTGCGGTCGGGACGGTGAAGAACCGCATCAGGATGTGCGGCAGCCCCGCCGTGCCGAGCACGAGCCCGAGGCCGAGCGACACCGTGTCGAGCGGAGTCGACAGGAACAGGCCCGGCTGCAGATACGCCGCGCCGTCGGACGACTCGGAGCGCGCATCACGGAACAGGTCGATCGGGTTCCAGCCGATCTCAGAGAGGACCCAGACGCTCAACACCACGCCGCAGGTGAGCATGAGGACGGCCTTGATGATCTGCACCCAGCTCGTCGCAAGCATGCCGCCGAAGACGATGTACGTGACCATGAAGGCCCCGGTCAGGATCACCGCCCAGGAGAAGCTGATCCCCACGAGTCCCTCGATCAGGACGCCGGCGCCGACCATCTGCGCGATCAGGTAGAAGGCGACCACGGACAGCGTGCCGAGCGCGGCCGCGGCTCGCGCGGGCGGCTGCTTGAGCCGGTACGCGAGCACGTCGGCGAACGTGTACTTGCCCGCGTTGCGCATCTGCTCAGCGAGCAGGAACAACACGGCCAGGAAGGCCACGAGGAAGCCGACGCAGTACAGGAAGCCGTCGAAGCCGAACACGAAGATCAGCCCCGCGATTCCGAGGAAGCTCGCCGCGGACATGTAGTCGCCCGCGATCGCGAGCCCGTTCTGCGGGCCCGTCAGCGCGCGGCCGGCGGCCCAGAAGTCCGTCGCGGTGGAGATCCGCTTGGACGCGATGTAGGTGATGATCATCGTCACGCCGACGACGACCCCGAAGACCGCCAGTGCGGTCCCGTTGACTGAGGCGATGTACGTCATCGCTGCGGCACCTCCTCACGCTCCGTCACGAGCTCGCCGCGACGGAAGCGGGTGCTTGGGCCGGCGCCGTCGTCAGCCGCACGGGCGCCCTCGACGCTGTCGCGAACGCGGGCCGCGAGCGGATCCCAGACACGGTTTGCTCGGCGCATGTACATGACGCCGAGCACCCAGGTCATCAGGAACTGGCTCAACGCGAGCGTGTAGCCCACCGTGAGCCCGTCGGTGATGAACTGCTTGCCCATGAAATCGGGCGCGTAGCCCGTCAGGAAGATGAACCCGAAGTACCACGTCAAGAAGAAGATCGTGGCCGGAACCACAAAGCTCCTCTTCTTGCGTGTGAGCTCTTGGAATTCGGGCGATCGCTCGATGGCGACCCAGTCGGTGTCCGGGCGCTGGTCGGCCACGGAGAACCCCTTTCAACTCGCCTCCGT
>DASUYU010000240.1:0-7717 GCA_036377235.1 Thermoleophilaceae bacterium
CCGCTGGGCGAGGCGCAGTCCGTCGTCCAGTCGGGCCCGACCGGCGGCGGCACCTCGCTGAACCAGAACATGAAGGTGCCGAACTCGAACCAGCAGAACAACTACGGCAGCTCGACCGGCTCGCGGCCGTGGGACATCCCGGTCAACATGAAGCCGCAGAGCGCGAAGGACGAGCAGGGCCACGACCTGTTCCGCCTGTACGCGCCTCCGTACCAGCCCGCGATCGACGCTCAGGGCAACGCGGACTGCCAGCTCGGCCAGGCGGGCTACCCGAACGGGCGGTTGAACAACGGCCGCTATGAGCTCGGCGACCTCAACGACCAGTCCGAGGACCACGGCCTGCCCAGCCCCTCCAAGGTCGGCAAGGGCGGCAACGGCGCGATCGTGCCGGACGACAACCGCCTCCCGGGCCTCGCCGGCGGCACGTACGTGACGCGCAAGCTCGGAATCAAGAACCTGAGGGACGTGCCGTGAGCGGGCGCGAGAACGGCATGACCCCCTTCCGCGCCGGCGTGCTCGCGCTGGTCGTCGTCGCCCTGTTCGCCTACTTCGGCTTCTCGAAGGCGAACCCGTTCTCGAACCCGTACGAGTTCAAGGCGGTCTTCAACGACGTGAACAACCTGAAGCCGAAGTCGCCCGTGCGGATCGCCGGCGTCGAGGTGGGCAAGGTCACGAAGGTCGCGCCCGTCGAGAGCGGCAAGGGCGCGGCCGAGGTGACGATGCAGCTCGAGGACAAGGGCCTGCCGATCAAGAAGGACGCCGAGCTCAAGATCCGGCCGCGCATCTTCCTCGAGGGCAACTTCTTCGTGGACGTGGAGCCCGGCTCGCCGTCCGGCGACGACCTGCCCGACGGCGGCGTGATCCCGGTGACCCAGACGGCCGCGCCGGTGCAGTTCGGCGACCTCCTGACGGCGCTCCAGCGCGACACGCGCACCGACCTCCAGACCTTCCTCCGCGAGTACTCGAAGGGCCTCTCGGACGGCGGGGCGGAGGGCTTCAACCAGGCCATCAAGTACTGGAAGCCGGCGTACCTCAACTCGTCGCTCGCGAACGACGCGACGCTCGGGCAGGACCCGAACCGCGACATCCAGCGGCTGCTCAAGGGGCAGCAGAAGACGTTCGCGGCCCTCGTCAAGGACGAGGACGCCCTCAAGGGCCTCGTGACGAACTTCAACGTCACCGCCGCCGCGTTCGCGCGCGAGGACGTGGCGCTCGCCGAGTCGGTGCCGGCGCTCCGCGACACGCTCCGGATCGGCTACCCGGCGCTCGGCTCGCTCGATTCCGCGCTGCCGTCGCTGCGGGCCTTCGCCCACGACGCGCTGCCGGGCGTGCGCTCGTCCGACCCGACGCTCGCGGCCTCGATGCCGTTCATCACGCAGGCGCGCCTCCTGATGTCCGAGGACGAGCTGCGCGGCACCGCGCGCGTGCTGCGCCAGACGATCCCCGACCTCGTGAAGTTCGACCAGACCTCGGTGCCGTTCCTGCGCGAGTCGCGCGCGCTGTCGGCCTGCACGAACAACGTGCTCGTGCCGTTCATGGGCCTGAAGATCCCGAACCCGGAGACCGGCAACGAGGCGGAGAACTCGGACCAGCCGGTGCGAGCGCAGCTCCAGCGCGGCATGCCCGGCCTCTCGGGCGAGAGCCGCCTGTCGGACGGCAACAACCAGTACTTCCACGCCGGCGCGGTCGCGCCCGGGAACCGGGTCCGGCCCGGCCCGCCGCCGGACGGCGGCAGCATGCCGATGCCGCATCGCCCGGACATCCCCTGCGAGACGCAGGAGCTGCCGAACATGCACGCCCCCGGCGGTCCGATCCCGGCGTTCCCGATCACCGACTCGACGCCGGGTCAGCTCGTGAAGCCGCCGGCGCCCGTGCCCAACCCGAGCGACATGGTGAACGGCGCGCAGGACTTCCTTAACAACGTCCTGCCGCTGGTGGCCAAGCAGCGGGCCGCCTACCAGCGCCGCGAGCTCCGGCTGAAGAGGGTGGGCGGATGATCCACGCGGTCAAGAAGAACCTCGCCGACTTCCTGGCGGTTCTGGGCGTGATCGTGCTCGGTCTCGCGATCGGGGTGTACGTCCTCGCCCAACAGCGGGTTCGCTTCCCGCTCGTCGAGGAGCCGTTCTACACGGTGAAGGCCGAGCTGCCCGACGCGCAGGCCGTCACGCCGGGACAGGGCCAGACCGTTGTCACGGCCGGCGTGCGGATCGGCGACATCGGGAAGGTCGACCTCGAGGACGGCAAGGCGGTCGTCACGCTCCAGCTCGAGCCGAAGTACAAGGGCTTCATCCGCGAGGACGCGACCGCGCTCCTGCGCGCCAAGACCGGCACGAAGGACATGTTCCTCGAGGTGGACCCGGGCGACGGCAAGCCGCTGCCGAAGGACGGTCACATCCAGGTCTCGAACACGCTGCCGGACATCGACCCGGACGAGTTCCTGTCCGCGCTCGACGGGGACACGCGGAACTACCTGAAGCTGCTCATCTCCGGCGCGGGGAAGGGCCTCGACCACCGCGGCACGGATCTGCGCGAGGTGCTGAAGCGGCTCGGCCCGCTCCACAGGGACATCGCCCGTGTGAGCCGCGCCGTCGCCGAGCGCCGCCACAACATGCGCCGGCTCGTGAATCGCTACGGCCTCCTGATGACCGAGCTCGGCAAGAGCGACAAGGACATCACCCGGCTCGTGCGCGGCTCCAACGCGACACTCGGCGCGTTCGCCGACGAGGACCAGAACATCTCGGCGCTCGTGTCGAAGCTGCCGGGCACGCTGAACCAGACCGCGTCCACGCTCGGCAAGGTCGACACGCTCGCGCAGCAGATGCGCCCGACCTTCGAGGCGCTGCGGCCGCCGTTCCGCGAGCTGGACGACGCCAACAAGGCGGTGCTGCCGTTCGTGAAGGAGGCGGCGCCGATCCTGAAGAACCAGGTGCGGCCGTTCGCGCGCGCCGCGCAGCCGTTCCAGCGGAACCTCGGCGGCGCCGCGACGAACCTCGCGAAGGCCAACCCGGACCTCTCGACCGCGTTCCGCGGCCTCAACCGCCTGTTCGACATCGGCGCCTACAACCCGGGCGGCACCGAGGGCATCTCCGAGGGCTGCGAGAAGGCCGGCGCGTGCTCGCCGGAGGAGCGGGCACGCAACGAGGGCTACCTCTACTGGCTCGGGTGGGTCGGGCAGAACACGGTGTCGCTCTTCTCGACCGCTGACGCGCTCGGGCCGATCCGGCGCGCGTACCTGCTCAACCTGAACTGCGCCCAGTTCACGGAGGGCGCGCGCCAGGCCGGCATGGGCGACGCCGAGGTGGACGGGCTCACGCATCTCTTCGGCGCACTGGGGGCGTGCTCGGCACCATGATCAAGCAGACCCCCAGCCTCGGCCGCATCGTCGCGATGGTCGCCTTCACCCTCTCGGTGTTCGCGATCCTGATCTTCCTGTGGCTGGCGTTCGGCGGCACGGTCCCGCTGAAGCCGGAGAGCTACCGGTTCACGGTCAACATGCCGGAGGCGGCGACGCTCGCCACGGAGGCGGACGTGCGCATGGCCGGCGTGAACATCGGCAAGGTCAAGTCGAAGGAGCTCGACAAGGGCGGCGCCCGCACGGTCGTCGAGGCCCAGATCGACCCCGCCTACGCGCCGATCCCGAAGGACACCCACGCGATCCTGCGCCAGAAGACGCTGCTCGGCGAGACATACCTCGAGCTCGCGCCCGGCCACAAGAGCGCCGGCATGCTGCCCGACGGCGGGCGCCTGGCGAACTCGCAGGTGGAGAACACGACCGAGCTGGACGAGATCTTCACGGCGTTCGACCCGAAGACGCGGCAGGCGTTCAAGGACTGGGTCAAGGAGCTGGACGGCGCGATCACCAAGGGCCACCGCAGCGAGGACCTGAGCGACGCGTTCGGCAACTTCGAGGGCTTCGCGGTCGACGGGGCGAAGCTCATGCAGGTCCTTGACGAGCAGAACGTGGCGGTCCACAACCTGGTCAGGAACACCGGGCGCGTGTTCGGCGCGATCAACGAGCGCCGCGGCGCCCTCCGCGAGCTGATCCTGAACTCGAAGCGCGTGTTCGAGGCCACCGCCTCGCGCGACAAGGCGCTGGCCGAGACGTTCTCGATCTTCCCGACCTTCCTGGACGAGAGCAAGGCGACGATGGCGCGGCTCGAGGACTTCTCGAGGAACACGCGTCCGCTCGTGAACGACCTGAAGGGTCCGGCGGACGACCTCGGCCCGACGGTGCGCGACCTCGGCGACCTCGCGCCCGACCTCCAGAACCTCTTCTACGACCTGAACGCGGCGATTCCGGTCAGCCGCACCGCCATCCCGGCGCTCGGGAAGACGCTGAAGGAGGCGAGCCCGCTCGTCGACGCCCTCCACACGTTCTTCCCCGAGCTGAACCCGATCCTGTCGTACTTCAACTACAACCAGACAACGATCGCGGCGTTCATCACGAACGGCGGCGCGGACCTCGCTGCCGACTACGGCACCGGCCAGCGCGGCCAGACCCAGATCGGCATCCTCACGGAGGATCGCGCCTTCCAGCCGTTCAAGTACGGCGACCCGCCGCCGGACTGGGTGCGCGGCAATGCATACCTGGCTCCGAACACGCTGATGCGGGCGCTGAAGCTCGGCACCGTCGAGAGCTTCAAGTGCCCGGGCGGCGAGCGGAAGTACCCGGAGGACGCGCTGAAGGTCGGCCAGAAGGTGGACGACAAGCGCGCGCCGTGCTTCGAGATGCCGCCGTCGCTCTGGAACGGCAAGATCTTCCCGTTCCTCAAGCGCGGCGTGGCGCCGCTGCGCGCCAACCCGAAGGGCTTCGAGGGCAACCCGCCCGCCAAGGACCCGGACCCGGGCCCGAACGACTAGCCGCACCACGGCTATCCGGGAGAATCCACGCTGATGCCGTTCCTGTTCGAGCGCGCATACCGGCGGCTTGGGAAGAGCTACTTCCTCCTCTACCTCGCCTTCGAATTCGTCTCGGCGTTCATCGTCTGCCTGGCTACGCTCGGGCTGTTCAGGCTCTACACGGACCCGTCCGCGGGCGAGTTCTGGGCGATCGTGGCCTTCGCGGAGGCATGCGTCTTTGTCGCGACCGCCTTCATGATGTGGAACGCCGCGAGGCGAGTGCGCCCGATCGTCGCCTGGATGGAGGGCCAGGGCGGCGCGATGGACGCATGGCGCGCCGCGGTCGAGGTGCCGCGCGACCTCACGCTGAAGGTCGGGTGGCAGCCCTTCCTCCTGATCGGCGTGCCCGTCGCGATCTTCGCCACGATCGTGGCCGACCTCCCGGCCTACCAGGGCCTGATCATCTTCGCCGGCGCGGCCGTGGCGGTGGGCTACGCCGCGATCCTCCACTTCTTCTCCTACGAGCAGTTCCTCCGGCCGGTGGTGGAGGACATCGTCGAGGACCTGCCGTCCTCGTTCACGGGCGCGCCGGTGGGCGTGCCGGTCCGCTGGAAGCTGCTGGGCGCGCTTCCGCTGATCAACGTGATCACGGGCGTCGTCGTGAGCGGCCTGTCGACCAACGGCGACGCGTCGCTTCACGACCTCGGACTCGACGTGGTCGTCGCCGTGCTCGTGGCCTTCACGATCTCGCTTGAGCTGACCGTGCTCGTGACCCGCTCCGTGCTCCAGCCGGTGGACAGGCTGCTCGAGGCGACCGAGGCGGTGAAGACCGGGGACCTCGACGCCCGCGTGCCGATCACGTCCGGCGACGAGCTCGGCCAGCTGGCCGGCAGCTTCAACGAGATGATGGAGGGGCTCTCGGAGCGGGAGGCGCTGCGCGAGGCCTTCGGCGCGTACGTGGACCCGGACGTCGCGGAGCGCGTGCTCGAGGAGGGTGAGCTGATCGAGGGGCAGGAGCGGGAGGTGACGGTGATGATCCTCGACGTCCGCAACTTCACCGAGTTCGCCGAGCGCTCGAGCGCGCGCGAGACCGTCGCGTTCCTGAACGACCTATTCGGGATCGCGGTGCCGCTCGTGACCGAACACGGCGGTCACGCGAACAAGTTCCTCGGCGACGGGCTCCTCGCCGTGTTCGGCGCGCCCGAGCGGCTCGACGACCACGCGGACCACGCCGTCGCGGCGGCACGGGCGATCGCCGACGGCGTGGCGGATCGCTTCGGCGAGGAGGTGCGGTTCGGGATCGGCGTGAACTCCGGGCCGGTGGTGATCGGCTCGGTGGGGGGCGGCGGCCGGCTCGAGTTCGCGGTGATCGGCGACCCGGTGAACGTGGCGGCGCGGGTGGAGCACCTGACGCGGGAGACCGGCGACACGATTCTGATCACCGACGCAACGCGACGGCTGATGGTTCGGGGCCGAACCATTGACGTCGAGCCCAGTCCCCGAGGCGAATTTGCGCTGAAAGGCGTGTCGGAACCTGTGCCGATTTACGCGATTCCCACGGCCCTGGACGAAAGTTCGAGCGAGGCGCAAAAAACGCCTCAAGCTCGCGCATAACGGTGCCGAAGAGATACACGTGGCCCCCTTCCACCCCCTGCGTTACGAGACGCGGGCGTTCGTTGCCCGTGCACTCGCCGCGTTCGCGGTGTTCTGCGCGATGGCGCTCGTGGGGGCCGGGGGCCAGATCGCCAGTGCTGAGGCCAAGAAGGACAAGGGGGCCGCTGATGGCACGGGCGCCGTTCTCCAGACCACCCCGACCACCCAGCCGCAGCCCGAGCCGAATGGCAACGGGAACGGCAACGGCAACGGCAACGCCTGGGGCAAGGGTGGCGCCGACAAGTCAGACCCGCCCGATCCGGTAGACCCGGCCACACCGCCGACTCCGACCACCCCGACTCCGCCGGCCGATCCGGCCCCGTCGCCCAGCGACAACAACGGAGACGGGAAGGGCAACGGTGGCGACACGCCGACGCCGACCGGCGGCGGCAAGGGCAACACGGCCGACCCGGACCCGACCCCGACCGGCAACAACGGCGGCTCGGACCCGACCAGCCCTGACGGCACGGGAACGCCCGGCCCGCCGACCGGCACGCAGGACCCGCCGGCCGCGCAGTCGCTCGGGAGCGACGGCCCGGCGCGGCCCGCTCGCACCAACCGCATCCGCTTCCGGCGCGCCATCCAGCGCCAGCGTGCGCTGCCCAACCCCGGCGCCGTCGCCGGCGTGGGTGGCACCCAGGCGCAGTTCGAGCCCGCTCCGGCAGCGGCCGCTCCTCCCTTCGAGAAGGTCGGCAAGGCCCAGGGCGGCGGCGACGCCAGCGCGAACCCGACCGACCGGCGCGCTCGTCCCGACGAGGCCAAGCAGACGAAGACCGGCCCGCCGATCATCCGCTCGGTGCCGCAGTTCGTGAACCAGGTGCCGGTCGCGCTGAAGGGCGCCCTGGCGGTGGCCGGCGTGCTCGCCGCGCTGCTCGGCTTCGCCGCGCTGATGACCATGCTTCGCAACCGCTCGCTCGACAGGCAGCGCCGTGACCTCCTCCAGGAGGTCGGCCTGCTGCAGAGCGCGCTGCTCCCGCCGGTCCCGGACCGCGTGGGCGGCCTGCGCACCTCGGTGGCCTACCGGCCGGCCGACGGCCCCGGCGCGGGCGGCGACTTCTACGACGTGCTTCCGCTTCCCGGCGGTCGCGTGGGCTTCATCCTCGGCGACGTGTCCGGCCACGGCCGCGGCGCCCTGGCCCGCACCGCCTTCATGCGCTACACCCTGCGCGCCTACCTCGAGGCAGGTCTCGAGCCGCGCGTGGCCCTGCAGGTCGCCGGCCGGGTG
>DASUYU010000241.1:0-6662 GCA_036377235.1 Thermoleophilaceae bacterium
AAGCGCAGCATCCGCTCGTCGTCCACGCCGTACCGCCGGCGGCCGAGCTCCTCCCACAGCCGCCCCATCGCGCGCAGCTTCGCGTGCTCCTCGACGAAGCGGATGCCCGCGTTCACGAAGAAGGACATCCGGCCGAACACGCGCGGGAAGGTCTCGTCGGACACGCGCGCCCGGACCCGGTCCAGCACGGCCTGCGCCGCGGAGAGCGAGTACGCGATCTCCTGCACCGGCGTCGCGCCCGCCTCCTGGAGGTGGTACGAGCAGATGTTGATCGGGTTCCAGCGGGGCACCTCGTCGACGGTGAACGCGATCATGTCCGCGATCAGCCGCATGGACGGCTCGGGCGGGAACGCGTACGTGCCGCGCGAGAGGAACTCCTTGATGATGTCGTTCTGGGTGGTGCCCTGGAGCGAGTGGCGGTCCACGCCGTTCTCCTCGGCCACCGTCATGTAGAGCGCGAGCAGCCACGCGGCCGTGGCGTTGATCGTCATCGACGTGTTCATCTCGTCGAGCGGGATGCCGTCGAGCAGCGTGTGCATGTCGCCCTTGTGGGCGATCGACACGCCCACCTTCCCGACCTCGCCCCGGGACAGCTCGTCGTCCGGGTCGTAGCCCGTCTGCGTGGGCAGGTCGAACGCCACGGAAAGGCCGGTCTGGCCCTTCGCCAGGTTGCCCCGGTACAGCTCGTTCGACTCCTTCGCGGTGCTGTGCCCCGCGTAGGTGCGCATGACCCAGGGTGGGTCGGGCTCGGGGAGCCGGTGCTCTTCCACGAAGGGGATTGTATGGTCCGGCACCCTGTGAGCCGCCCGATCGACGTGCTTCACCTGGGCCGCGACCGGGTGATCTGTGCCTATGAGATCGACGGGATGATCGTCGATCCGGGGCCCGCCTCCTGTGTCGAGACGCTCATCGACCGGCTCGGCCCGGTCGAGCCGGTCGCGCTGCTCCTGACTCACATCCACCTCGACCACGCGGGCGCCACCGGGGTGCTGTGCCGGCGCTATCCGAAGCTCCGCGTGTACGTGCACGAGCTGGGCGCGCCGCACCTGGTGGACCCCTCCAAGCTCCTGAAGAGCGCCGGCCGCCTGTACGGCGACGAGATGTGGGAGCTGTGGGGGGAGGTGGCGCCCGTGCCGGAGGAGCGCATCACCGCGCTGAGCGGCGGGGAGACGGTCGACGGCTTCAGGGTGGCCTACACGCCCGGCCACGCCAGCCACCACGTCTCCTACCTCCACGAGGAGTCGGGCGACGCCTATGTGGGCGATGTCGCCGGCGTGCGCATCCCGCCGTATCCCTTCGTCGTCGCGCCCACGCCGCCGCCCGACATCGACGTCGAGGCCTGGCTCGACTCGCTCCACACGGTCGCCTCCTGGAATCCCCAGACGCTCGGCCTCACCCACTTCGGCCAGGTCACGGAGGTGGCGGACCACCTGCACCGCATGCGCCTGTCGCTCGTGGACTCCGCGGAGCGCGCCCGGATGAAGGACGAGGAGACCTTCATCGCGCGCCTGGAGGATCAGCTCGGGGACGCGACCGACGTGGCCACGGTGGAGTGCTTCGAGCAGGCCGCCCCGCCGAACCAGCTCTACATGGGCCTCGAGCGCTATTGGCGCAAGAAGGCCGAGTCGTGACCGACACCGGCACGGTCGAGCTGCCGCGCACCGGCGGCCCGGGCAGCGGCCTGGACGACAACTGGCGCGTGATCGTCCTGAACGACAACCACAACACCTTCGAGGGCGTGGCGTTCGCGCTCTCCTCGGCCCTGCCGGGCGTGACCTACGACGACGGCATGGCGATGGCGAACACGATCCACAACACCGGCCGCGCCATCGTCTGGACCGGCGCGCGCGAGCCGGCCGAGCACTACTGGGAGACGCTGAAGGACGCGGGCCTCACCATGGCGCCGCTCGAGCAGGGCTGACGTCAGCCCTGCAGCCGCTCGACCAGGGCTCGCGCCCGCTTCGCCTCGCCGCGCGGCACGTCGACCTCCCAGGCCGAGCCGTCCCGCCACGCGACGCGCAGGGGAGCCGTGAGCTTCCCCTTGCCCAGCTCGACCCCGGCGACCGCGGAGCGCGGGCCGCGGCCCGCGAGCCCGGTGGCCACGGGCTTCACCATCCCCCGACGGCCGTTCAGGAGCACGACCTCGTCGGCCGTGACCGCGAGCATGCCGATGGACGCGGTGCCGGGCTCGAGCGGCGACGGGCCGTCGTGGCGCGCTGCCGGCTGGTCGATGTGCTTCTCGGCGTTCTTCACGTGCTCATAACTCCGGTCGGGTGGACGCCGCAATGCTCTCCGCCCGGCCGCGGGGCGGCGCGCCGGATGCCCGCCAGATTGGCGTCGGTTGTCCGCCGGGTCAGCCCGGCGTGCCCGTGCTGACGGTCTCGCCGGCGCCGAGCACGTCCCAGTACGTCGGGAGGATCGGCACCTGGTAGCAGCCGGCCAGCTCGATCCGGTACTCCGCGAGGCGCTCTGAGTACCAGTACTGCTCCCAGTGCGCCTTCGAGGGGAACAGCGCGGTCTGGATGAAGTCGAGCCGCCCGTCCGTGGCGCGGCAGAAGGACCACTGCGTGGCCCCGTAGTCGAGCACCGCCTCCGCGGCGGGGAGCCAGCCGGCGGCGAACCTGTCGCCCCGGAACGGGTTGATCGGCCAGCGAATCTCAACCTGGATCATGCGCCCACCTCCGCGCGGATCGCGCCCGGCCCGTCGGCCGTCTTGCCCTGGCCCTCGTCGTCCGCGCCGACGAGGATCGAGATCTTCCCGAGATGCTTGTTCTCGAGCATCAGCTGGTGCGCCTCCGGCACGCCCTCGAAGCCGAGCGTGCGCCACAGGACCGGCCGGATCTGGCCGGACTCGATCAGCTCGTTGGCCCGGTTGCACTCGTACGCGTTGGCGAAGTGCGAGCCGATGATCTGCTTCTGGCGCATCCAGAGGTAGCGCACGTCGAAGTCGAGGTTGTAGCCGGTGGTCCCGGCGCAGATCACGACCTTCCCGAACGGCTTCACGGTGAACACCGAGGTGGGGAAGGTGGCCTGCCCGACGTGCTCGAACACGATGTCGGGCTGGTCGCCGAGGATCTCCTTGACCCGCTTCGAGAACTCGCGCGAGACCTTGAAGCGCGCCTTCTCCTCCTCGGGTGACTCGCCGCCCTTTCGCATCATGCCCTTGAACTCGGCCCGGTCGATGTAGTCCACCGCGCCGAGCTGCTTCACGAGCTCGCCCTTCTCGGGGCTCGAGACCACGCCAACCGCGTGTGCGCCCGCAAGCGCGCACAGCTGGGTGGCGAACACGCCCAGGCCGCCCGCGGCGCCCCAGATCAGCACGCGGTCCCCGGCCTGGATCTCGCAGCGCGTGATCAGCATCCGGTACGCGGTGAAGTAGACGAGCCCGTACGAGGCCGCCTCGTCCCAGGTGAGCGCCTGCGGCTTCGGCAGGAGCTGCTGGGCCTGCACCTTCGTGAACTGGGCGAAGGAGCCCCAGGTGGTCTCGTAGCCCCAGATCATCTGGCTGGGCGCGGCGAGCGGGTCGAGCCCGTGCACCTCGGGGTCCTCGTAGGAGGCGATGTTGCAGTGGATGACGACCTCGTCGCCGGGCTTCCAGCGCGTGACGCCCTCGCCGACCTTCCAGACGACGCCCGAGGCGTCCGAGCCGCCGATGTGGTGCCCGTACTCGGGATGGTCGCCGTAGCGCCACACCCCGACGGGCTCGCCCAGCGCGGCCCACACGTTGTTGTAGTTCACGCCCGCCGCCATCACGCGCACGATCACCTCGAACGCGCCCGGCTCCGGCACCTCGATCTCCTCGAGCTGGAAGGCGTCCTTCGGCTCGCCCTCGCGCTCCTCGCGAATCACCCACGCCGCCATCGTGCCGGGCAGCTCGCCGGGCTCGACGTCGATCTCCGAGACCTTCGTGACATCCACCGCCATAGGAGGCGGCAGATTACCGGGTGGGCTAGGCAGCCTCGGCCGCTTCGAGGGCCTCGGTCGCCGCGGCCTCCGGCTGCGTGGCGGCGTCGTGGCGATGTACCGGCTTCGTCCCGATCAGCGTGACGGCGAACACCACGCCGAGCGCGGCCACGCCCGCCGAGAGCCACATGCCGCTGGCGAGCGCGTGAATGAACGCGTTGTGCGCGGCCTCCGCGGCCACGGGCGGCAGGCTGGCGCCGTCGGAGCCCGTGCCGAGGCTGCTTACGAGATGCTCGCGCTGGGCGGCGCTGATCCCGGTGCCGGCCAGGGAGCTGGCGAGGTCGCTGCGGGCCAGATGCTGGAACAGGGCGCCCAGCGCGGCCACGCCGAAGGTGCCGCCGACCATCCGGCTCATCGACAGGATGCCCGACGCGACGCCGGCCTTCTGGGGCGCCACCGCGTTCATCGCGGCTGTGGACATCGGCGACATGGTCAGCGCCATCCCGATGCCCATCAGGATGAACGCGGGGAGCAGCAGGCCGTAGCCGGTGTGGAGGTCGATGCGCGTCTGCAGGAACAGCGCGAGGGTCACGAGCGACAGCCCGCTCACGAGCAGCGGCCGCGGCCCGATCCGGTCGGTGAGCCTGCCGGCGAGCGGCGCGATCAGCACGATCATCAGCGTGGAGGGCAGGAAGCGCACGCCGGCCTCGATGGCCGAGTAGCCCAGGATGTTCTGCATGTAGAGCGCCGTGAAGAAGAACATCGCGAGCATCGCGAAGGAGACGATGAACGCGATCGCGTTCGTCCCGAGGAACGTCTGCGAGCGGAACAGGGTGAAGTCCACCATCGGCTCCTCGACGCGCCGCTCGATCACGGCGAAGGCGGTGAGCGAGGCGGCGGCGGTCGCGAGCAGCGCCACGATCTCCGGCGAGCCCCAGCCCCAGCTGTTGCCCTCGATCAGCGCCAGCACCAGCGCCGTGAGGCCGGTGGAGATGGTGAAGATGCCCGGCCAGTCGATCGTGTGGCGGGTGCTCTCGTCGCGCGACTCGTGCGCGGCGAACAGCGTGACCGCCACGGCGCCGACCGCCACGGGAAGGTTCAGGAAGAAGATCGCCCGCCAGGAGACGTACTCCGTGAGCGCGCCGCCCACGACCGGGCCGATGGCCAGCGCCAGGGCGGACACGCCGGCCCAGGTGCCGATCGCCTTGCCGCGCTCCTCGGCGGGGAACGTGACCGTGATGATGGACAGGGTCGCCGGCATCATGAACGCGGCGCCGACGCCCTGGAGCGCGCGGCCGGCCACGAGCCAGCCCTGGTCGGGCGCGAGCCCGATGGCCGCGCTGGAGAGCGCGAAGACCACCACGCCGAAGAGGAACATCTTGCGGCGACCGAGGATGTCGCCGAGCCGGCCGCCGGTCACGAGCAGGACGGCGAACGTCAGCGTGTAGGCGTTGACGGTCCACTCGAGGCTCGAGAGCGACGCGCCGAGGTCCTTCTGGATCGACGGCAGCGCGACGTTCACGACGGTGTTGTCGAGCATGATCATGAACAGGGCGAAACACATCGCCGCGAGCGTCCACCAGCGGCGGTTGCCCTCGTTGAGGCGAATGCGGTCTGTCACAGGGAAAGCCTTTCGACGATCGGGTGAAGAGCGGCGCCGAGCGCATCGCGCTCCTGCGGCTCGAGCTCCTCTACGAAGCGCCGGACGCCGGCGAGGCGCACTGCCATGACGCGCTCGTAGGCGGCGCGGCCGCGCGCCGAGAGGCTCACGATCTTGCTGCGCCTGTCGCTCGGGTCCTCGTCGCGCTTCAGAGCGCCGCGCTGGACGAGGCCGTCCACGGCGCGACTCACGGCGGCGGGGGAGAGGACGAGCTCCTCGGAGAGCGCGCCGAGCGACATCGGCGCGCCGGCCTCGGACAGCAGTCCGAGGCACTTCAGCTGCGTGAACGAGATGCCGACCTCCTGGAGCGCCGCGAAGAACTCACGGTTGTTGCTCGTGAGCACGCGGCGCAGGAACAGGCCGAGGTCACGGGCGAGCTCATCTGTTGGAGCGAGCCTCTCTGTAGTAGATGCTTGCACGCAAGCAAGTATTGCACACAAGCATTAAAGGGCGGGTAAACCATCTGCGCCCGCGGCGGGTGGAGCGCTCTAGCATCGGCGCATGGGCGCCACCCTGTTCGGCATTCCCGCGTCGCACCCGTCGCTCGCCGCGGAGCTGATGCTGCGCCACAAGCGAATCGGCTATCGCCGCATCGACCTCGTCACCGCGGTGCACAAGCCGCTCATGAGGGCGCTCGGTTTCCCGGGGAACACGGTGCCCGCGCTCCGGATCGACGGCGCCCGCGTGCAGGGCACGACCGACATCGCGCTCGCACTCGACGCACTGACCCCCTCACCGCCGCTGTTTCCGGCGGATCCAAACCAGCGGCGCGAGGTCGAAATCGCGAATGCATGGGGCGACGAGGTGCTCCAGCCGATCGCGCGGCGGATGATCTGGAACGCGGTGGGGCACGACGGCTCGACCGCCGCCAGCTACCTCGAGGGCCAGCGGATGGGCGTTCCCACCGCGCTCGCGGCGCGCCTGGTAGCGCCGATCGCGCTGACCGCCCGGCTCGTGAACCGCGCGACCGACGAGAACGCCCGCAGCGACCTCGCCGCGCTGCCGAGACACATGGACCGTGTGGACGAGCTGATCGAAGCGGGAGTGATCGGCGGCCCGGAGCGGAATGTCGCCGACTTCCAGATCGGCACCAGCATCA
>DASUYU010000242.1:0-2023 GCA_036377235.1 Thermoleophilaceae bacterium
GTCGAGGCCGGCGCACGGCTCGTGCAGGGCACGATGAACGGCTATGGCGAGCGCTGCGGCAACGCGAACCTGATCTCGATCCTCCCGGCGCTGGAGCTGAAGCTCGGGTACGAGTCGATCGGACGGGACCGGTTGCGGCGGCTCACGGAGACGGCCCACCTCGTCGACGAGCTCTGCAACGTCACGCCGAACCCGAACCAGCCGTACGTGGGGGCGAATGCCTTCGCGCACAAGGGCGGGATGCACGTGGCCGGGATCAACCGCGACGCCCGCACGTTCGAGCACATCGAGCCGGCCGAGGTGGGGGCGGACCGGCGGGTGCTGGTGTCCGAGCTGTCCGGCAAGGGGACGGTGCAGGCGCGGGCGGACGTGGACGACCAGACGGCCTCGCGCGTGATCGACCGCGTCAAGGAGCTCGAGAGCCAGGGCTACCAGTTCGAGGCGGCCGACGGCTCCTTCGACCTGCTCATCCGCAGGGAGACGGGCGAGTACGAGCCGCTGTTCAGGCTCGAGTCGTGGCGCGCGATCGTGGAGAAGCGCGAGGACGGGCGCGTGGAGACCGAGGCCACGATCAAGATCTGGGTGGACGGCGAGCGCTACGTGCGCACGGCGGAGGGGAACGGCCCGGTGAACGCCTTGGACAAGGCGCTGCGCGGCGCGATCGGCGAGCGGTATCCGCACCTGCGCGACATGGAGCTCGTGAACTTCAAGGTGCGGATCTTGGATGAGCGCAAGGGCACCGGGGCCGTCACGCGCGTGCTGCTCGACACCACGGACGGCCAGGACACCTGGGGCGCCATCGGCGTCTCCGAGAACATCATCGAGGCGAGCTGGGAGGCGCTCGTGGACTCGCTCGAGGCGGGAATGCTGCCCGCGCATTCCAAGGGCGCACCGATCACGTCCCCGTGATTCCACTGGCCCGCCCCTCGATTGGGGCTCGCGAACAAGAGCTCGTCCTCGAAACCCTTCGTTCCGGCCGCCTTTCCCTCGGCCCCCGCCTGGCCTCCTTCGAAGCTGCCTTCGCCGCCACTCACGGATCCACGCACGTCTCGGCCGTCTCCTCCGGAACTGCCGGTCTTCATCTCGCAATCCGCGCCGCGGGCATCCAGCCAGGCGACGACGTCGTCACAACCCCGTTCAGCTTCGTGGCATCGGCGAACTGCCTCCTGTACGAGGGCGCGACGCCCGTGTTCTGCGACATCGACCCGGTCACGCTCAACATGACGCCCGAGTCGGCCGGCGAAGCGCTCACCGAGAACACCACCGGCATCCTGCCGGTGCACATCTTCGGCTACCCGGTTGACATGGCGAAGATCGAGCTGCTGTCCCGCGACTGCGGCCTGTGGATCGTGGAGGACGCCTGCGAGGCGCTGGGCGCGGAGAACGCCGACGGAACTCCGGTGGGCGCGCGCGGCAACCTCAGCGTGTTCGGCTTCTATCCGAACAAGCAGATCACGACGGGCGAGGGCGGAATGGTGGTGTCGCCATCGGCCGAGGTGAAGGAGCGAATCGACTCCGAGCGCAACCAGGGCCGCTCGCCGGACATGGGTTGGCTGGACCACGACCGGCTCGGCTTCAACTACCGGCTGGACGACATGTCATGCGCGCTGGGGGTGGCGCAGCTGGAGCGGCTCGATTCGCTCCTGGCCGGCCGTTCCCGTGTGGCGGCGCTGTACTCCGAGGCGCTGGCGGACATCGAAGGAATCGGCCTGCCGTGCCCGGACGCGGGCGGCAACAAGCGGAGCTGGTTCGTCTACGTGGTGCAGCTGCCGCGCGGCGTGGACCGCGACGGCGCCGTTGGCGCGATGCGCGAGCGCGGGGTGGACACGAAGCCCTACCTGCCGGCGATCCACCTGATGAGCTTCTACCGCGAGCGCTTCGGCCACAAGCAGGGCGACTTCCCGGTGTGCGAGGACGTGGCGGCCCGCTCGCTGGCGCTCCCGTTCTACCCGCAGCTGACGGACGGCGAGGTGGAGCAGGTGGTGGAGGCGCTGAGGGACGTGATCGGGCAGTAAACGCGCTA
>DASUYU010000243.1:0-2514 GCA_036377235.1 Thermoleophilaceae bacterium
CCGCTCGGCCTGGGCGTAGTAGGGCTCGAGCTCGGCGTAGGAGATCGGCCAGGCGGGGGAGACGCCGCCGTAGTGGGTGACCTCGTCGAAGTCGCGCTCGCGCAGGCGCAACAGGATCCCCGCGTACACCTTCGTGTTGCCGCCGACGAAGTATTGGGCGTGCGGGCGGAACGCGACGCCGCGCTTGTCGTACCAGCGTTCGGTGGTGACGTATCGCTCGCGGCCGAACACCTCCTCGGAGTCCCAGTTCTGCGGCTCCCGCGGGAGGTAGCCGCCGCGCTCGAGCAGCAGGATCCGCTTGCCCGAAGGCGCGAGGCGGTGCGCGAGCGTGCCTCCGCCGGCGCCGGTGCCGATGATGATCACGTCGTAGTGCTCCATCACCGCTCCTAGACCAGCGCGATCGGCGAGGTCCACGCGCCCGTCGCGCCCCTCAGCTTCGGGTGGGTGAGGATCAGCGCGAACTCGCGCACGCCGTCGCGTGCGAGCTCGGAGGTGTCGAGGTTCTCGACGACGAACACGCCGTGGCGGACGTTGAGGAACTGGGGAACCTCGAACGGCCGCTCCGGGTCCTCGGCCGGGACCGGGCCATAGCTCCAGGTATCGCAGCCGGTGAGCGCGACGCCCCGCTCCACCAGCCAGCTCGCGAGCTCCATGCCGGGGCCCGGCTCGCCCGACCGGTACGTTTCGGCGTCGTCCCAGTGGGCGCCCCAGCCGGTGTGAAACAGCACCGCATCGCCGGGGGCCGGGTCGATGTCCGGCACTCCGATCACCTCGCCGGAGCCGAGCGGCGCGACGTCCACCAGCCAGCCGCGGGTCACGATCTGCGGCACGGTCTCGGCACCGAGTCGCCTGACCCCGCCGGTGTCCGCGAGGTCCGAGACGCTCCAGCCGTTGTAGCCCCGATCGCCGATCTGCAGATGGCTCAGCGCGTCAAGGTGCGTGCCGAGCTGCTGGGTGCCCGCCACCTGCTCGGTGATCCAGTTGACGCGGTTGGCGCCCAGCCCGCCGGCGTTCTCATGGTGCGCGGTGGTGACCAGCGTCTGGCGGAAGTAGCGCCCCGGAAATACCGGCACGTGCTCATCGAGCACCCGCCCCAGGTCGTACATTCGCCCCGAGCGCACCAGCCGCAGCGCGGCCACCCGCGAGTTGTCGCTGATGTGGTTGAGCATCCCGAGCTGATCCTCATCCCCGAAGGGTGACGGCCACCAGGCCGTCACCTCCGCGCCTACTCGGAGGACCACGGCTCGAGGAAGTCCGCGTAGAGGGTCAGGCCGCCGTCGACGAAGATCGTCTGGCCGGTGATGTAAGCTGCGTCGTCGGAGGCCAGAAACGCGCATACCCCCGCCATCTCATCCGCGGTGCCGGCGCGACCGAGCGGGATGTGGCCGGCGACGATCTCCGTCTTCACCGGGTCCTCGGTCCAAGCGCGGTTGATCGCGGTGATCGTGGCGCCGGGCCCGACGCCGTTGACTCGGATGCCGCGGCGGGCGTACTCGAGCGCGAGCGTCCGTGTCATGTTCCCGACGCCGCCCTTGCTGACGCTGTAGCTGAGATAGCTCGGCCTGGGAATCACCTCGTGGACGCTCGAAACGTTGATCACGACGCCCGGCTTCTCATCGGCCAAGAATCGCCTGATCGCCTGGCGGGCGCAGAGGAACGCGCCGCGGAGATCGACCGCCAGCACCTGGTCGAACTCGGCGCTCGCGAGCTGCTCGGACGGCCGGGATATTTGGATGCCGGCATTGTTGATGAGGACGTCGAGGCCGCCGAGGCGCTCGCTTGCTTCGCCGACCATCCGCACGACGTCCTGCTCGGAGGACACGTCGCCCTGGACGAGCACATCGCGGACGCCGTGCTGGTGCACCTTCTGCAGGCATGCGACCACCTGCTCCTCGGTCCCGGCTGCCTCGCCCGGGGTGGTCAGGTAGTTGATCGCGACGTTGGCGCCGTGCTCGGCAAACCGCACGGCGGTGGCCTGCCCGATCCCGGAGGTGCCGCCGGTGATCAGGACGTTCTTGCCACGCACGCCGGGCATCCCAGCGCGGCGCAGCCTGGGGTCAACTGCGGTCTGTGACATCGACTTTCCCCAGCGTTGGATTGGCTCGGTCATGGCCGCCCGGCGAGCGAGCACCGCACGGCCTCCAGCGCAGCGCCGAACACGAGGTGCGAGGTCAGCTCCCACGCGACCGCCGCCGGCGCCAGCCGCCACGGTGGCCGCTGGATCCCGAGTGCCGGTAGGGCGGAGCCGTGGCTGCCCGCGTAGATCGCGAGCCCGGCCAGCGCGCCCCGGCCGCGGCTCGTTCCCGGCCAGCGGTTCGCGGCGGCAGAGTATGCGATCCCGAGCCCGGCGCCGAACCCGTAGTGGATCACACGCTGCGCCCGGAGCCGCTGCGGCGTGCTCAGGCCGTGGTGGTCGATCGCCCGGACCGCGCGGTCGGCCAGCACGGCCGGAGGCATGTTCTCCGGCCGGCCGCTCGGGTCGGCGCCCACCTCGAGCTTCTGCTCGGGGGAGGG
>DASUYU010000244.1:0-2782 GCA_036377235.1 Thermoleophilaceae bacterium
CGCGACTGCCGGGTGGTCGGGGCGGCCGAGGAGGGGGGCGACGAGGACGTGCGGATCGCGATCTCCGTGATGACGAAGCGCGTGCTGGCGCAGGCGCTCGACCTTCTGGGCGTGGAAGCTCCGGAGCAGATGTGAGGCTGGTGGGGCTGGCCGCGGCGACCGCGCTGGCATGCGCGGCGCCTGCAGCCGCCGCCGTGCCGGTCGCCGAGCGCTACGTGCCCATGAGGGTGCCGGCCGGGCCCGGTCCGGCGAAGTACGACCGCGTCTTCGTCGAGAAGCTGATCCCTCCGGGCAGGGCCGCCATGAGCGTCCTCGTCCTCGTGCCGGGCACGGACGGGGGTGCGGGCGGGGTGCTGCCGGTCGCGCGCGACATCATGCAGCGGGTCCCGCGCATGCAGGTCTGGATCGTCGACCGCCGCGAGCAGGCGCTCGAGGACACGTCCGTGTTCAGGAAGGGCGACCCCCAGGCGGCCCAGGAGTACTACCTGGGGTTCAGGTACCGGCCCGTGCGCGGCGACGATGCGAAGTTCGCGGCGGACTGGGGGCTGAGGCTGCAGCTCAGCGATCTCCGCAGCGTCGTGAGGCGGGCCGGCGCGGACGGGCGCCGGGTGATCCTCGGCGGCCACTCGGCGGGCGCCTCGACGGCGGTGGCGTACGCGGCGTGGGACTTCGCCGGCCGTCCCGGCTATCGCGACATCGACGGTCTCGTCCTGATCGACGGTGGCCTGCTGGGCAGCTTCGACTCGGCGAACCTGGCGCGCGCGAAGGCCGAGCTCGCGGACATCCGGTCGGGGAAGGTCTTCCTCGACATCCTGGGCCTGGGCCTCCCCGAGATCAACGGGATCTTCACCGAGGCGGCCGCGCTGTGGGCGTCGCAGCGGCCGGACGAGCCCTCGGTGCTGCAGCAGTATCCGCTCCTCCCGGACTTCGTGAAACCGACGGTGCGCGTAACGAACGAGGCGATGTTCGGCTACGCGTTCGACGAGTCCACCTCGCCCAAGTCGCTGTCGATCATCCACATCAACGCCGGCCGGCTCGCCGAGTCGGGCGATCCGCGCGGGTGGGAGGACGGCGAGCTGACGCCGATCGAGCGGATGACCAGCGCGTGGGCCGCGGAGTCGCCGAACGCGACCGAGTGGTACTACCCCCGCCGGCTGCTGCTGGACATCGACGCCGCGAGCCGGCTGAGGCAGACCGCGGCGGCCCGCTACCTCGGCCTTCGCCTGAAGCACGGGAAGCAAATCGACGTGCCGCTGTACGCGTACTCGACCGATCTGACCGAGGGCGCCGTGGCACGCGGCGCGCGGAGGCTGGTCCGGATGTCCCGGATCGGAAGGGCGCGAGTGGTGGACGACCGGAAGGCCGCCCATCTCGACCCGCTGTCGGCCGCGCCGGGCCGCAACCGCTTCCTCAGGACCGTCGTGCCGTTCCTGCGCCGCCTCAGCGCACCCGCAGGCTGAGCCGCGGGTGCCTACAGGTTGCTGAAGAAGTTCAGGTTCAGGTCGTCCATCGCCCGAAGCGCCTCGGCGTTCAGGGTCGTCAGCTCATTGGTGTAGAGCAGCGTGCCCATCACGACGAGGATCACCCCGGACACGACCGTGATCGCCGTGTAGTGGTTGCGGAAGAACCTGAAGACGCCGGTGAACGTGGTGAAGGCGAGCGCGCTCAGGATGAACGGAACCGCAAGACCCAGCGCGTAGAAGGCGAGCAGCACGCCGCCGCGGCCGACGGTCGACTCCTGCGAGGCGGCGGTGAGGATCGCGCCGAGCGTGGGGCCCGTGCACGGGAGCCAGGCGACCGCGAACGCCAACCCGGCGATGATCGGCCCGCCGGTGTGCGCCCGGCGCATGAGCTCCTCGGGGCGCCACTCGCGGTTCAGCTTCGGGACGAACAGCGTGGCGATGAAGAGGATGCCCAGCGCGATGATCACGATGCCCGAGATCTGGCGAAGCAGGGCGCGGTGGTCCTGCAGCGTCTGGCCGAGGCCCGTGGCCGTCATCCCGAGCGCGACGAACATGGCCGTGAAGGCGAGGCAGAAGAGCAGCGCGGGGCCGAGCACCTGGAGGCGGCCCCTGCCCTCCTGGATCTCGGCGAACGAGACGCCCGAGATCGTGGACAGGTAGCCCGGCACGAGCGGCAGCACGCACGGCGAGATGAACGAGATGAAGCCGACCGCGAACGCGGCGAAGATCGTGGCGTCGACGCCCTCGGCGGCGATCACAGGTCGTAGCGCTCCATGTCGTCCTCCAGCCGGGCGCCCTCGGCCGTGGCGAGGGCGCCGCCGCTGCCGGCCTTCCGTCGCGGGCGCCGCCAGCGGACCACCGCGAACGCGATCCCGGCGGCGGCCAGCAGGATGCCCAGCGCGGGCACCACGTAGACGAGCACGTCGCCCACACTCGTGTCGCCCTCGTCACCCGGCAGCGCGAGCACGCTGTCGCCGAACTCGGCCACCAGCGCGCGCTTGACCTGGTCCTTCGACCTGCACTGCGCGATCAGCCGCTCGATGTACGCGCGCTCCCGCTGCGCCTGCGGCGACTCGCTCGCGAGGCCGAGCGGCGTGCCGCACACCGGGCACATGACCTCGTCCTCGATGTCCCCGAGCGTGGTCTGCGGGCAGTCCCTGGCGGCGGCCGCCGCAGGCAGGGCGCCCATCACGAGCACGATGAGCAGCGCGGCGGCGCGGCTCACAGGAGCGGCTCCACCTGCGCGCGCATGAAGCGCTCGTCCACCGGCCCGCGCTGCACCGCCGCGATCCGGCCCTGACGGTCGATCACGAACGTCT
>DASUYU010000245.1:0-7446 GCA_036377235.1 Thermoleophilaceae bacterium
CTGCGGACGTCGTAGGCGTGAGGAAAACCGGGTCGTAGCATCTGACGGCATGACCGACGATGACGACTTCCTGGCCTGGGTCAAGACGGCGCTGTATGAGGCGGAGCTCGCCCTGCACAACGGAGACGCCGCTCCGCGCCGGGCGCTCTGGTCCCGGAACGAGCGCGTGAGCGTTCTGGGCGCGTGGCGAAACGCGCATGGGCAGCATGAGCTCGACGAGCTCTTCAGCTCCCTCGAGACAAGCTTCTCCGACTGCACCTCGTACGAGTTCGAATTGCAGTCATATGACGTGGTGGGCGACATGGCCTATACCGCCGGCCTCGAGCACACGTCCGCCTCAGTCGACGGTCAGCCGCGCACCTACACCCTGCGGGCCACGCAGGTGTACCGGCGCGAGGGCGGCGAGTGGAAGGTCGTCCATCGCCACGGCGACACGGTGACCGGGTGACGGCGGTTCACGAGGCGCGGGCGTTCGCCCACTCGCTCTTGTGGAGGCGCTTGGCCTCCTGATAGTCCTGCAGCGCCTGCGGGGAATCCACGTCGCCGAGCGTGGGGTGCGGCGGCACCAGCTCCCGCGCGGCCTCCACGCCGAGGCGCTTGAAGAGGACGGCGCCCAGCGACGCCGTCTTCATCTCGCCGAAACCCGGTAGCGCCGCGATGTTCGCACGGAGCTCGTCGGCGGTGGCCGCGTCGGTCCACACGCGCGAGGCCTCCCCGTTGTAGCGGTCGCGAACGTGGACGGCCAGCTCGTGGACCCGCTTCGCCATGGACCGGGGGTAGCGGTGGACCACCGGCTTCTCGAAGAACACGGGCTCGAGATCGGCGCCGGCGAGCGTGGCCGCGTCGATCGCCCCGAGCCGCTGCTTGAGCAGAAGCGGGCCCTCGAAGGCTTTCATCACGGTCACGCGCTGGTCGAGCTCGAATCCGACCAGCAGGGCCATCGGGTCCGATGCGATCAACGCATTGGCCTCGTCCGACTCGGTGAAGAACAGGCGCTCGGGCATAGGCCGATCGTACTTTGCGTCAGCGGTTGACCCGGTAGTGCAGATGGGTGACGCCCTCGCCCTCGAGGACCCGGGTGCGCTCCAGCTCGATCTGCTCGGGGTTCATGTTGTCGAACAGACGCCGCCCCTGGCCGAAGAGAACGGGGACGACGTGGAGCTCCAGCTCGTCGAGCACGCCGGCCGCCAGCGCGAGCTGCGCGGTCGCGGCGCCGTGAACCGCCACGTTCCTGTCGCCCGCGGCCCGCTTCGCCTCGGTCATCGCCGCGGTCACGTCGTCCACGTAGGTGACGAGGGGCCACTCGCTCACGTCGATGCCGGGCTCATGGCGGCTGAGGACCCAGATCGGCACGCCGTCGTGGTGGTCGCCGCCCCAGCCGCCGGCCGGCTCGAATGTGCCCCGGCCGGCGACCATCGCTCCGGTCGCCATGAACTCCTCGACGATCTGTCCGTTGACGCCGGAGCGGCTGGCCGCACCCGGCTCGCGCTCGGCGTCGACCTCACCGAAGTACCAGTCGTGCAGGCGGTGCCCGCCATCGCCGAGCCCGTTGCCCGGACCCTCGTTGGGCCCGGCGATGAATCCGTCGAGCGACATGGACATGTACAGAACGGTTGCGGACACGGCGATCTCCTCGGCTGCGGGTTCGATCTAACCAGGCGTCGAACGAGCTGCCGCGAAATCGACACGCTCGTGACGGCTATCCCGCCACGAGCGTGTTGTGGCACGCGGCGATGCGGTGCTCGCCGTTGTCGGGCACGAGCACCACCGTGCCGATCGCCTCGTGATCGCCGGCCAGTGGGCCCTCGGGCACATGCAGCTTGCCGCTCACGTGGGCGAGGATCTCTCCGTCGCGCAGCCCGCGCGCCTTGACCACCGTGTAGTCCAGAGTGCTGCCCTTGTAGATCGAGTTGAAGATCCCCTGGTGGCCGGCGCCGTCACCCGCGGATCGCGGCCGTGGCGCGCGCCCTCGACCAAACGCGGCACGCCGACGATCCGGCCGCGACCGCCTGGCGCGACCGCACGTCGAACCGCCTCCGCGCCGCGAGCGAGGTCGTCGAGCGGCTCCGCGGCGAGGGCCACGTGCACCGGAGCTGGACGAACGACGAGGCCGCCACGCTCGCGTGGGAGCTCCTCTCGTTCCGGGTGTGGGACGACCTGGTGAACGAAGCCGGCCTGGCGCCGGCCCGCTACGTCGAGATCGTCACGGCCGCGGTGCTGGCGGCGCTCAGCGCGCCGTCCAGCCCTGGTCCATCACGACGGGCGCGCCGGTGAAGCTCGCGCCGGCGTCGCTCATCAGGAATCGGACCACCTCGGCCACCTCGCCGGGCTCGATCAGGCGCTTCACGGCGTGTGGCTCCAGGATCACCTCGTCGAGCACCTTCGACTCGTCCACTCCTGTGGCCTCCGCCTGTGAGGCGATCTGGCCCTCCACGAGGCCGGTTCGCACGTAACCGGGGCAGACGGCAGTCGCGCTGATCTCGTGCTCGGCGCCCTCGAGCGCCAGCGTCTTGACGAGTCCGACCGCTCCGTGCTTCGCGGCCACATAGGCGGACTTGAAGGGCGACGCCACCAGGCCGTGCACCGAGGCGATCACCACGAAACGGCCCGCCGGGCTCTCCACGAGGCTCGGCCAGGCGGCGCGCGCCAGCAGGAACGGACTCGTCAGCATCAACCCGATAAGCCGGTTCCACTCCTCGACCGGGAACTCGGCCACCGGCGCCACGTGCTGCACCCCGGCGTTGGCCACCACCCCGTCGACTCGCCCGAAGCGCTCGCGCGCCTCCTCCACCACGCGCGCGTTCTCCTCGGCGACGGTGAGATCGGCGCCCACCGAGTCGTCGCCCGCCGCTTCCAGGTCCACCGCGAGCACGCGCGCCCCGGCGCCGCGCAGCGCCTCGGTCACGGCCGCGCCGATCCCGGCAGCGGCGCCGGTCACGACGTAGGCGCGATCGTCGAGAGACATCATTCCTGACCTCGCTTACCCCGCAACGGGGCCGGGCCGAACTAGCCTGCGCTCATGGGTATCGCGCTGAACGACGAGATCCGGAGACTTCTCGACGGACCGAACTTCGCGGTGCTCGCCACGCTCAACCCGGACGGCGGCCCCCAGACCTCCACCATGTGGGTCGGCCGGGACGGCGATGAAGTTCTCTTCTCGACCGTCGCCGGGCGCCGCAAGCACAAGAACCTCCTGCGCGACCCGAGGGCGAGCGTCGTCGTGATCGATGCCGATGATCCGTACAACTACGTCGAGCTGCGCGGCCGCGTCGTCTCCATGGACGAGGACATCGGTCGTGAATTCGACACGGGCCTGTCGTGGAAGTACGACGGCAAGGATCCCGACCCGGACAGACCGGGCGCGGTGAGGCTCATCCTCCGGATGACGGTCGACCGCACCACCGGCTACGCCGCCTGAGCGCCGCCGTCCGGGCCGGCGTTCAGGTCGCGTGCAGGAACCGTTGAGGGCGCGCTCCTAGGTTGGCCGGCATGAAAGCGCACATGGTCGTCATGGACAGGACGGGCCGGCGGGCGGCGGCGACGAACGGGTCACGCGCCACGAAGGAGTCGCGTTCCATCGCAGCGCTGCTGCCGGTCGCCATCCCGCTGGGCAGGGCGCTCGGCTGGAGCAGCGAGCGCACCTACCGGGAGGCGGAGACCTGGGCGTTGAGAGGGGGTAGGGTCCATCGCCGATGACGGACCGCGTGGCGCTGGTCCGGCGGCCGAGCAGCCGGATGGCGGAGGGCATCGTGACGTTCGGCGAGCGTGAGGCGGTGGACGCCGCGCTCGCCGTGGCGCAGCACGAGGCGTACGTCGACGCGCTGCGCGGCGCCGGGTGGGCGATCCACGAGGTAACGCCCGCGGACGATCTCCCCGACTCGGCCTTCGTCGAGGACACGGTGGTGGTGTGCGGCGACCTCGCCGCCCTCGCACGGCCGGGGGCGGCGGAACGCCGCGCCGAGGTGGCCGGCACCGAGGAGGCGGTGCGCGCGCTCGGCCTGGACGTCGCCCGCATAGAGGAGCCGGGCACGCTCGACGGCGGCGACGTGCTCACCGTCGGCCGCACGCTCTACGTGGGCCGCGGCGGCCGCACGAACGAGGAGGGCATCCGCCGGCTCGAGGAGCTGGTGGCGCCGCGCGGATACGAGGTCGTGACCGTCCCGCTCCGTGACGTTCTGCACCTGAAGTCGGCGATCACGGCGCTGCCGGACGGCACCATCATCGCCGCCGATCCGTCGCTCATCGACGCCTCGCCCCTCCCCGCACTTCGCACCGTGCCCGAGGAAGCCGGCTCTCACGTCGTGCCGCTCGGCGGCGACATCGTTCTGATGGCGGCGTCCGCGCCGCGCACCGCGGAGCAGCTCGCCGATGCCGGCCTCGACGTGGTCGCGGTCGACATCGGCGAGTTCGAGAAAATGGAAGGCTGCGTGACCTGCCTGTCGGTCCTGGTGGCCCCGCAGGTCAGCGCAGCCGCACCGTCCGGCTGACCTCGCGGGCGTTACCGAGCGCGTCCGTGGCGCGGAGGACCACGCGGATGCGAGCGCCCTTCCGCAGCGCCCGGCGGTAGCGCTTCGAGATCTTCACCACGACGCGAACGCGCTTGCCCGCGGCCGCGCGCTTCGCGGCCGTGCCGAGAGTCACGTCGCCGACCCGGCTGGCCAGCGCACCGCGGCCGGCACGCTTCAGCCGGCCGATCGCCTCGGCGCCGAGCCTGGCGGCCTCGTCGCTGGTCACGCGCAGGTCGATCAGCCCCTTGGCAAAGCTGCCGTGCACACGGCTCACCTTGAGGCGGGGCGCCGTGCGATCACCGCTCGTGCCGCTGGGGATGGGCGCAAGCGTCACGGCCTCGCAGTCGAACAGCTCGTCGAGCTTGTCGGAGTGGCAGCTGTCGTCGCCGCCGCCAGCGTCCGCGCGGTCGGCGGCCCCGTCGGCGGTCTCGATGGTGTCGTTCCCGTCGTACGCGCGGATGTGGTCGATGCCGCCGCGGCCGTCGATGGAGTCGTTCCCGCGTCCCGCCGAGAGCGAGTTGGCGCCGTCGGTCCCGATCAGGGTGTCGTTGCCGTCCCTGGTCTCGGCATCCTCGATCGACCGGATCGTGGCTGTGGTCGGTGCGTGGTTCGTCCGCGTGATGGTGCCGGCGGTGAGGTCGATCACGTAGTCGTCGGGGCCGGCGTCCGGGCCTGACTCGATGACGCCGCCGCAGGCGACCAGGTCGAGGCCCGCGCCGCCGTCGTATGTCTCGCCGGCCTCGCCCTCGCACAGGATCTCGTCGCTGCCGTCGCCGCCCTCCGCAAGCTCGCCGTCGCCGACACCGGCATCCACCCAGTCGTCGCCGGCGCCGCCGTGCACCGTGTCCACGTCTGCCTCGCCGCCCACGAAGTCGTTCCCGTCATCGCCGTAGACGTCGTCGTCGCCGGCTTCGCCGTTGAGGCTGTCGTCGCCGGGTCCGCCGTGCAAGACGTCGTCGCCGGGGCCGCCGCCGATGATCTCCGGGAAGTAGGGCCGTCCCGAGTTTCCGCGGCCGTCGATCACGTCGTCCCCCGGCCCTCCGGAGAGCAGGTCGTCCGTCTGGTCGCTGCCGGTGATGTCGTCATCGCCTTCCTCGCCATTGACCAGCCAACCCTGCGTGCCGTTGACCGTGACCGTGTCACCACCCTGGCCCGAGGCAACCGCACCGGCATACCAGTCCTTGGCGCCGAGCTTCGGATCCGTGCAGGTGAGCGTGTCCGGGGCGGTCAGCTGGCAGATGTTTCCGGGGTCAGCCCCCGGACCTGGATCGGCTATGCCGGCCTCGGCGACGGTGACCGTGTGGTCCGCGCGGCTTCCGCCGAGGGTGACGTCGTTCGCGTCGGCGCCGCCGGTGTAGTCGATCACGGAGTGATCGCCGCCATCGCTGACCTTGACCGTGCCGGCCGCGGCATGCGCGACGGCCGACAGGGCCAGCGAGCTCACAAGGGCGACGGCGAGGGTGAGAAGGATTCGCTTGTGCATGCGGCCATCTGACCGATGCGCGCCAAATTGGCGGTAGGTGGCCGGTAAAAGCGGCGTCTGTGCCCGATCTCACGGAGGCCGCTCGACCCACGGCGAGCGGGTCGGCGTACACCTCAACATGAAGCGCAACACCACACTCATACTCCTCGTGGCCGCCGCGCTGGTGGCCGCGGTCGTCGCAGGCTGCGGCGGCAATGACAACACCGCCACCGCCTCATCCAGCCAGTCGGGCAGCGGCTCGCACACGATCGCCGTCTCCGACAACGGCAACCTCGGAAAGATCCTCGTCGACTCGAAGGGACGCAGCGTCTACCTGTTCGAGAAGGACACCGGGCCGAAGAGCACCTGCTCGGGCGGCTGTGCGACCGAATGGCCTCCGGTCACGACGACCGGCAAGCCGACGGCCGGCAGCGGCCTCACGGCATCGATGGTCGGAACGACCACGCGGTCCGACGGCACCAAGCAGGTGTCGTACAACGGCCACCCGCTCTACACGTACGTGGGCGACGCGAAGGCCGGCGACACGAACGGCCAGAACGTGAACGCGTTCGGAGCCGAGTGGCACGTGCTGTCCCCCACGGGCAGCAAGGTGACCGGCATGGGCTCCGGCTCGGGCTCCGGCTACTAGTACTGGGGGCTCGCGGCGAGGAGCGGCGCGCCGCTCCTCGCCGGTCAGAGCAGCTCTGCGATCAGGCCTGCGGCGCGAGCTGCCCCGTCCGTCTCGACGGGCCGGTAGTCCACCTCGCGGCCGATCTCATCCGCGATTGCCGCGGCGATCTCGGAGGGGCCGTCGGTCTCGAAGTCCATGCAGCGCCCGGCGCCGTACTGGTCGAGCCGGTGGCGCACGTGGAAGTTCTGCTCGAAGTGGTGGCGCAGCGGGAAGTAGAGGAAGGGACGGCGGTTCGCGGTCAGCTCCATCGACGTGGTCAGGCCGCCCTGGACGATCGCGAGGTCGCACGCGGCGAGGTGCCTGTACAGCTCGTCCACGTACGGGCGGATCTCGAGGCCGTCGTGCCGAGGCAGGCTCGCCGGGTCGATCCGCGGGCCCGCCACCACCACCATCCGGAGGTCCGGCACGCGCTCCTTCGCCTCGGGGTACGCCTCGATCACGCGCCTCAGCAGGTGGCCGCCCACACCCGAGCCGCCGACGGTCACGATGCACACGCGCTCGTCGTCGCGGTAGCCCAGCTCTCCGCGGTCGCCGAGCTCGCGCGGGTCGAAGCCGGTCACGTATCCGGCGAAGTCGTAGTGCTGGTCCGTCCAGTCGCGGATCTGCGGCAGGTCGGGGCCGAACGAGTCCGGCACCACGTCGTCCAGGTTGCCGACGAACACGGCCCGGTCGCGCACCCGCGGGAAGCGCGCGATGTGCTCGATCATCTCGGCGTTGTAGTCCGCGGTGAGGAAGCTCTCGCGGTCGCCGCCGTCCTCCATCGGCAGCCAGCCGACGAAGTCCGT
>DASUYU010000246.1:0-12801 GCA_036377235.1 Thermoleophilaceae bacterium
GGCGGGACGATCAGCGCCGAGGAGCTCGCGCGCGTCACGGCCGCGAACCTCGACCCCGAGTTCGGCCGCGTGATGAGCACGAGCGAAGCCGTGGCGGCGCTTTCCGGCGTCGACTGATACGCGACCCGCGCGCCAGCGGAACCGATCCCGTCCGGGACGACTAAGTCCATCGACAGGCCGAAGAGGACTTTGACGCGACGATCGTGCGCGCCGTGCTGCTGCCGGCGGCCATGAAGCTCCTTGGCCACCGCACCTGGTACCTGCCCAGGCGCCTGGAGTGGCTTCCGCGGGTCGGGGAGCGCGCGGTGACCTAGGGTTTCCGCATGCCCGACGACTCGCACGCGAGCGTGGTCGCGGCGCTCGAGCGCACCGTTCATCGCGTGCTCGAGCTGCTCACTGCGGAGCTCGCGGACCTGGGCCTGACCCAGGGCGAGGTGAACGCGCTGGCGCAGCTCGACCCGCGCCGCGGGCGCACCGTCGCGGAGCTGCAGGCCGCCACCGGACAGCGGGCATCGACGCTCACGGGCATCGTCGACCGGCTGGAGCGGCGAGGCCTCGTCAAGCGAGCGCTCAACCCGCGCGACCGCCGCTCGTTCCGGCTCACGCTGACGCCGGAGGGGAAGAAGGCGCGCGAGCGGGTGCGCCGGGCGTTCCGGGATCTCGACAGGCGAGCGCTCGCGAAGGTGTCCGACCGCTCGGCAAAGGGGTTCTTCGAGACGCTGGAGGCGCTCGACGCCTTGCATGATTCGAGATCGAATAGTACGATCTCGTAGTGACGGACGATCAGTTCTTGCAGAGATTCGAGGCCCACGCTCTCGACGAGCTCTCCCATCGCGATCACATCCGGCTCGCGTTCGCCTACGCGAGACGCGGGGGCGTGGCCGCCGCGGTCGAGGGCGCACGCGGGATCCGCGCGTTCGCCGAGGCGCACGGCGCGCCGCGCAAGTACCACGAGACGATGACCGTGGCATGGGCGCGCGTGGTCGGCCGGCTCGCCGTGGACAGCGCGCCGCTTCCGTTCGGCGAGTTCCTGGACGCGAACCCCCGGCTGCTGCGCCCCGGCGTGCTGAGCGCGCACTACAGCGACGCCCTGCTCCACAGCGAGCGGGCGCGCGGGTCCTTCGTCGAGCCTGACCTGGCGCCGCTCCCGGCGGGCTGAGCGCCTAGGCCGGGGCGGCCTGCGCCTTCGCCTCTTCGAACGAGTCGGCCACGCCCTTGGCGTTGGCGCCCGCCCCCACCTCGAGCACGAACGGCGTGCCGCGCACCGTCACTGTCACGGTCTTGCCGACGGCCAGCCGCTTCAGTTCGATCGAGTCCACCTCGCTGAGCGGAGCCGCGCTCACGAGCTCCTTGACGTCCCCGCCGATGCCGAGCCCGACCGGGTTGCTGATCTTCAGCGAGAGCAGCCGCCTGTTGGTTACCGCCAGGGCCATCGGGCTTGCGATCTCGAAGCCGGAGTCCTGCGCCGCGCCGATGTTCGCCTGCTGCTTCTTGCCGCCGAGCACACCGCCGACGGCACCGGCGACCACGCCGCCACCCGGGGATGCGGTGCTCTGGGTCCACCCGCGCGGACGTGCGACGATCGCGGCCAGGACCTCCTCACCGGATTCCAGGTAGGGGGCTGCGCCGTCCTTGATCTTCGCTTCCGCTCGGGCCATGAGCTCTCCTCGGTCGTGGACGGGGCGATCCTATGCTGGCTTCGCCCTTTCGGCCGCCTGAGGCGCGACCCGGGATCAGCGTCGCTGCCGCGAACGCGATGGCCACGGACACGGCGCCGAGCACGAAGGCGGTCGTGAAGCCGTCCTCGGTCGGGAATGAGGTGCCCGGCTCGAGGTGGTTCGTGATGATCGCGGCCGCGATCTGAGCGCCGAACGCGCCGCCGACCGTGCGCATGATCGTGTTCATGCCGGTGGCCTCGCCGGTCTGGCTCTGCGGCACGGCGTCGACGATCAGGTTCGCCATCGAGGCGAAGGACAGCCCGATGCCGAGCCCGAGCAGCCCCACGGCCAGGACGATGTGCCACTCCTCCGAGTGGGCCACGCTGAGCAGGACGAAGCTGACGCTCGCGCAGGCCGTGCCGATCAGCAGCGGCACCTTCGATCCCACCCGGCCGGCCAGCGACCCGGCGAGCGGCCCGGCCACGAGCATGACCGCGGTCGAGGGCAGCATGAACAGGCCCGCGCCCAGGACGCCCACGCCGAATCCGTAGCCGGACGCCTCCGGCATCTGCACGAACTGGGGCACGAGGATGAACGAGCCGAACATGCCGAAGCCGATCAGGAAGCCCGTGAGGTTGGTGGTCCACACGCCGCGTAGCCGGAGAAGGTCGATGTCCACGAGTGGCTGCGCAACGCGCTGCTCGTAGAGCACCCAGACCACGAGCAGCACCGCGGCCGCCACGAACAGGCCGATGATGCGCGCCGAGCTCCAGCCCCAGCGGTTGCCCTCGCTTACCGCGACGAGGAAGGCCGTCAGCCCCGCGGAGAGCAGCGCGGCGCCGCCGTAGTCCACACGAGCGGGCGACTTGACGGGCGACTCGGGCACCCACAGGCGGGTGGCGACCACGGCGATCAGCACCACGACGAGGCCGAACCAGAAGATCCAGCGGTACGAGAGGTTGTCGACGATCAGCCCGCTGAGGATCAGCCCACCGCCGCCGCCGATCCCGAATGTGGCGGAGATCAGGCCGATGCCCGTGGCCACGCGGTCGCGCGGGAACTCGTCGCGGATGATCCCGAACGCGAGCGGGAACACCGCGCCGGCCGCGCCCTGCACCGCCCGGCCCGCGATCAGGAGCTCGAGGCTGCTGGACAGCGCGCATATCAGCGAGCCCGCGGCGAACAGCCCGAGCACGACGACGAGCATGCGCTCCTTGCCGAACATGTCGCCGAGCCGGCCGAGGATCGGTGTGGCGATCGAGGCGCTCAGCAGGTAGACCGTCAGGACCCAGGTGACCTGTGTGGGCGTCGCGCCCAGCTCGTGCTGGATCTCGGGGAGCGCCGGCGCCACCATCGTCTGCAGCAGCGCGTAGGACAGCGCGCCCAGCGCGAGCACGGCGAGCGTGACGTTGTGGTGCTGCCGGACCGGGGCCGAGGTCACGCCGCCACGGGAGTGGGCTCGGGTTCGCGCACGTGGCGGCGGAGCGGCTTCTCCGGAATCAACAGGATCAGCGCCAGCGCCACGACACTCAGCGGGATGCCGAGCATGAAGACGGGGTGGATCGCGTGGGCGAGCTGCTGCGGCGAGGCGGATTCCGCGTCGCTCGGCAGGCCGGACGTCATCAGCGCGCCCATGACGCTCACGCCGATGGTGCCGCCCGTGGTCCGGAAGAACTGGGTCGCGCTGGTCGCGATGCCCAGCTCGCGGCTGGGCACGGAGTTCTGCACGACGAGGAGGAGGTTCTGCAATACCAGCCCCAGTCCGATGCCGAGCACGACCATGGCGATCGTGGCCGATCCGCGCGTGGACCCCGTGCCGAGGCCGCCCAGGAGCGCGAACCCGGCGCCCATCACCACCGGGCCGGAGACGATCGCCCACCGGTAGCGCCCGGTGCGGGAGATGAGCTGGCCGCTGCCCACGCTCGCGCCCACCAGGCCCAGGATCAGCGGAGTGAGCACGAGGCCGGCGTTGGTGGCGGACTGGCCGAGCACGCCCTGCACGAACAGCGGCACGAACATGATCGCGCCGAACATGCCCACGCCGACGGCGAACGACGCGGCCGCGGCCGCGCTGAAGATGCGGAGCCGGAACAGCGAGACGGGAACGATCGGGCTCTCGGCGCGGCGCTCGTGCCAGGCCAGGAGGGCCAGCACGGCGACGCCGACGGCGAACAGCGCGATCACCTCACCGGATCCGCCCGGCGCCTGCTCGCCCGCTCGGACCGTCCCGAGCAGCACGCACGAGACGCCCGCCGCCAGGAGCCCGGCGCCTGTGTAGTCGATGCCGCCGGCGCGGTCGGGATGGGGCGGGATGCGGAGCGTGGAGAGCACGACGACGAGCGCCACCACGCCGACCGGCAGCGACACGAAGAAGACCCAGCGCCAGTCGGCGTGGTCGGCGATCCAGCCACCCGTGAGCGGGCCCATGATCGAGGCGAGCCCGAATACGGCGCCGGTCAGGCCCTGCCACTTCCCGCGATCCGACGGCGGGATGAGGTCGCCGATCACGGCCATCGCCAGCGGGATCAGCGCGCCGGCGCCGAGGCCCTGGATGGCGCGCGCCACGATCAGCTGGGTCATCGAGCCGGCTGTGCCGCCCACCACAGCGCCGGCCATGAACACGACGATCCCGATCGCGAAGAACGGCCGCCGGCCGTGGATATCGGACAGCCTGCCGTAGATCGGCACCGTGACGGTCGAGGCGAGCATGTAGGCCGAGAAGACCCAGGAGTAGTGCGCGAGCCCGCCGAGGTCCTCGGTGATGCGGGGAAGCGCGGTGGCCACGATCGTCTGGTTGAGCGCAGCCAGCAGCATCCCGAGCAGCACACCGGACAGCGCCAGGATCGTCGCCCTCGGCGACAGGAGATAACCGGGCCGGGGCTCGGTCACAGCTCTTCGATCACCGCCGCCAGCCGCCGCAGGAGGTCCGTCGCGACCGCCTGCTCGTGCGGGTCCAGGGCCTCAGCGACCCTGCGCCGGCGGGCGGCATACTCGCGCTGCTTCTGACCAAGTGCCGTACGCCCGTCTTCGGTGAGCGAGATCACGACAGCCCGCCCGTCGGTTGGATCGTCGATCCGCGTCACGAGGCCGCGCTGCAGCAGCCCGTCCACCATGCGCGTTGCCGTCGGGGCGGAGATGCCGGCCTGCTCGGCGAGCTCCCGGTTCGTGCGCGGCCCACCCGACAGGGGCTCCAGAAGGTGGTACTGGGCGAGCGACAGCCCGTCGGGAGACGGGTCACGAGCGGCGCGTCCGCGCGCTCGGCGAGCAGCCTTGAAGAAGTCGTACAGCGCGTCCGTGAGGTCCTGCCCGGCCGACGGCGCGTCGGTGCTTCGACGTGCATCCACGCGCCACAACGTTAGCAAGCTAACTAAGTGGCAGCTCTTCCTCGAGCGTCGCGAGCACGTGGTCGGCGCCGGCCTCGCGGAGCGCGTCGGCGTCGTAGTGGCCGGTTGCCACCGCTATGGCGCAGCAGTCCACGGCGTGCGCCGCCTCGATGTCGAGCGGCGTGTCGCCGATCACGAAGATCTCCGAGTTGGGCACGTCGGCCCCGAGCGTGGCCTCGCCCCGCTCCACCGCGCGCCGCACGATGTCGGCCCGCTTCACGCCGGCGGTCGCGTAGGCGCCGAAGGAGAACCAGCGCATGAGGTCGCCACGCGAGAGCTTCACGAAGGCCGCTCCGTCGCCGTTGCCGGTGATCAGGCCGAGCAGGTGGCCGTCGCGGCTGAGCTGCCGCAGCCGCTCGGGCACGCCGGGCAGGACCCGGTAGCCCTCGCTCTGGGCGATCGCCTCGGGCAGGTGCTCGAGCCGGCGCTGGATGAGCTGCGCGAGCTCACGCGGGCTGGGCCTGCGGCCCATCACGGCCTCGAACGTCTTCTCGCCCACGTCCGGATCGGTCATGCCGGCGTCCGTGAACTCGCCGATGTCGGCCGGGATGCCGTGCAGCTCCTCGAAGGCCTGCCTCCAGGCGACGGCCCCCGCACCCCCTGTCGAGACGAGCGTGCCGTCGATGTCGAACAGGAGGATGCGGGGGGAGTCGTTCATCGGGTCAGGATATGCCGAGCCGCAGCACGCGCTTCGGGGACCGGTTCCCGGCCGCGTCGGTGGCAACCACCGACAGCCGCACGGTGCCGGCCCTCAGGAGGCCCGCCCGGCGGAGCGCCCTTGCGAGCGCCACTGACCCGCGGCCCGCGCTCACGTGACGGACGATCGGCTTCCGCGCCTTCGCGGCGCGGCCGCGAACGATCCGCTGCGGGACGATCTTCACCGTCGCCGCCTCACTTGCGGTGAACGCCAGTCGCAGCTTCGGCCTGCGCACGATGCGCAGCTTCCTCAGCACCGGTGCGGACACGTCCTTCGCGGGCGCGCCGTTGCCGCCGCCGGTCCCGGGCTCCGGCTGCGCCGGCCGGAACTCGAACGCACCGGCGTCCGGGCGGGCGATCCCGTCACCGTCTCCGTCGAGAGCGGCCACGCCCTCGAGGTCGGTGAACTGCGCGAGGTCGGTCAGCTGGTCGCGGTCGATCGCCGACGAGCCGGCGCGCGGGTGCAGGTCGCCTCCCGCGACGTTCACCACATCTGGCGCGACGTGCGAGTTGCGTTGCTCGACGAACACGCCGGTGTCGTGCTCGAGCTCGTCGTGCGACGGGTCCCAGGCGCTGTCGGTGATCACCACGTTCTCCGGCGGCGCCCCGTTCACGAACGGACGCCGAAAGCCGCGCGTGTAGCCGCTGATCGCGACGGCGTGCAGCCTCGTGTCGAGCGGCTGGGCCGCCCTCAGCAGCAACGCGGAGTCGTTGCCGTTCGGCTGCCCGACGTGCGCCACGGTCACGTGGTCCAGCTCGAAGTTGCCCTCCGAGGGCTCCGGCTGCAGCAGGCCCACCGAGCCCGGGCCGCTCGTCGTGACGACGCCAGCGGCGATGTTCACGAATCCCGTCGAGACGATGCCGGCCCCAACGGCGTCCACGCGAAAGCGGCTCGCCTGGAAATCGGCCGACTGCTCCAGGACGATGCCCTCGTCGGGCCCCTGGATCGTCAGGCCGTGCGCCGTGACCTCGCGGCCGGCCAGGCCTCCGCCCTTCACGGTCAGCGCGGTCTGGTAGCCGCCGTCGATCTCCACGTGGTCGAGCTTGGACGGACCGGTCACCGCGATCCCGTTCAGATCGGGATGGAAGCTCGCGGGACCAGTGACCTTCACGTCCGTGAGGTCGCCCGCGTCGAGGTCAGCCGCGAGCCCCTCGGGGAGGTCGGCGAAGATGTCCACCCGCTCCAGCGATGCCTTGTGGCCGGTGATGATCGTGTCTCCGACGCCGGCGGTGAGCGAGGGCCGTCCGCCCACGCCCTTGATCGTCACGCCGTTGAACTTCGAGAGGGCCACCGGCTCGTAGGTGAACGGGCCGAAGTAGGGCGTCTGCTTGTCGCCGAGGAGGATCACGTCGTGGTCGGCGGTGTCCGCAGCCTGGTCGAGCGCGATCTGGAGATCGGCGCGGTCCTCGCCGCCCGGAGGGCAGACGGCGTCGGCGTTGATGCAGAAGGTGGTCTCGGCGCTCGCGAGGGCGGGCACGGCAAGCGCCGCGCCGGCGACGGCAAGCGCCACGACCAGTGCTCTCAGGCTGGCTCGCATGGGGGTTCCTTTCGACCGAACATGGGGGTGGAACAACGGTTCCATCGAGCGAGGCGTGCGATCAGGGGGGTGGCCGCCCACTTCCTGGCGGAAAACCGACGCCTTGACGCCGTGGGACTCGCATCGGGCCGCCTCAGCGGCGATCATGCAGGGACATGGCGACGCTTCCACGGACGGAGCACCGGGTGGCCCGGAGCCTCGCGGAGACCCTCGATCCGCAGGAGGCGCTCGAGCGCGCGCTGGCCGCGATCGGCGAGGGGCTCGGCTGGCGTCTGGGCGCTGCGTGGGAGCCGGCGCCCGGAGAGCCGGGCGTGCTCGTCTGCGTTGAGACGTGGTGCGCGCCCGATGTGGACTCCGCCGAGTTCGTGAGCGTCTCTCGCGACCTCAGGCTCGCGCCCGGCGAGGGCCTGCCGGGGCGCGTGTGGGCCACCGGGGAGGCGGCGTGGATCGCGGACGTCCAGTACGACCCGAACTTCCCTCGCGCCCCCGCGGCCGGTAGCGCCGGCCTGCACGCCGCATTCTGCTTCCCGCTCCGGAGCGCCCGCGGCGTGCTCGGCGTGGTCGAGTTCTACACCGGCGAGCCGCGCGAGCTGGACTCGGAGCTGCTCGAGATGATGGCCACGCTGGGCGACCAGATCGGCCAGGCCGTCGAGCGGCGCCGGGACGCCCGGCACCTGCGCGCGGCGCGCACGCGCCACGAGGCGATGCTGGAGGTCGCGCTCGACGCGGTGATCAGCATCGACGAGGACGGCCACGTGCTCGAGTTCAACCCCGCGGCGGAGCGGATCTTCGGCTACACCGCGGCGGAGGCGGTCGGGCGCGACATGGCCGAGCTGATCGTCCCGCCGGAGCTGCGGGAGCGTCACCGCGCGGGGTTCGCGCGGTACCGGGAGACGCGCGAGCCCGCGGTGCTCGACCAGCGGCTGGAGCTCACCGGCATGCGCGTCGACGGGTCGACGTTTCCGGTGGAGCTCACGATCACGAGGATCGAGCTGCCGGACCAGGCCGGGTTCGCGGGCTACCTGCGCGACATCACGGAGCGAAAGCAGTGGGAGGCCGAGATGCGCGCCTCGCGCGCGCGCATCGTGGAGGCGGGCGACGAGGCGCGCAAGAAGCTCGAGCGCGACCTCCACGACGGGGCGCAGCAGCGGCTCGTGGAGCTGGGGCTGCAGCTGCGGATGGCACGCGCGAAGATCGACGCCAACCCGATGGGCGCAGCCGAGTTCCTGGACGCCGCGGTGGAAGCTCTCACCGAGGCGACGGCGGAGCTGCGCGAGCTGGCGCGCGGCATCCATCCCGTGGTGCTCACCGAGGGCGGGCTGCAGCCGGCGCTCCGGGCGCTCGTGGAGCGCAGCAGCATCCCGGCGAAGCTCACGGATGCGCCGGACCAGCGCTTCCCCGCGGCCGTCGAGGCGGCCGCGTACTTCGTCGTGGCCGAGGCGCTCACAAACGCCGCCCGCTACTCGGGTGCGAGCGCGGTCGAGGTGAGCGCCGCGCAGGTCGACGGGCGGCTGCGAGTGACGATCAGGGACGACGGCCGAGGCGAGGCCGACCTGCTTGGGTCGGGTGTGCGCGGCATCGCGGATAGGGTGGCGGCCGTGGATGGAGCACTGAGCGTTCGCAGCCCGGCGGGGCGCGGCACCGTCGTCAGAGCGGAGATCCCGTGCGAATAGTGATCGCCGACGACGCCGTGCTCCTGCGCGAGGGCGCCGCGCGGCTGCTCGAGGACGCCGGGTTCGAGATCGTGGGCCAGGCCGGCGACGCCGACGACCTGATGCGGAAGGTGCGCGCGCACAAGCCGGACGTGGCGGTCATCGACGTGCGCATGCCGCCGGACAACTCGGACGACGGCCTGCGCGCCGCCCTGTCGATCCGCCAGGAGCTGCCCGACGTGGGGATCCTGCTGCTCTCGCAGTACGTCGAGGACCGCTACATCAGCGAGCTCCTGGCCGGCGGCACCGAGGGGGTCGGCTACCTGCTGAAGGATCGCGTCGGCGAGATCGAGCGCTTCACGGAGGCGGTGCAGCGGATCGGCCGCGGCGGCTCGGTGCTCGACCCCGAGGTCGTGGCTCAGATGGTGGGCCGCAGGGAGGAGCCGCTCAGCGAGCTCACCGACCGCGAGCGCGACGTGCTCGCGCTCATGGCCGAGGGCTACTCCAACCGGGCGATCGCCGAGACAATCTTTGTCTCAGAGCGCGCAGTGGAGCGGCACGTGACGAGTATTTTCTCGAAGCTGGGGCTGGAGGCGACTGGGCAGGAGCATCGTCGCGTGCTGGCTGTTCTGCGGTATCTGCAGTCGGCCTAGCCTCGCGCCGGAGGCCGAGCGGCTGGAGTTGTCTGACGGTCGGATACATCCCTCGATGGTGCCGGGGCGCCGGGCCCGTGACCACGGGGCTGTCCGCCATGTGAGTGGCGGCTAACCGTCAGGGCCTGCTCAGCACCTCCTGGCCGCGCCCGTTCGTGAGGACCACTATCCGGCGCGTCGCCCCGCCGGGGTAGCGAACCTCACAGCGCCGCACCGAGTGGGCGGGCTTCGGGATGCGCACGGAGCAGGTCACGTCGGCCTCGTCGTCGTCCGGGATCGGGAGATATCGCTCCTCGAGCAGGCGCTCCGCGGCGCGGCGCGACAGCGGTTCCTGGGACAGGATGGTGAGGTGCGGGATCGCGGCCGCGGCCGCTGCCACATCGGCCGAGTCATCCCCGCCGCCTCCCCCGGTCAGGAGAAGGGCCGCGGCGATCACCGCCACCACGAGCGCCGTGGCGACCGCCCCGACCGTGAGCACCGCCCGGTCCGGCCGCGGAAGGTGGTCGGCCGGGCCGCCGTCCTCGAAGAAGCGGAAGCCGCAGCGGGCGCAGGCACGCGCCCGCGCCGGTGCGGGCGCGTCACAGCTCGGGCACGTGGTGTCGGTCATCCGGTACCGAATGCTCCCACGGCCGGTGCGCCTCGCCGAGCGAGCACGCGCCAGGCCCCCGACGCCGCTCAGCCGACCTTGACGGACCGCTTCATCTTGACCGGCGTCTGATTAGGCGCGGTCAGGCTCACGGCAAGGTTCGCCGGGAACTTCTTCTTCGCCCGCAGGACCTTCTTCGCATACGCGCGCGCGAGCCTGAGCTTGAGCTTGCCGCCCGCGGCCTTCGAGCACTGGCCCTTGCCGCCGGCGATGGTCACGTTCTTCTTCCTGGTCCTGATCCCGAGCTTCTTGGCGGTCTTCTTGCTGATGCTGAGGGCACCCTTGGCCGCCGAGTCGACGGTGCACGTGAACTTCACCGTCAATCCCTTGCCAAGCGCCTTCTTCTTGAGCAGAGCACCGCTCTTGACGCTGGTGAGAATGCCGGTCAGCACATCCGGCTTCGGCGGATCCGGAATGATCCCGCCGGGACACCCGTTGAGCGAGCCCTGGCCATCGGTGTTCGGGCACTTGTCGTCCCCTCCATAGACCCCGTCCTTGTCGGGATCCGCCTGGACGGCGGGGAGGCAGCCGTTGGGCAGCGTCCCCTTGACGGCCGGACACTGGTCGGTGCCGTTGTTCGCGACACCGTCGCCGTCCTGGTCGGGGCCGGCGAGCGTGTGGAAGGTCACGTCCTTGTAGGCCTGCCCGCCGCTGTAGTTGAAGAACCAGCGCATCGTGTACGTCGTGTCGTCGTCATAGGCGAATGGGACGTAACCGTGATTCGGTCCGTCGCTCTCGCCCGTGCCGAAGACCTGCCACAGGTCGCTGGTGTTGGGAATCGTGCTGTCCCACCCGCCCACGCTGGTGCAGTCCCCGCCTGGCACGAGCGGTCCTGCCGCGGAGGCGCCTTCATGAAGCGCGAAGCACAGCGTGCCCGGTTTCAACGCGCTGTAGAGGTTGACGAAGAACTCCACTCGGTTCTTGAGGCCGTCGGGCGCGTCGTTCTTCCAGAAGGGCAGCGCGCCGGGCTCGCGCCCGAAGTAGACGTACGGGTCGCCACCGCTGCCGGACGGGAATACGTTCGCCCAGACTGTGCTGAGCCCGGGGTTCGCGTAGACGCCCGTGGCGTCGGTGAGCCAGTAGAAGCCGTCGGGCGGGCTGTGGCCGGCGCCGACGAGCTGGGCGGTCGACTTAACCGGCACGAAGATCCAGAAGAACTGGCCGTTGGCGAGCGGACGGAAGCCGAACTGCAGGCCGCCCTGGTGATAGGGCGAGACGGTGGGCTGATGGGCGCAGTACGGGCCGCTCTGCCCCAGGAAGCTCCAGCTCTCGTTCGTAATGTCGAGCCAGGGGGTGGTGTCGTCGTGGTTGCGCGGCAGGCCGTAGCACTTGACCTGGCGACTCGTGTCCACCTGCGTGTTCGGCGGCATCACGAGCGTCGTCACGACTGACGAAGAGCCCGATCCGCACGGGTTCCCAGGGATCGCGACGAGGAACGCCGTCCAGTACGGGTCGCCCACTTTGGGCACCGAGTCGAGTCCCCCATATGAAGCGACGCCGGACACCATGACCTCGGTGTAGGAGCTGCCGAGAATCGCGGTCGAGCAGTTGAGGCCGGTCTGCTGAATCAGGTCGCCCGAGATCCACTTGGAGTTCGGCCCGCCCACGAGCTGCGGGGGCTCCACAACCGCGTGTGCCGTGGCGGCCGGGATGGCGAGCATCGCGACGAGCAGCACGCCGACGCGCGTACACCTCCGGAGGGCCTCCACGGAGCGAGAGTAACCCCGAAGGGGGGCGCCTCGCCAGCCATTGGGGGGTTGTGTGCAGGATTCGCAGCCGCAAATTACGGCCGCGGGTCCCCGATCCAGTACCGCGGGCCCGGGCCGCGGGTGCCGGCGCGGTCGCCGGGGTTGGCCAGGTGGCAGCGGCCGAGGGACAGGCAGCCGCAGCCGATGCACTCCGTGAGGCCCTCCTTCAGGCGCTCCAGCTCGGCGATTCGCTCGTCGATGCGGCTGCTCCAGGCGGTTGAGAGCTTCGCCCAGTCCGACCGGGTCGGGACCCGGTCCGCGGGCAGCTTCGACAGCTCCTCGCCGATCTCGTCGAGGCCGAGGCCGACGCGCTGCGCGAACACGATGAACGCCACCCGGCGGATCACCGGCCGGTTGAAGCGCCGGTGGCCGGACGACGCTCGCTCCGAGCTGATCAGCCCCCGCTCCTCGTAGAACCGAAGCGCCGACGTCGCCACCCCGCTCCGAGCCGCCACTTCGCCGATCGTCAGAAGCTCTGCCATGCGAACAAACCCTCAACCACCCTCAGAAAAGGGTCAGACCCCTCTCGGTCTTGACTTCAAGTGCACTTGAGGTTGGATGATATCTCCATGAGCAGCGAACTCGTGGATGCGCTTGTGGACGAGGTGTCTGACTGGGAGGGGGTCGAGCTCGCGACCGAGCCCCGCTTCGGCGGGCCCATGTTCCAGGTCGGGCGCCGTCAGCTCGGACATCTGCACGACGCCGGGGAGCGCGGCGCGTTCGCGGACATCCCGCTTCCGCGCGCTGTGCGCGACCGGCTGATCGAGGAGGGCCGCGCTCGCCCGCACTCGGCGATGCCCGACTCGGGCTGGCTCACCGTGCCCGTA
>DASUYU010000247.1:0-7011 GCA_036377235.1 Thermoleophilaceae bacterium
CTAGTCAGCCCTCGAGGACCGCGCCGTCCGGTATCTCGGCCGGGCCGTCCACGTGCACGGTGCCGCGCACCTTCACGTCGCGGCCGAAATGGACGTCGCCCTCCACCTCGAGGCGCTCGGCCTCGATCAGCGAGGGCGGGCCGGCGGGGAAGCGGTCCTCGAAGTCGCGCAGCAGCTTGAACTCGTCGGAGAGCTCCACGATCGGGATCGTGTCGCGGCCGGGTGCGAGCTGCACGGTCCAGTCGTCGGCCAGCTCGTAGGCGTCGGAGCGGACGACGAGCAGGTTGTTCGTCGTCTTCACCGGCGCGAAGCGGGCTCGCGGTACGTGCAGCGCGGCGGCGCCGTCGAAGACGCCGATCGCCGCTCCCATCGCGGTCTCGAGCTGCAGGACTGCCGGCGACGAGGAGTCGCTCGGGTCCACTGTCTTCCTGTTCACGATCATCGGCAGGCCGAGCACGCCGTCGCGCTCCTCGAGCGTCCGCTTCAGCGCGCGGAGGTTGACCCAGATGTTGTTCGCGTTGAAGAAGCGGTGGCGCTCCGTGTCCTCGAAGGCCTCCTCGTCTCCCTCCGGCACCTGAGCCGTCTCGCGCAGGACCAGTCCGCCGTCCTCGGCCCGGCGCGCCAGGTGGCCGCCCTTCCGGTCGGCCTCGGTGCGGTCCACCGTCTCGGACAGGAACGGCAGCTCCTCCTTCGCGAACCAGCTCAGGATGCGCGGCTCGAGCACCGCGCCGAGGTTGTCCGAGTTCGACAGGAACAGGTACTCGTAGCCGCGGTCGATCAGCGTGTCGAGCGTGCCCGACGACGCGAGCGAGGTGAACACGTCGCCGTGCCCGGGCGGCGCCCACTCGAGCGACGGGTCGGCCTCCCAGGACACGGGCCGGTGATCGTCGTCCGCCAGCAGCTTCGGCACCTTGCCCTGCGAGAAATCGAGCGGCAGGCCGTCGAGCTTCAGGTCCGGGTACCGCTCGAGCGCCTCGAGCGTGTCGTCGCGCGTGGCGAAGCTGTTCATCAGGAGCAGCGGGATGGCCGCGCCGTGGCGCTCGCGCAGGTGGAGCACCTGGCGCGCGATCACGTCCAGGAACGTCTGCCCGTCCTTCACCTCGACGAGCGACTTCGCCTTCGTCATCCCCATGCTCGTGCCGAGCCCGCCGTTCAGCTTGAGGACGACGACCTTCTCGAGGTCGGCCGGGTCCGCGTCGGGCAGGTCGTCCGATCCCCTGACCTCCTCGAGCGGCTCGAGCTCGGATTCGGGCAGCGTGCCCTCGTCGCCCTCGCCCAGCAGCCGCTCGTAGTGCTCGAACGTGCTGATCGCGATGTCCGGCAGTCCCTCGGCCCGCATCTTGTCGGTCGCCTCGCTCACCCGGCGTGATGCTAGGCCGTTGGTTAGGGTCGGCGTCGTGATCGCGACCGTGACCGAGGCCGACCTCGACGAGCTGCTCCCGCTGATGCGGGGCTACTGCGACTTCTACGAGGTCGCGCCCACGGACGAGGCTCTCCTCGCCATGTCGCGCAAGCTGATCGCGAACCCGGGGCTGGAGGGCGTGCAGCTGATCGCGCGCGACGACGACGGCACGGCCGTGGGCTTCGCCACGATCTTCTGGACGTGGCAGACGCTCGGCGCCTCACGCCTGGGTGTGATGAACGACCTGTTCGTGGCCGAGGGCGCGCGCGGCGGCGGCCACGCGGAAGCGCTGATCGCCGAATGCGCCGAGCGCTGCCGCGCGCACGGAGCCACGGACCTCGCCTGGCAGACGGCCCGCACGAACCTGCGCGCCCAGGCCGTCTACGACCGGGTTGGCGCGACGCGGGACGACCGCTGGCTCGACTACTCGCTGACGGTCGATCCCGGCGCCACGACGCCGGACTCGTAGGCCAGCACGACCGCCTGCACGCGGTCGCGCACGCCCAGCTTCATCAGGACGCGCGCCACATGCGTCTTGACGGTCGTCTCGGACACCACCAGCTCCTCCGCGATCTCGGCGTTCGACATCCCGCGCGCGATCAGCGCGAACACCTCGAGCTCGCGCGGGGTGAGCTCCTCGAGCTCCGGCGGCGGCTTCCGGTTGGCCGACGGGCCGCGCGAGAACTCGTGGATGAGGCGCTTCGTCACCGAGGGCGCGAGCAGGGCGTCGCCGTGCGCGACCACGCGGATGCCGTTCACGAGCTCCTCGGCAGGCACGTCCTTCAGGAGGAAGCCGCTGGCGCCGGCGCGGAGCGCGTCGTAGACGTACTCGTCGAGGTCGAAGGTCGTGAGCATCAGCACGCGCGGCCCGGCCTCCCCCTCGCGCGCGGCGATCAGGCGGGTGGCCTCGATGCCGTCCATCTCCGGCATGCGGATGTCCATGAGGACGACGTCCGGGGTGAGCCGGCGCGCGCTGTCCACGGCCTGCGTGCCGTCGGAGCACTCGCCCACCACCTCCATGTCCTCCTCGGCGTCGAGGATCATCCGGAAGCCGGCGCGGATCAGCGCCTGGTCGTCCACGAGCAGCACGCGGATGCTCATGCCGGCACCAACGGTCGGGTGGGGAGGCGCGCGCGCACCGCGAAGCCGCCGTTCGGCTCTCGGCCCGCCTGCACGACGCCCCCGTAGACCGCGGCGCGCTCGCGCATCCCCACGAGCCCGTGGCCTCCGCCCGCGCCGCCCAGCTCGTGTTCGTCGCGCGGGCCCTCGCCGTCGTCCTCCACGCTCAGCACCACCTCGTTCGGCTCGTACGCGACCGTCACGCGGGCGCGCGCTCCGGGCGAGTGCTTGAGCGTGTTGGTGAGCGCCTCCTGGACGATCCGGTATGCCGCCAGGTCGATGCCGGCCGGCAGCTCCACCGCGTCGCCGGTCACGCGCAGCTCCACGCGCAGCCCGGCCTCCCGCGCCCGTCGCGCCAGGTCGTCCACGCGCGCGATGCTCTGCGCGCCCGACAGCGGTTCCGGGCCGCCGCGCCGGACCGGCCCGAACAGGTGCCGGATCTCGGCCAGCGCCTCGCGGCCGGTGCGCTCGATCAGGGCGGCGGCCTCGACGGCGCGCTCCGGGCTCTTGTCGAGCACCTGCCGCGCCCCGGCGGCCTGAACGACCATCACGCTGAGGTTGTGCGCCAGCACGTCGTGCAGCTCGCGCGCGATCCGGTTGCGCTCGGTCATGATCGCGCGCCGCTCGTCCTCCTCGCGGGCGTGCTGGGCGCGCTCGGCCTTCTCGGCCAGCTCGCGCGCGAGCCTGGTCTGATTGCGAAGGGTCCTGCCGGCGAGCCACGGCAGGATCCAGAAGAAGGTGACCGGGAAGATGATGTCGTTCGGGTCGTAGACGGCGGCGAGGACCACCATCACCACGGTCCCGAACGCCAGGGCAACGGTGCTCACCCGTCCGGCCAGGTGGCGCCCGGCGGCGTAGCCGACCGTTACGAGGATCAGCACCGCCACGAACATGTTCGGCGGCTCGGTCAGCCAGACGGCCATGGCGGACATCACGACGAACACGCAGACCACGGGGATGAGCGGCTGCGTCCGGCGCCACAGGAACGACAGCGCGATCAGGATGATCAGCAGGAGGTTGAGCCAGAGCGGCCCCTCGACCTTGGAGTTCGTCGAGAGATCGACCGTCGCGACGACGATCAGGCCGGCGACCAGGAGCCGGTCCAGCGTGCGCCAGTCGCGCTCGCTGAGCCCACGCAGGCGCTCCCGCATCAGGACTCGTCCTCCAGCGGGAGCGTGGCCCTCACGCGGAAGCGGCCTGTATCGACGCGCTCGGCGCGCAGATGGCCGCCGTAGAGGCCCACCCGGTCCCTGAGACCCGCGAGCTCTCCCGAGTCGCCGTCCGGGCGGTCGTCCGTGACCTGCAGCTGCAGCTCGCGTGGCCGGTACCGGACGTACACCTCGGCCCCACGGGCGTCGTTCCGCCTCGCCGCGTCGAGCGCGTCCTCGATCACCCGGTACGCGGTCAGGTCGATGCCGGCGGGGAGCGAGCGTCGCCAGCCGTCGAGGTCGAGCCTCACGGGGAGCCCGCGCTCGCGCGTGCGCTCCGCGAGCGCCTCCAACCGGCCGAGCCCGGGCTGCGGCGCGAGCTTCGCGGCGTCGCCCTCGCGCCTGAGCACCCCCAGCAGCGTGCGCATCTCCGTGAGCGCCTCGCGGCCCGTCGTCTCGACCGCGGCGAGCGCCGCACCGGCCTGGGCGGTGTCGCCCGACTCGACGGCCCGCGGCACCGCCTGCGCCTGGACGACCATCGTGCTCAGGCCGTTCGCCACCAGCTCCTGGAGCTCCGACGCTATGCGCACACGCTCGTCCTCGACGGCGCGCTGGGCGCGGTCGGCGCGGTCGCGCTCCGCCTGCTCCGCCTTCTCGCGCAGCTCGGCCTGAAGCAGCGCACGGCTGCGCAGCGCGCGCCCTGCGACGACGGGCAGCCCGAAGAGGAAGGTCAGCCAGACGAGGTCGGCGGGCCCCTCGAACCCGACCTCCACCGACAGCGTCACGATGAGGCTCGGGACCAGCACCAGCAGCGCGTTGCGCAACCGAAGCGGCTCCGCGTAACGGCCGATGGAGTACAGGAGGAACAGCAGGCCCACGAACGGCGTGGTGCTGTTCTTCGTCATGTAGCCGTCCAGGAACGCCTGGAGGACGGTCGGGACGGCGAAGATCACGGCGCCGACCAGGGCGTCGCGGCGCCGGAACGCGAGGCCCGACAGGGCGATCGCGGCGGCCGCGATCGTCAGCCCGCGGTTGTGGCCCTCCGGATCCAGGTGAGCGAACTCGACGGTGGCGACCGCGATGAACAGCGCGGCGATGGCGATGTCGAGCTTGAAGGGGTCCACCGCACCGATGCGGCGGCGGAGCGAATCCAGTGCCTGCACGCGACCCAAGGTAACCGCGCGCGCGTGAATGGGCATCCTCCGAGCCGACGATCGGGGGTCATCCGTGAGGACGACAGGGGGTGCCGTTCGAATCGTCCAGTCCGGTGACGCAAGATCGGCGTTCAGGCCGACGCGCTAGGGCCGCTCTCACGGGAGCCTTGTCGCATGGCCAACTGGACCGCGACAACCACCACCACGGCGACCCCCGACCAGGTCCTCGAGGTGCTCACGCACCCGGAGGAGATCCGGCGCTGGTCGCCGATCGACTTCGATGTCGACGACCTCGATACGGCGCGCCTGGCGCCCGGCTCCCGCGCACGCGTGACCGGCAAGGTCGCCGGGGTGAGCGTCGGCTTCGACGTCGAGGTCCACGCGGCCGACACCGGGCTGCTCGAGCTGTCTGCGGACGGTCCGATCGGAATCGACGTCCGTTACGAGCTCCAGCCCGCGAAGACGGGCTCCGAGGTCTGCGCGTCCGTCTCGCTCCGCCGCGGCGGAGGAATCACGGGCCGGCTGGTCGAGAAGGCCACCGCCGCCCTGCTGTCGGCAGGAGTGCTCGAGGGAGCCGCGGGCCGCATCGCCCGGGCCGCCGAGCTCACCGCATAAACCAACCAAGGAGACCCAGAGCATCATGTACAACGACTCAGCGCTCATAGCTCCGATCGCGCCGGCAAGCGTCGCGGTCGGGGCACACAACCTGACCCGCCGCTACGGCGACGGCGACTCCGTCGTCGAGGCCGTACGCGACGTTTCGCTCGAGATCCCGTCCGGTGAGTTCACCGCGATCATGGGCCCTAGCGGCTCCGGCAAGTCCACGCTGATGCACCTGCTCGCCGGCCTCGACCAGCCCAGCGAGGGCACGGTCGAGATCGCGGGCGAGGACATCACCGCGATGGGCGACAAGCAGCTCACGCTGCTCCGACGCAAGCACATCGGCTTCGTGTTCCAGGCGTTCAACCTGGTCCCGACGCTGAACGCGGAGGAGAACATCACCCTCCCGCTCTCGATCGCCGGCCGCAAGATCGACCGCTCCTACGTGGACTCGGTGATCGAGCGCGTCGGACTCGGCGATCGCCGCACGCACCGCCCGGCCGAGATGTCCGGCGGCCAGCAGCAGCGCGTGGCGGTGGCCCGTGCGCTCGTGTCCGAGCCCACGGTGCTGTTCGCGGACGAGCCCACCGGCAACCTCGACTCGCACTCGAGCGCCGAGGTGATCGACCTGCTGCGCGAGGCGTCGGGCGTCTACGGCCAGACGATCGTGATGGTCACGCACGACCCGGTGGCCGCCGAGGCCGCCGACCGCACCGTCCACATCGAGGATGGCCGCGTGGAGGCGATCTCGTGACGCGCGTAGGCCTGAGAGGAATCACGACGCGCCGTCTGCGGACGGTGCTCACGGCCCTGGCGATCGTGCTCGGGGTCGCGATGGTGAGCGGTGCGTACACCCTCACCGACACGATGAAGGGCGCCGCTGACTCGCTGTCGAGCTCGGCGTACGACGGGACCGCGGCGGTCGTCTCGGCCAAGACCGTGGTCAAGGTGGACTCCGATTATCCGGTCCGGCCCTCCATTCCTCAGAACACGCTCGACCAGGTTCGCGCGGTTCCAGGAGTGGAGACGGCCGTGGGAAGCATCACGGACGAGGCGCGGATCGTCGGCAAGGACGGCGACGTCGTCGGCACCGGTCCGTACTTCGGAGTGGGGCTCGACCGGCGCGCCGGCGACCTCTCCCCCTTCAAGCTGAAGGAGGGGCGGTTCGCGACGGGCCCGGGCCAGGTGGTCATCGACGCCGGCACGGCCGACCGCGAGGGCTACTCGATCGGCGACACAATCGCCATCCAGGCCCGCGGGCCTCAGCAGAAGATGCGGGTCACCGGCATCGGCACGTTCGGCGACGTCGACTCGATCGGCACAGCCACGTTCGCGCTGTTCGACCTGCACGCAGCTCAGCAGCTGTTCCACAAGAGCGGCAGCTACACCGAGATCCTCGTGGGCGGGCCGGACTCGGTCCGGAAGCAGCTCTCGGCGTCGCTCGGCGACTCGCTTCAGGTCCAGACCGCGGCGGCCAACGACCGCTTCACGCTCGACGGCCTGAAGATGTTCGTCAAGTTCCTGAAGATCCTCCTGCTCGTGTTCGGAGGAATCGCAGTGTTCGTGGGCGCGTTCACGATCTACAACA
>DASUYU010000248.1:0-7005 GCA_036377235.1 Thermoleophilaceae bacterium
ACCCTGTTGAGGTTGTTCGCGGAGTCGATCGCGCCGGTCCTGTAGAGGCGCTCGAGCGCGATCGGATCGGCCACCGTCCGCTCCGGGATGATGTTCAGGTCCATGTCCGCCCCGCCGATGCTCGCGTTGAAATCCGCGAACTGGGCGGGCGAGATGCGGCCGTCGCGGAGGCCCTTCAGGCCGTACTGCACGCCGACGTTGTCGAAGCCGCGGCGGGCGAAGCCGTGCTCGTCGCGGCCGAACGCGTTGACCATGTAGTCCTGCAGCGTGCAGCGCACGCCGTGCGGGTTCGTGTGCTCGTCATAGACCTTGTCGGGCGGGACTCCCGGGCAATCGCGCGAGGGCTCGCCCGAGTTCGGGATCACCGTCGTGAACGTGATCGGGTTCGCGATGTTCGGGTGGTCGAAGAACGCCGTCTGAGCCGCGGGGTCGTAGATGACTCCCAGCCCCCACCGGGACGGGTCCTCGAGGAACTTCAGGCCGAAGTAGTACTCCTCGTACTGAATGCCCGACGACCAGGCATCCGGGAACGAGCACTGCGGCGTGATGCCCTGGTACACGCCCGGGTAGGCGTTCGCCACCTGCTGCTGGACGAGCGAGCCGCCCGAGCAGCCGCTGCCGATCGTCCACCGGACCGTGCCGTATCGGTCGATCGCGCGCTCCTTCGTCATCACGAGCGACTCGGCCTGCGTGAGCAGGTTGCAGTTGTGGCCGGCGTGGTCGAGCGCGTGCGACGCCACGATGAACCCGCCCGCCAGCACCTTCGGCACGAGCACGCTCGGCGCCTCGCCCGCCTTGTACTCCGTGTCGCAGGAGAAGCCGTGGGTGAGCACGAGCCGGTGGTTGAACTGGCGCTGCGGCCGGTTCGCCCGCCACCGCTTGCTCGGGTCGAACAGCGTCGCGATCGCGTACTGGTCGCGGTCGATGTAGCCGGTCTCGAGCCGCACGATGAACGGGACGGTCACGCCCTCGGTCGTCGTGGCGGTGTCGATCTGGTCTGGCGACGGGGGGTTCTTCGGGTCGTACGGCCGGAACGAGCCGCTGTTCTCGTTCGTGTTGGTGCCGGGCACCGCCCCGCCGTTCCGCGGTGCGCCCTTTGGCAGGTAGAAGAAGCGGTAGGACGACCTCTGGTTGCACTTCTCGTCCCGCGCGCCGGCCTGGCAGGTCCAGGGCTGGATCTGCGGGCCGGAGAACACCGGGCCCCCGATCGGATGGTTGATCACGTACAGCCTTGCCGCGCTGCCGCCGCGGATCCGGGCCGTGAGCGCCATCCTGCCGATCCTCAGGCCGCCCACGCGGCCGTCCAGGCGCCGCCGCCCGGTGCGGCGGAGCACGCGCGTCACGTTTCGGTGCCCGGCCATGAGTCGCAGGCGCGAGGGGCGGACGCCGCGGGGGAGCTTCACGCGTACGAGCGCGTCGCCGCCTGACACGAGGTCGGCGCGGTTCGAGAGCACGTTGATCCGCGGCGCGGGCATGCGCGCCTGCGCCGCCGCCGGAGCGAGCAGTACGCCGGCACATGCCGCAAGGGCAAGTCCTGGACGAAGTCGGCCTCCCACCGGTGGGCGTTGTACCAGAAGGCATCGCGGCGGGGCGCCGGTTTGGCTCCCTTCCGCCGCCCACCCCTGGTAGCGTGGTGCCGTCAGGGCCGGCGTGGGCCGGCGTAGTTGAACATTGCAGGTGCCGTGGTTCGGATTCGCGACGAAAGACCGGCCGGGCACACGCAGGAAGGGGCAATTCGTGCCTACCGGAACCGTCAAGTGGTTCAACGACGAGAAGGGCTACGGCTTCATCACTCCGGACGACGGAGACCGTGACCTGTTCGTCCACTACACGGGAATCGACGGCCAGGGTTTCAAGTCGCTCACCGAGAACTCGAAGGTCGAGTACGAGGAGGAGACGGGCGACAAGGGTCCGAAGGCGGTGAACGTCCGCGCCATCTAGGCGCCCGACTCGCCGTGCCCAAGGAAGAGAAGATCGAGATGGAGGGCGAGATCCTCGAGGCCCTCCCGAACACCATGTTCAAGGTCCAGCTCGACAACGGGCACGAGGTCCTCGGCCATATCTCGGGCAAGATGCGGCGGCATTACATCCGCATCCTGCCCGGCGACAGGGTCAAGATCGAGCTGTCGCCGTACGATCTGGACCGCGGCCGAATCACATATCGCTACAAATAGGAGCCGCAACACGGGCAGTTTGGCCGTGTTCGTACCCCGATGATGAAGCGATTCGCCCTGCTCATATCCGTCATGGCCGCCGCCGGCGCGCTGTTCGCGCCGGGCGCGTCCGCGCGCATCGTCGAGTTGGGAGGGACGGCTGACGACGCCCCGCTCAACTGCCCGCAGCAGGGCGACATCCTGTGCGTGGCCGCGGTGCGCATGACCGGGTTCCAGGGCCGCTCCGCGGGGGGCCCGAAGAACCCGTTCTACATCCGCCGGGACGGGCACCTGATCGCGTTCACCGTCCAGCTCGCCAAGCCGACGGACGACGAGGTCAACTTCTTCACCAGTCGCTTCGGGTCCCCCTCGATGGCCCGGATCTCGGTACTGCGGCGCGGCACCACCCGAAAGCACCGGCTCGACTACCGGCTCATCAGGCAGTCGGAGCGCTTCCGGCTCGACCCGTACCTCGGCTCGAAGCCGACCTTCGTCTTCAGCGAGCCGATCCCGGTGAAGAAGGGCAACTGGATCGGGCTCACCATTCCGACCTGGGCAGTGCTTCTGGCGAGCCCGATCCCGCGCGAGAACTGGTGGCGTTCGTCGCGCCCGAGTGACAGCTGCGACCCGCCCAAGAACCTCGGCCACTTCGAGATGGAGGACCTGCGCGAGGTGGCCAAGTTCGGCTGCACCTATCACGGCGCCCGCCTCCTGTACTCGGTCACCTACGTGCCGAGCAACCACGTCACGAACCCGTCCGGTTAAAGCCTGTAAAAAAGGGGTTCAACCCGCCGTGGCATCGCGGTAGCATCGAACCGTGACCACCGAGGGGTGGATCTTCATGGTCGGTTTCCGCGTCTTCGACGTCGGCCTGCTCGTCATCTGGCTGATCTGGTTCTTCCGGCTGCGCGATGACGACGACGACTCGCGCGGGGACGACGGAGGAGGCGGCGAGGGCCCCGGCCCGCGCGGAGGACGCGACGGCCCCGGAGGAGGCGGCATCAGGCTGCCCCTCGGCTCCTGGAACCTCGGGCGCGGGCGCGTGCGCGACCACTCGCGCAGCCCTGGCATCGACCGGCGCCGCGACCATGAGCCGCGTGTGCCCGCCCCGGCGCGCGTGCGGCGGCCCAGCTCGCCGGTTCCGACGCACCGGAACCTGTAGGTCAGCCGCAGGCGCCCGGGTTCTCGTTGCAGTACTGCTCGAAGCGCTCAGCCGGGCTGCCCTGTGGCGGCGGTGCGTCGTTCTCGGGCGTGTCGGCCGGGTCCTTGGGGGTCGTGGCCGGCGGTCCCTCCTCCGGCAGCGTCTCGGTGGCGGGATCGACGGTCGTCGTGGTGGGCGCCGTCTTCTCCTCGACAGGCGGGGTCGCGGGCGTCGTCGTCGTCGGGAGGGCCAGGTCGGGCAGCTCGCGGGCGGTGCGCGTGGACGGCTCGTCGTCTCCGCCGCAGCCGGCCATGGCCAGCGCGAGCACGGCGAGCACCAGCGCCGGGAGCCTGGCGCGCGCGGTCAGCGCTCGACGGCCGGGAGCCGCCGGCCGCAGTGGGGGCAGTCGTTCAGGTCGTTCTGGACGAGCTGCTCGAGCGAGCAGCCGCACAAACGGAGGTTCTCGACCGCGTAGGGGAGGTCGCTCGGCGAGGGGGCAAGCGGGAGCACCGCGCCCACCACCTGGAGCTCCTCGCCGCTCTCGTGGTCAACGTAGGTCACGCCCGGCTCGACCTCACGGACGACTTCACGGTCTGAGCGGGCACGCAGGCGGAACTTCTGACGGGCTGGCATCGGGCGGGAAGAATAGCGTTGGGAGGGGCGGCGCCTGATGCGAATCCTGGTCTTCCACAGCTACCTGCTGCGCGGAACGGGCAGCAACATCTACAACGCGAACCTCGTGAGGGCGCTCGCCGAGCTCGGCCATGAGGTGCACCTGTTCTGCCAGGACCCGGGCTGGGACGCACCGGAGGTGAGCGGGTCAGGCTCGGTGACCGTCCACGTCCCGGACATCGGCCGGGTGCTGCCGGTGTACGTGGCCGACACCTACGAGGGCTTCGACGCCAAGACCTATCCGGAGCTCACCGACGAGGAGCTCGGCCACTATCTGGCGGTGAATGTCGAGGCGGTGCGCTCGGCGCCGCCGCCGGACCTGGCGCTGGCGAACCATCTGGTCATGGGGCCGGTGATCCTGGCCCGCGCCGGCGTGGCGCCCTACGCCGTGAAGATCCACGGGAGCGCGCTCGAGTACACCGTGAAGCCGCACCCGGAGCGCTTCCTGCCGTACGCGCTCGAGGGGATCCGGCCGGCGCGCGGGGTCCTGGTGGGCTCCGAGCACACCGCGAACTCGCTGTTCGAGGCGCTGCCCGGCGAGTCCACGCTGCCCGACAAGACCCGGCTCGGCCCGCCCGGGGTGGACATCCACGAGTTCCGCCCGAGGGAGCCGGACCTGGAGCAGCTGGCCTCCCGCCCGGCGGCGTCGTGGGGCGGCGAGCAGGGATCGCCGGAGGTGCTCCGCGAGCTCGATCTCTCGAGGGACCGGATCGTGAGCTACGTTGGCAAGCTCATCGTCTCGAAGGGCGTGGACCTGCTCCTGGCGGCCTGGCCGCTCGTCGTGAGCCGCGTGCCCGACGCGCGCCTCGTGATGGTCGGCTTCGGCACCTACCACGACGCGCTGGTGCGGTTCGTGGAGGCGCTGGCGAGCCGCGACCTCGATGCGCTCCGGGACATCGCCGCTCGCGGCCGCGAGCTGGAGGGCGGGCCGGCAGGCGAGCTCAGGTATCTGAGCGCCTTCCTCGACAGGGCCGGCGACGAGTGGCTGCGCGCCGCCCCCGAGGCCGCCGCGCGGATTCACTTCACCGGCCGGCTCGAGCACGACGACCTCCCGCTGCTCCTGCCCGCCTGCGAGGCCCAGGTGATGCCGTCGACGTTCCCGGAGTCCTTCGGCATGGTCGCGGCCGAGGCGGCCGCGTGCGGGGCGCTCCCGCTGTCGGCGAACCACTCGGGCATGGCCGAGGTCACGGCCACTCTGCGGCCCGCGCTGCCCGAGCACCTGCGCCCGCTGATGTCGTTCGACGTGGGCCCGGACGCGGTCGAGGAGATCGGCTCGAAGCTCGTGACCTGGCTCGAGCTGGACCCGCGGGAGCGTGACGAGGCGCGTGCCGCGCTCGCCTCGGAGGCCGCCAGGCGGTACTCCTGGGAGAGCGTCGCGGAGGGCGTGATTCAGGCCGCGTCCGGCCAGTCCAATGGATAGTGTTCCCGCCCCGTGAGCCCCACCCGCAACACGGTCCGGACCGCGCTCGCGGCGCTCGGCGCGGTCGCGATCGCGCTGGCGCTGGGCGCCTGCGGCCACAACGACCCGAACCTCGAGACCGGCAAGGCGAAGTTCGTGGAGAAGTGCGGCTCCTGCCACACGCTCGCCCGCGCGGGAACGCAGGGCACCACCGGCCCGAACCTCGACACCGCCTTCCAGGCCGCGCTTCGGGACGGCATGGACCGCGAAACGGTCGAGGGCGTGGTGCACAGGCAGATCCTGCATCCGCGCACCGACAGCCAGATGCCGGCCGGGCTCGTGCAGGGCGACGAGGCGAGCGACGTGGCCGCGTACGTGGGCTACGCAACCGGTCGCAAGGGTCAGGACGAGGGCGCGCTGGCCTCCGCGGGGCTCGCTCAGGCCAAGACCGGCCAGCAGATCTTCACCGCGGCCGGCTGCGCGGGCTGCCACACGTTCGGGCCTGCCAAGTCGACCGGCACGATCGGCCCGAACCTCAACGAGCTGAAGACCCAGGCCGCGAACATGGAGAAGGGCAAGACCGCCGACGAGTACATCCGCGAGTCGATCGAGGTCCCGAGCGCGTTCATCGTGAAGGGCTACCCGAACGCGATGCCCGCGTTCAAGGGCCGCCTGACCGACGCTCAGATAAAGGCCCTAATCGACTTCCTGCTCCAGAAGGGCGGCTAGCCGCGGCGTGGCCGCCGCCACCACGCCGGCCGGCTCACCCTCCAGATCCGTGACCACGCCGCCCGCCTGCTCCACCAGCAGGCGGCCCGCCGCCTCGTCCCAGCGCTTCAGCCCGCGCTCGTAGAAGGCGTCCACGCGCCCGCACGCCACGTACGCCAGGTCGAGCGCGGCCGCGCCGGCCCTCCGGATATCCCTCACGCGCGGCAACAGCCGGGTGAGCAGCTCTCCCTGCCGCGCCCGCTGGTCGGCCTCGTAGGAGAAGCCGGTGGCCACCATCGCGCGGTCGAGCGACGGACAGCCGCTCACGTGGATGCGCCGGCCGTTCAGCACGGCACCGCCCCCGCGGGTGGCGCTGAAGCATTCCTCGTCAACCGGGTTGAAGACCACCCCGACCGCGATCCCGTTCCGGTCCTCCAGCGCGACGCTCACCGCCCAGGCACGCATTCCGTACAGGAAGTTCACGGTCCCGTCGAGCGGGTCGATGATCCAGGTGCGCCCGTTGGCCGCCGACGTGCGCGCGCCCTCCTCGCCGATGACACCGTCGTCGGGGCGCTCCGCGGCGATGATGCTCTGGATGGCCGCCTCCGCCTCGCGATCGGCATCGGACACCGGGTCCGTGGGGGAGGACTTGACGTCGAGGCCCTCGGCGGCCCGGCCGAAGTAGGACATCAGCACCTCGCCGGCCGCTCGCGCGGCGCGTTCGGCGAGCGCGAGGTCGTCGGTCACGAGATCGCGCGCAAGAGCAGCACGGCCGCGGTGAGCACGCCCACGATGACGGCCACGTAGAGCAGGAAGCGGAACGCCTCCCGCTCTGAGCGGAGCGGATTCAGCATCGCTCTACAGGAGGTAGACCGTCGAGTACACGACGATCCACATCACGTCGACGAAGTGCCAGTAGATCCCGGGCACCT
>DASUYU010000249.1:0-9828 GCA_036377235.1 Thermoleophilaceae bacterium
AACGGCATCACGTCCATTGCCGAGGTGGCAAGGGTCACGTAATTCAACCCTCCGACCGATAGGAAACCCATGGACTTCGATTTCGCAGAAGTCCTGCTGCAGGTGATGGAGCGCAACGCCTCCGACCTCCACCTGACTGCAGGCTCACCGCCCATGATCCGCCACCACGGCAAGCTGCACGCGTTGGATTACCCGCACCTGACGCCGCAGCTCACGCGTGAGGTCATCTACTCGATCCTCACGAACGAGCAGCGTCAGCGGCTGGAGACCGACTGGCAGATCGACCTCGCCTACTCGATCCCGGGCAAGGCCCGCTTCCGCGTGAACGCGTACATGCAGCGCGCCGCGCTCTCGGCCGCGTTCCGCCTGATCCCGCACGAGATGCCGAAGCTGAACTCGCTCGGCCTGCCGCCCACGCTCGAGGACTTCACCAAGAAGCCGCGCGGCTTCGTGCTCGTCACGGGCCCGACCGGCTCGGGCAAGTCCACGACGCTCGCCGCGATGCTCGACCTGATCAACGACACGCGGCACGAGCACATCCTCTCGATCGAGGACCCGATCGAGTTCCTGCACAAGCACAAGAAGTGCATCGTCAACCAGCGGGAGCTGGGCGCCGACGCGCAGAGCTTCGCGCTCGGCCTGAAGGCCGCGCTGCGCCAGGACCCCGACGTGATCCTCGTCGGCGAGATGAGAGACCTCGACACGATCTCGACCGCGCTGACAGCGGCCGAGACCGGGCACCTCGTGTTCGCCACGCTCCACACTCAGGACACCGCGCAGACGGTGGACCGCATCGTGGACGTGTTCCCGCCCGAGCAGCAGCAGCAGGTGCGCGTGCAGCTCTCGGTGGCGCTCCAGGGGATCGTCACCCAGCAGCTGCTCCCCACCGCCGACGGCAACGGCCGCACGGTGGCCGCGGAGATCCTCGTGCCGACCCCCGCGGTCAGGAACCTGATCCGTGAGGGCAAGACCCACCAGATCTACTCGGCCCTCCAGACCGGCGGCACGCACGGCATGCAGACGATGGACGCATCGCTGGTCCAGCTCGTCCGCGAGCACAAGATCACCCGCGAGCTCGCCGAGGCGCGCTCCTCCGCTCCGGAGGAGCTCCGTCGCCTCATGGGCACGGTAAGGGCGGCGTAGGCGATGGCCACTTACGCATTCAAGGCACTCGACCTCGCAGGGGCCACCACCAAGGGTGAGATGGAGGCCGGCGACAAGCAGGCCGTCGCGGCGCAGCTGCGCTCGAAGGGCCTGATCGTCGTCGACATCGAGGAGCAGGCGCCCCCGAACGCCGGCGACCTCCTGGCGCGCTTCAAGCGCATCAAGCCCGACGAGCTCGTCATCGCGACGCGTCAGCTGTCGACGATGGTGAACTCGGGCATGTCGCTGCTCCGGTCGCTCTACATCATCGAAGAGCAGACCGAGAACGACAAGCTGCGCGACATCTGGATCGAGGTCCGCAAGGACGTCGAGGCCGGCCTCGCGTTCTCGGACTCGCTCCGCAAGCACCCCGAGGTGTTCAACGACCTCTACGTCGCGATGGTCGAGGCCGGGGAGACCGGAGGCATCCTGGACTCGACGCTGATCCGCGTGGCGGAGCAGCTCGAGAAGGACGCCGCGCTGAGGCGCCAGATCAAGGCGGCGATGATCTACCCGTCACTGATCGGCGGCTTCGCGTTCGTGGTGCTGTTCGCGCTGGTCGCGTTCCTCGTGCCGGTGTTCGAGAAGATCTTCAAGGACTTCGGCGGCGAGCTCCCCGCGATCACGAAGTTCACGGTGTTCCTGTCGCACATGATCACCCAGCGCTGGTACGTCATGTTCGGCGGGGCGTTCCTGATCGTGTGGACGTTCCGCAAGTGGAAGAAGAGCGAGCGCGGCCGGATGCAGTGGGACCGGCTGAAGCTGAAGTTCCCGATGAAGATCGGGGACATCGTGCAGAAGGTCGCCCTGGCGCGCTTCTCGCGCACCTTCTCGGGCCTGATCGCGGCCGGCGTGCCGATGCTCGAGGCGATCGACATCACCGGCAAGACGTCCGGCAACAAGGTCATCGAGAAGGCGATGTTCGAGGTCCGCGAGTCCGTCAAGAAGGGCGGCTCCCTGACCGCGCCGATGACAGAGGTGCCCGAGGCCTTCCCCGTCATGGTCACCCAGATGATCGGCGTGGGCGAGGAGACCGGCGCCCTCGAGACGATGATGAGCAAGATCGCCGACTTCTACGAGGAGCAGGTGGAGGCCGCGGTGAAGGCCCTCACCTCGATCCTCGAGCCGATCATGATCCTGATCGTGGGCGGCATCGTCGGGTTCATCGTGATCGCGATGTACCTGCCGATGTTCAAGGTCTACGACCAGATCAAGTAGCGGCAACGCCATGATGGGAGCGCCATGTTGGCGCTCTTCAAGATCCCCGCACACGTTGGCTACGTCGCCCTTGGCGCGCTCATCGGCGCGGAGTCGGCCGGTGTGCCGCTTCCGGGTGAGACCGCGCTCATCACGGCGGGGGTGCTCGCGCACAAGGGCGACTTCAGCATCGAGCTCGTCATCGTCGTCGCTGCCGTGGGCGCGATCGTCGGGGACAACATCGGCTACCTGATCGGCCGGTATGGCGGGCGCCGGCTGCTCGAGCGCCCGGGGGCCTTCGAGCATCACCGGCGTGAGATCATCGCGAGGGGCGAGCCGTTCTTCGAGCGCCACGGGCCGAAGGCGGTCTTTCTCGGGCGGTGGATCGCGTGGCTGCGGATCACGTCCGCCTGGCTCGCCGGCATCAACCACATGCGCTGGCCGGTGTTCCTGTTCTGGAACGCGCTCGGCGGAATCGCCTGGGCGCTGTCGGTAGGCCTGCTGGCCTACTTCCTTGGGCACGCGGCCGAGGACATCTTCAAGATCGGCGGCATCGCGGTCGTGGTCTTCGCCGCAGTGCTCATCGGCACCTACGTGCTCTGGCGCCGGCGGGTCAGGTAGAGAGGCCGCGCACCGCGTCGTCGAGCGTCTCGTGGAGCGCGAGCGCCTCGGTCGCTCCGCTGAGCGAGAGGATCTCGGCGACGTGGGCCTCGGCCGGCACCACGACGGCGAAGCGCTGCTGCCGCCTGGCCACGCGTCGGGCGAGGTTGAAGAGCAGCGTCACGCCGGAGCTGTCGAGGTAGTCCACGCGCGCCAGATCCAGTGCGAGGCCGACCGCCTCGTTCCCCACGGCGTGCGAGATGGCCATCTCGAGCTCGGTCGCGTTCGACAGGTCGATCTCGCCCTCGACGGTCGCAACGGTGATGCCGCGCGTCTCGTCGAGGTGCAGCTGAGCGAGCTGAGTCATCGTCCGCTCACCCTTCCTCCACCCGGCGGCGGAGCTGCACCATCGTGCCCTCGGAGGACGGGTCCACACGGACGGAGTCCATCAGCGCCTTCATCAGCGGCAAGCCTCGACCGCGGTCGCTGCCGCGCGGCTCCCGCCAACCGCCGAAGTCACGCACCGTGATCAAGACCTCGGCGTCGCGGCGGCTCGCCTCGATGCGGAACGCGGCGTCGCCGGGGCGGTACGCATGCTCGATCGCGTTCGCACATGCCTCTCCGCTCGCCACCTTGATCGCGTGCGCATCGCGGCGGCTCATGCCCGCCTCCATCAGCCACCGGTCGAGTGCCTTGCGCGCCGACGACAACGCCTCGGGCTCTGCCGGCAGCTCGAGGCTGAAGCCCTCGGGCGGCAGGGGTGCCACGGACAGGGCGAGCAGGGCCACGTCGTCACGCGTCTCCTCCTGGCCCAGCATGGCGATGAGCAGCGCATCGCACAGCGTCTCCGGGTCAGCCGGGGCCAGCTCGACCGCACGCCGTAGCTCCTCCAGGCGGACCTCGATGCTTGTGCCGCGCACCTCGACGAGGCCGTCCGTGAAGAGGATCAGCGTGGACCCCGGCTCGATCTCGACCCGGGACGCGTCAAAGCGAACGAACGGGAGCGCCCCGAGCGGGGGAGAGGGCTCGCGGCCCGCCAGCCGCGCGGTGCCGTCGGGCGCGCGGATAACCAGCGGCATGTGCCCGGCGGACGCGAGCTCCGCACCCGCACGGTCGGGTGCGATCGCGACGTAGAGCATCGTGGCCATGTCGGCCCGGTGCTGGCGCTCCATCAACGCATGCAGCCTGTCGGCGACCTCCGCGGGCGAGCGGCCGTCGAAGGCGTACGCCTCGAGGGAGGTGCGCAGCTTGCCCATCAGGGCGGCCGCCCGCACTCCACGGCCGACGACGTCGCCCATTGCCAGTACAACGCTGCCGTCGCCGAGCTCGAACATGTCGAACCAGTCGCCGCCCACCTCCATGCCCGCGCCCGCGGGCAGGTAACGGACGGCCACCTGCATTCCCGGGATGCTCGGCAGCCGCTCCGGGAGCAGGCTGCGCTGGAGCGTCTCGGCGATGTGTTGCTCCTGCTCGACCCGCCGGGCCCGGTCGACCGCGAGCGCCACGCGGTCACCCACCAGCTGGAGCAGCGCGGCGTCGTCATCGGAGAAGCGGCGTGCGGTGCGCGTGCCGATGTAGAGCACCCCGATGAGCTCGCGGCCCAGCGTGAGTGGGAGACCCAGGAGGGCCTCGAGGCCCGATCCCTTGAGCAGCGTCCTCACCAACCCGCTCGCGTCGTCTCGGGTGAGCGTGAGCGGGCGGCGGGAGAAGGCGAGCCGCCCCGCGAAGCGGTTCGCGATGGTGCGGTGGAACTCCGCGTCGCTGTCCTGCTCGATGCCGCGCATCGCACGCAGCTCGAACCGCGATCCGCCCTCCGCGCGCAGCAGGATCGCGCCGTCGTCGGCGTCGAACACCGTCAGGATGCGGCTGAGCAGCTGTTCGAGCAGCTCCTCCACACCCGCGTGCGGCAGGGCGGCGTCGGTGATCCACTGTAGGTCGCGGACCCGCTTGGTGGCCGCCATCGCGTTGGCGCGGGCATCGCGCTCCTGACCCTGCAACGTGAGCCGCTGGGCGCGGACGTATCCCACGTAGGCGATCAGGACGAGGCCGATTGCGGCGAGCAGCAGGGCCAGACCCACGACATCCCCCGGCTGGACGTCCGCTCCCACGACGAGCGGGGCGAGCGTGGCGGCGACGATCGCGGCGAGCAGGACGAGCGAGCGCCGAGTGGGCTGCACCGCCCCCGCGCCCACCCAGATCAGGAACAGCGCCTGGTAGGGCAGGACGGTCTGCGCGAGGAGCTGCAGCATCACGAGCTCCGCGATGCCGATGTACGCGACCGCGAGCATGAAGCCGAACCGAACCTCGGGCATGCGGAACAGCCACACCGACGACGCCAGGTTGAGTGCCACGCAGGCGAGGGCGAGGGTCCAGCCGACCGCCTCGCCCGCGCCTTCCGTCGGCGGGAAGAGCGGGAGCAGGATCAGGACGAGGAGGCCGTGGAGCGCGACGAGCACGGCCGTCGCGTTCCGCGAGCTCGTCAGGTCGGCGCCGGCGTACGGGTCGTCGCCGCCCACGAACAGCTGGCGAGCCACCTGCCAGCGGGATCGTGGGCCATCGTTCCCCATCTGGTGAATAGTTCACCACACGGGTCCGCGAACCTATAGGGCCTTGACCGGATTGCTAGTGCGCGGCGCGTAGGCTCCTCGGTGTGATCCACGAGGGTCTGGTCGCCGAGCGGCTTCGGGCCGCCATGAACGCTCGGGACATCGAGGCGTTCGTGGCCTGCTTCGCGGAGCGCTACGACAGCGAGCAGCCGGCTCATCCCGACAGGGCCTTCGTGGGACGGGATCAGGTGCGCGAGAACTGGTCCGCGATCTTCGACGGAGTGCCCGACTTCTCGGCGGAGCTCGTGTCCGCGACCGCCGAGGGCGAGACCGAGTGGAGCGAGTGGCACTGGCACGGCACCCAGGCGGACGGTACGAGGCTCGACATGGCCGGCGTGATCGTGGCCGGCGTGCGCGACGGGCTCCTCCAGTGGGCGCGGCTGTACGTCGAGCCGGTGGAGCAGGAGGGCGCCGGCATCGAGGCCGCGGTGCGCGAGATGTCCGGCGAGGACCGCTAGGCGGCGTTTCCCCCGCGGGTCGCGCGGCTCAGGCGGCCTGCCATCTCCGCGAGGTGCTCGATCAGCTCGGGTGGCTCGTGCACCTCGAAGTCGACGGGGAGCATCGTCACGCGGAGGGCGAGCCAGCTCAGGTCGTCGTCACCGGTTCGGTATTCGCAGGTGCGGGCGTCGATGGGCTCGACGGTGCCCCAGTGGCTCGGGAGGCGGCCCTCGAGCTCGGCGGCTCCCGCCTGCAGGGTCACGCGCGCCTCGTAGCGGTGCGGGGATCCCCTGATGCTCTCGTTCACGAACGCCGCCGCGTCCTTGGCGGGCAGCTCGCGCGGCGTGAAGCGAGTGCCCATCGAGGCCGGCCGTGTGAGGCGGTCCACGCGGAACGAGCGCCAGTCCTCGCGGCCGCGGTCCCAGGCCGCGAGGTACCACCGCCTGCCGAAGTTCACGAGCGCGTGCGGCTCGACCTCCCGTCGAGTGCCGGTGCCGTCGCGGCTCGTGTAGGCGAACCGAAGACACTCCGAGTCGCGGCAGGCGGCGGCGATCACTGTCAGGTGGTGCGGGTCCACCGTGGGCCCTCCGGCCGGCGGGCTCACAACGGCCGAGCCGAGCGCCCTGACGCGCCGGCTCAGGTGGGCGGGGAGGACCTGCTCGAGCTTCACGAGCGCCCGCACGGCGGTCTCCTCGATGCCGCTCACCGACGACCGGGCCGCGGTGCCGAGCCCCACGGCGATGGCGATTGCCTCGTCGTCGTCGAGCAGCAGCGGCGGGATGTCGGTGCCGGGCTTGAGCCTGTATCCGCCGGCGGGCCCGGGGAGCGACTCCACGGGATACCCGAGCGCGCGGAGGCGCTCCACGTCGCGCCGGATCGTCCTGCCCGACACGTCGAGGCGATCGGCCAGCTCGCGGCCGCCCCATTCACGGCGCGCCTGGAGGAGGGCAAGAAGCCGGAGCAGCCGCCCCGAGGTCTCCGTCATGAATCGATGCTCGCGCACATTGAGGACAGAACCTGACCTAAACCCGACGTAGGGTCCCACACGACGCAATCGACCGAAGGAGCAGCAGTGCCCGAGCGAGACGGATACATCCCTGGAGTGCCGTGCTGGATCGACACGAGCCAGCCCGACCCCAAGGCCGCGGTGGACTTCTACGGCCCCCTGTTCGGCTGGGAGTTCGAGGACGTGATGCCACCGGACGCCCCGGGCGAGTACTTCATCGGGCGCATTCGCGGCCTCGACGTCGGCGCGGTCGGGTCGATACCCGAGGGCGCGCCTCAGATGGCGGTCTGGAACACCTACATCTGGGTGGACAGCGCCGACGACACCGCCGCCAAGGTCAAGGAGGCCGGCGGCAGCGTGATGATGGAGCCGTTCGACGTCATGGGTGCGGGCCGGATGGCGGCCCTCACCGACCCCGAGGGCGCCGTGTTCCTCGTCTGGGAGGCCAAGGACCACAAGGGCTCACAGATCGTGAACGAGCACGGCAGCAACAACTTCAACAACCTCAACACGCGCGACCTGGAGAGCGCCAAGGCGTTCTACGGCTCGGTATTCGGCTGGAAGACGCTCGACCTGGACCGCGGAGCCGTGATGTGGGCGCTGCCGGGCTACGGAGACCATCTCGAGGAGCTCAGCCCGGGCCTCCGCAAGGGCATGGAGGAAATGGGCGCCCCGCGCGGCTTCGAGGACGTCGTGGCCGGCATCAACCTGATCTCGGACGACCAGCCCGACACCCCCGCGCACTGGGGCCTCACCTTCGCGGTCGACGACGCGGATGAGATCGCGTCGAAGGCCGAGGAGCTGGGCGGCAAGGTCGTGATGCCCCCGTTCGACGCCCCATGGGTGCGAATGGCCGTGATCGCCGACCCGCAGGGAGCGACGTTCGTGGCGAGCAAGTTCGTGCCGGAGAACCGCGACCTCCAGCCGGCGGAGCAGGGAGCAAGCGCCGCCTAGGCGGGGCGCAGGTGCTCGACGTCCAGGCCGTGCTCGGCCGCCAGCCTGGCGGCCACGAGCGACCGATGGCAGGCCTCGGGGAGGCGGTGGCGAGATTCGCTGTCCCCGCTTAGGGTGAACTGCGACCGGGGCTCTCGGTTGGGGAGCCTCTTCATAACTGGCCCAAGGAAGGGAACTCTGTATGAGCAAGAGCACTACTCGACGTCACTCGGTGGGAATGCTGCGGTCCGTCGTCGTGGTCGGATGCCTGGCGGTCGCCGGTGTGTTCACCGGCACTGCAAACGCGGAGCCAACGGGGGGCGATGCCCTCACGCTTACCTTCTTCAACTGTTCCGGCCCGGCGGGGACGCCGACGACATTCACGGTTCAGAAGGAGCCGACGCCAGGCGTTGACGTCCATGTCGTTGGCAGCACTGACATCTTCAAGAGAACGTCGTTCACCGACACAGTCACGGGACAGACGTTCACGTGGGGGCCTTACAGCGACGTGAAGCCACTCATCACGTGCAACGTCATTGCCCCATCGGGACACCTCGTGCTAGCAACGGGATTCTTCACCGGGTCGTAGGCAGGGCGCTTCCTCCGGGTTGCGGTCGTTTCCGCCGCGCGGTGGGCGACCCCTTAACCGGGGTCGGCTCTCGCGTTCTAGGCCTGCACGACGGACCGTGACTCCAGGGCGCCGTACGCAAGCTGCATTTCCGCATAACCCCTCGGGGTCGCGCTCCACGCAGAAGAGGGCCGACGCGCCCTCGGCGGGGAGCGCGGCCGCGAGGTCGCTTAGGTCGGCCCTGTCCAGGATCTCGGCGGTGTAACGCTCCACGTACGCGGGCGCCAGCTCTGTGCGCGAGCGCTTTCCCACGCCCTGGCGGTCGTCCTCGGCGTACTGGAGCCGCCGCAGCTCCGTCGTCGGCGCGAGCTCGGGGTGGTGCTCGTAGGCGATGCCGGCCTCATCGAGCGCCGCCTGCAGGCGCTTCGCGTTCGCCCACGCGTACTCGGATCCGCGCACGCCGCGGCGCTGTCGGATGTCGAGGAGCAGGCGCGCGCCCGCCTCGCGGAGCGCGTGCAGGAACTCGTCCGCGGAGAAGCCGTACACGCCGATCGTCGTCAGCCGTGCGATGTGACCACCAGGCTTCCGGCCGGCTCGGACTGCTCGCCGGCGGCGGGAGTGAAGAGCACCGGGTAGCGCCCCGGGCGCGTGGCGAGGACGTCGAAGCGCGCGGGGGTAACGGGGTCCGCGGGCGAGGTCAGGCCCAGGTCCGGGATGTCCACGGTCCCCGCCTCGCTCACCGCCACCTCGACCGTCACGGCGGTGCCCGCCTCGACCCGCCTCGACTCCTTGCCGGACGCCTCGAACGTGACCGTCCTCGGCGCGCCGCCGGTGGGCTCGGCGGGGCCCGGCTTCGGGGTCGCCACCGGCGGCCCAGACTCGGGCGTCGTCTCCTGCGTCGTCTCCTGCGCGGTGCGGTCCCGCCGCTCGGCCACCGGTCGCGACAGCGATGCCACCAGCGCGGCCATTCCGAGGACGATCGCGAACAGGAGCAATGCGCGCCGCAGATGCACCGTGGGGATGGTATTTGCGGGGGACATCCGGCCAGGAACGGGCGATTTCGCACAAGCAGAGGAGGGGGGCGGCCGATCCATGCGCAAGACAGGCCAGATCCGACTCTGCTCGGAACTCCATTACCCCAACTGGAGACGTGGAGCTGGCAACCAGACCAAGTCACCTCACAAAGGAGGGGACCCAATGCTGCGGAAGCTCCGCGAGCGTATTCACAACGGGCAGGAGGGCTTCACCCTCATCGAGCTGCTCGTCGTCATTCTGATCATCGGGATCCTGGCCGCGATCGCGCTGCCGGCGTTCCTTGGTCAGCGTCAGAAGGGTCA
>DASUYU010000250.1:0-10445 GCA_036377235.1 Thermoleophilaceae bacterium
GTGCGCGACTTCGCCGACGGCGAGGTGCGGCCGGTGGCCGAGGAGCTCGACCGGGAGAAGCGGTTCCCGTACGAGATCGTGGCCAAGCTCGGCGAGCTCGGCCTGATGGGGATGCCGTTTCCCGAGGAGTACGGAGGCGGCGGCGCGGACAATCTCAGCTACGCGATCGCGATCGAGGAGCTGGCGCGGGTGGACTCGAGCGTGGCGATCACCGTGGCCGCGCACACCTCGCTCGGAACGTGGCCGCTGTACGCGTTCGGGTCCGACGCCCTGAAGGACGAGTGGATGCCGAGGCTGTGCTCCGGCGAGCGCCTGGGAGCCTTCGGACTGACCGAGCCGGAGGCCGGCTCCGACGCGGGGAACACGCGCACGCGCGCCGAGCTCGACGGCGACGACTGGGTGATAAACGGCGCGAAGCAGTTCATCACCAACAGCGGGACGGACATCTCGGGCTTCGTGACGATCACGGCGCGCACCGGCGAGGGCGAGGTCTCGAACATCCTCGTGCCGAACGGGACGCCGGGATATGAGATCGGCGAGCCGTACCGGAAGATGGGCTGGAACGCGTCCGACACGCGGCCGCTCGCTTTCGAGGACTGCCGCGTGCCGGAGGAGAACCTGGTCGGCCCGCGCGGACAGGGCTTCAAGCAGTTCCTCCAGACACTCGACGGCGGCCGGATCGGCGTGTCGGCGATGGGCGTCGGGCTGGCCCAGGGCGCGCTGGACGAGGCGCTCGCCTACGCCAAGGAGCGGGTGGCGTTCGGGCAGCCGATCTCGAAGTACCAGGCGATCCAGGCGAAGATCGCCGACCTTTCGACGGAGATCGAGGCGGCGCGGCTCCTCACCTACAAGGCCGCGCTCGAGAAGGACGCCGGCAGGAACTTCTCGCTCACCGCCGCCCAGGCGAAGCTGAAGACGGGCCGGCTGGCCGTCCGCGCCACCGAGGAGGCCGTCCAGATCCACGGCGGCTACGGCTACATAGAGGAATACCCCGTGTGCCGCTTCTACCGCGACGCCAAGATCCTCACGATCGGCGAGGGCACCGACGAGGTGCAGCAGATGGTGATCGCGCGAGCGCTCGGCTGTTGAGGTAGGTTCGGCTCACACCCGATTCAAGGAGGAACCGTGGCTGATGCTGGCCTGTTCATCGGCTGGGGCGAGGTAGTGCGCGGACGGGAGGATCGCGCGCTCGACGTCTTCAACGAGACGCTCGAGCTCTATGGCCAGATGCAGTCCGACGGACGCATCGAGAGCTTCGAGGCTGCGCTACTCAATCCCCACGGCGGCGATCTCCAGGGGTTCGTGATGGTGCGCGGCAGCGAAGCGCAGATCGACGCGGTGGGGCGCGACGACGACTTCCAGCGCGTCATGACGAAGGCTTCGCTGATCGTCGAGAACCTGGGAATCATCCCGGCGGCCATCAACGAGGGCCTGGGACGCGCCATGGCCATCTACCAGGAGGAGATCGCGGTCGTCGCCTAGGCGTCCGTGGCTAGGGTGCGGCGCCGTGCGTCGCACCCTCGCCCTCTGGCTCCTCCTGTTCGGCGTCTACGCCGCCACGATCGGGCTCGAGGCGTTCGCCGGGTCGGACTACGGCGGCGATGAGCCGCACTATCTGCTGGCCGCGCACTCGATCGTCCACGACGGCGACGTGGACGTGCTCGACGAGTACCGGTCGCGCGCGTACGCCGATTTCTACCCGCACGAGCTGCGGCCCCACGGGCAGCGGACGCAGGGGCGGCTGAACGAGCCGCACGGGGTGGGCTTTCCGCTCCTGATCGCGCCCGCCTACGCGCTCGGCGGGGCGCGCGGCGTGGAGCTGTTCCTGGCGGCGATCGCCGCGCTGGCGATCGCGCTGGCGTACCGGCTGGCGCTGCGCGTGGCACCGGACCCGTGGGCGCTGGGCGCCGCGCTCGCCGTCGGGCTGAGCCCTCCCCTCCTCGCCTACGGAACGGCCGTGTACCCGGAGCTGCCGGCGGCCGCCGCGCTCGCGGGCGCGGCGCTGCTCGCGGTGCGGCTGTCGGCACGGGTCCGGTGGCAGGACGCGGCGGTGTGCTTCGTCCTCCTCGGGGCGCTCCCCTGGCTCGGCACGAAGTTCGTGGCCGCCGGGGCGGTGGTGGGCGTCTTCGCCGCGCGTGCGATCTGGCGCGCGCGGCGCCGGACGCTCGCGATCGGTGCCGTGGAGGTGGCGCTCTTCTCGGTCGCCCTCTACGTGGCAATCAACGAGGCCATCTACAGCGGCCCCACGCCGTACGCCGCCGGCAGCGCCGGCGAGACCGCCACGGACGCCGGGTTCCCCGGCGGATACCTCGGGCGCGCCTACCGGCTCGTGGCGCTGTTCCTCGACCGCGGCTATGGCCTCCTGCGCTGGGCGCCGGTGTTCCTGCTCGCGTTCGCCGGCGTCTGGTGGCTGTGGCGCTCGCGCCGCGACCGGCTGGCGCGCGCAGTGCCCGGCGTGCGCGAGATGGAGCTCACCGCGGCGCTGTGCGCCGCGGCGCTCGGGACCCAGCTGCTCGTGGCCGCGTTCCTGGCGCCGACGATGTTCGGCTTCTGGTTCCCGCCGCGCCATCTGATGGCGGCCCTCCCGCTCGCCGTCCCCCTGGTGGCGTGGGGCCTGCGGCACGCACCGCGTGTGGGCCTGGTGCTGTCCGCGCTCACGGTCGGCGCGTCGGCGTGGCTCTACGCCGACGTGCGGTGGGGCGACGGCTCGCTCGTGGCCGACCGGCCGGACGCCCCGTTCGGCCCGCTCACGGACGCGCTGCCGCTGTTCTCCCGCGGCGCCGGGTGGCCGTTCTGGCTGGCGGGCGCGATCGGCCTGGCCGTGGGGGCGATCGTCCTGCGGGAGGCCCTGGCAGCACGCCACTCGCGCCAGACCGCCGGCGCCACGCGCGCGAGGTACTCCCGGTAGCGCACGAACGAGCGGCCGGTGGTGCGGCGGCGATAGTGGACCGGCACCTCGACCGCCTCGATCCCCCGTCCCCACAGCGACAGCGTGAGCACCTGCGCGTAGTTGTAGTCGTGCGCGATGCGGGCCGCGGCGAGCGCGCGTGCCGACAGCGCCCTGTAGCCGGTCTGGCCGTCGCTCGTGATCGTCTCCATCAGGAAGCCGAGCATGGCGCTCGTCAGCCGGTTGGCCAGATTGCGGTGCCAGCTCATGCGTTCGCGCCGGCCGAGGAAGCGAGAGCCGAGCACGTAGTCGGCGCGCCCGCGTGCCACCGGCTCGAGCACGCGTGCGAAATCGGCGGGGTCGTACTCGCCGTCGCCGTCGATGTACACGGCCGCGGCGTAGCCCTCGTCGCGCGCGTGCTCGAGGCCCGTGCGAAGAGCGGCGCCCAGGCCGCGGCATTCGGGATGCGAGACCACCGTGGCGCCGAGCTCGCGGCCGAGGTCCGGAGTGGAGTCGCGCGAGCCGTCGTCCACGAGGAGCACGTCGACCGGGAGCTCGCATGCCTCCGCCGGCAGCCCGCGCAGCACCTCGCCGACCGCCGCCTCCTCGTCGCGCGCGACCACGATCGCCAGACATCGAGCAGGGTTGGTCGACTTTTGCCCCCAGGTGGGGGCATAAAGCGCCCAACCCGGCTCCTTGGCCACGAGGGAGCGGCCGCGGGCGCTCGCCGGTGCCGGAATTCCGAGGAGATCGGAGATCGTCCGGGCCAGCTCGAGGATCGAGCGGGGCTCCGTCGAGACCGCGCCCGGCACGGCGCCGCGGCCCCACACCACGAACGGCACCGGCCGCTCGCCCCAGTCGAGGTGACCGTGCCCGCCGATGCCGCGGCCCTGGCCGTGGTCGGCCATGAGGATCACGGTCGCGTCCTCGAGGCTGCCGCGCTCCTCGAGGAAGCCGAGGAAATCGCCCACGTGCCGGTCGGTCTCGGCGAGCTGGTCCAGGTACTCGGCGCTGCGCACACCGCGCACGTGCCCGAGTTGATCGGCGGCCAGGAGCTGGAGCACGAGCAGGTCCGGGTCCTCGTCCTCGACCACACGGCGCGCCTCGGCGGTCAGCGAGCGGTCGATCTCGGCGGTGGGCTGCACCGAGGTCACGGACCGGACCACGTCCTCACCGAACGGGTCGAGCAGGTGCGCGATCCCCACGAGCCGGCCGCTGCGCCCGTGCCGCTCGAGCACCTCGAAGACCGACTCGCGCCGCACACCGAGCCGAGGGGCGAAGTTGGAGCGCATCCCGTGCTCGGCGGGCGTGGCTCCGGTGAGCATCGACGAGAAGCACACGACCGTCCGCGCCGGATACGCCGGCTCGACCGCGAGATACTCCGTGCCCTCGCGCGCGAGCCGGTCCATGACCGGCGCGTCGGCCTGCCACAGCCGCCCGCGGTTGCAGCCGTCGACGACGATGACGTACAGGCGCCGCGCGAGCTCCCCGCCGGGCCGCGCCTCGAAGGCCGGCTCCGGGTACACCGGGAGGCGCCTCGCGAACCGGCGTGCGGCCACCGCGCCGAGCGCGGCCGCGATCGCCACCGCGGCGCTCGCGCGCGCGAACGACCCCGCGGTGGGCTCCTCTGCCACCAGCGTGGCCGCGCTGAGCGCGACGAGGAGCTTCGGCACCTGTTCGAGAGCGTTCCCGCTGGTGGGGTCGGAGTTCGTCAGGACCAGGCGCCAGAACCGCAGCCCGTTGGTCCACGGCGCGCCCGTGCGGAGGTGGTAGTAGACCGAGCCCCACACGACGACCGTGAAGAACGCGTAGCCGGCCAGCGCGCCGGCGAGGAGCGACGGCGCGCGCCAGGGCTCGAGCAGCGGCACCGCCGCGAGCGCCGCGACCCACAGGAGGACACGCCCGCGCAGGGCGAACGGGAAGCGCGACAGCACCGCCGCCACCGCCCCGGCCACGCCGAGGCCGAGCGCGAGGCTTCCGTCCGGCGCCAGCCCGACCGCGGCCGCCGCGAGCAGCGCCAGCAGCGGGTAGACGACCCCGAACGGGCGGCCCTCGTTGAACACGTTCCAGGCACGCGCGGCCCAGATCTCCGCGAGCGATGCGCTCCTGTGACCACCGCCGGGCATGCCCGGCATCGTATTAGGGCGCCCTAACTTTGTGCTCGCGGGCCGCCCAGAGGCCCTTCAGCCGCTTCGTGTACGCCTTCGGCTTCTCCGCGTACACGCGCGCGCCGAGCGCGAACGCCTCCGCCTGCAGCTCGCCGCGGCGGCGGTCGACCGCCTCGTGGAGCTCCGGGCCGGCGCCGCCGTGCTCCTCGACCCACGCCGCGAGCACCGCGAGGTCGTGGTCGTCGCCGAGGCGGTCGGACAGCGCGTGGGCCTCGTCCCCCGTCACCTCCATCACGGGAGGCCACAGCGAGCGGAGCAGCGTGTGGTGGTACCAGAGGTGCTTCACGCGCTTGCGCCACTCGTGAAGCGACTCGACGGTCGGCTCGTCCATCGCCGCCTGGAACTCGCGCCGGCCGCGCCGGTAGGTCTTCTCGAGCCCCTTCGCGAGCGCGTCGAACGAGTCGCGCTCGAGCGGCCAGCTCCTCACGCGGCCGTGCGCCTCCTTCAGGATCGCGACGGCACCCCTCGCGGCCGTCGTGCGGTCGCCGTCGCGGCCGTTTCGCTCGCGATCGGCCTGGATCCGTTTTCGCACCTCCCACGCCTCGCCGGCGGGCAGGTAGGTGAGCCGGTCGAGCGTCTCGAGCATCACGTCGGCGTCGCGCTGGCCGGCGAGCTCCCGGGCGGCGTCGCGGAAGCACGCGTTCTCACGGGCGTAGGTCTGGCGGCCGAGCTCTCCGCGCGTCAGCCGCAGGAGCGCCCGGAGCTTCTTCATGTCCTTGCGCGCTTCGTGGACGGCCTCCATCGGCGTGCTGTCCGTCCTGCCGCGCAGCTCGTCGATCGCGTGGTCGATGCGCCCGCGCGCAGCGCGCGCGATCGCCTCCGGCAGCGGCTCGCCCTCCTTCAGCCGGTACGCACGCGACTCGCCCACCCAGCGAGCCTATCCGCCCTCGCGCTCCAGAAGGCGAGCAGCCGCGCTCGCCGGATCGAGGCGTCTCGCGACCACCTCGTCCAGCAGGCTCTGCACCTCGGCGTCGCCCTGCACGTCGTCCTCGAGCTTCCGGCGCATCCGGCCGGCGGCGAGCGCGATCACCTCGTTCATCAGGTTGCGGCGCCGGCGTTCGGCCAGCGTTCCCTCGGACTCGATGAACTCGCGGTGCTCGCCGATCTTCGCCGCCAGCTCCTCGACGCCCTCGCCTCGGCTCGCCTCCGTCTTGACGATCGGCACGCGCCAGCCCTCCTGCGAGCCGAGCGACAGCACGCCGCGGATCTCGCGCACCATCGTGTCGGTGAGCGGATGGTCGGCCTTGTTGACGGCGATCACGTCCGGGATCTCCATCACGCCGGCCTTCAGCGCCTGGATCGAGTCGCCGCTGCCCGGCATCAGGACGAGCACGACCGTGTCCGCGTGATCGATGATGTCCACCTCGGCCTGCCCCACGCCGACCGTCTCGAGGAAGACGTCGTCCTTCCCGCTCGCGTCCATCAGGAGCGCCGCCTGAAGCGTCGCCTCCGAGAGGCCGCCGAGCGAGCCCCGGCTCGCCATCGAGCGGATGTAGACGCCGGGATCCAGGAAGTGGTCGGTGAGCCGGATCCGGTCGCCGAGCAGCGCGCCGTGGGTGAACGGTGAGCTCGGATCGATGGAGAGAACGGCCACCTGGCGCTCCGCGGCGCGCACGTGCTCCACGAGCCGTCCGATCAGCGTGGACTTGCCGACACCCGGGGGCCCCGTGAATCCCACGACGGCCGCGCGTCCGGTCTTCGGGTACACCTCGCGGACGAGCGCCCACCCCTCGGGATCGTCGTTCTCGACAAGCGAGATGGCCCGCGCAAGCGCACGCCTGTCGCCCCCGAGCAGACGCTCGGCGAGATCAGCGGCGGTGCGTCCCGGCCCCGGCACGGGCGCGCACTCTATTGGGGGGTCAGACCCCTTCACATTGTTAAGGGGTCTGACCCCTTAACACGAAATACGCGGACGCTTCGGGCGATGTGACGCGGCGCGGTCGGCGAGTGGGACCAGGAGAGGTGCAGGTGCGGGGCGCATCCCAGGCGCGGCTTGCAGACCGACGGGTGGCCGTGGTTGAAGTCGCCGTTCCAGCCGACCCACCGAAACGGGGCGCGCGGGTGGTTCTGCCGCGGCTCGGCCCAGCGGGCGAGGCGGGACACGTCGTCCCAGGTGCCGCCCGGGCCCGGCAGGATGTCCACGGCGAGCCCGAGCGGATGCTCGCCGAACGGCTCGTGGCCGATCGTCCCGAAGCCCTCCCAGATCTGGACGTGGTAGCGGCGGATGAGGTAGAGGACGTCCGGGAGGATGCGGCGGTCCACGCGCGCCCAGCTCTGCCCCGGGATCTCGACCAGGCGGCCGCCACCCGTGCGCCGCGCGAGCCGGCCGACCGTGCCGGCCGGGCCGTAGTCCACGTGCTCGCAGCCGAGGTCGAGGAAGTCGGCGGCCGCCTCGCTCGGAGGATCGGCGATCACTGTGTCGCGGCCGCGGCCGCACCAGACGCTGTCGCTCGTGCCGTTGCGGACGTTGATCGAATCGTCCGCGTCACCTGCGTCGATGAAGGCGCCGGTGGTGGGGGTGCAGGTGGCTCCTGGCGGCGTGACGGCGCAACCGGGGCCCGCCGTGAGGGGGGCGGCCAGGTCCGTCACCGCCGAGGCTCCGATGGTCAGCTGGTTTTGCTCGCCGGGCGCGGCCTGGACGCTCAATGTCGACCCCTCTACCGAGACCGTTGCCGCTTCCGCGGGGGCACTGAGGAGGGCGAAGAGGAGCACCATCCCTACGGTGGTCGGGAGGGGTCGCGGGGCGGTCAGCGCAGGTGTTCGCCTACGTCCCAGGTCCACAGCTCGACCACGTTGCCATCCGGGTCGGTCACGTAGGCGGCTCGGCCTGCGCCGTCGAAGGCGATCTCCTCGACGCCGGCGCCCCGCTCGCGCAGCTGGGCCACCGCGGCGTCGTACTGCTCCTCGGCTATGTGCATCGCGAAGTGCACGTGGACCCCTCCGCGCCCGCCGGCCAGGCCCACCTGCGGGCGCCACAGGCCGATGCGGGTGCGGTCGCCGGCCATGACCCAGATCGCCTCGCGGTCCGGCCAGCGCTCCACCACCGGCAGACCGAGCACGCCGGCGTAGAACTCCTCGGCCGCGTCCAGGTCCACGACCTCCAGCACCAGCTCCGAGACTCCGGTGACCGGCACGCCGGCCGCCCGGGGATCACTCATACGCCAATGCTTGCAGCACGTCGAGCCGCGAGGCGCGACGGGCGGGGCCGATCGCCGCAACCACGCCGGCCAGCGCGGCCAGGATCAGCAGCACGATCAGCGTGGCCACCGGATAAGACAGCCGGAAGCCCTCGTCCGCGAGCGGCCGCGACACCAGCGCCGCGAAGACGCAGCCGAGCACGGTCCCGAGGATCGCGCCGATCAGGGCGGTGATCACGGCCTCGTAGCGCACCATCGTCCGCACCTGGCGGCGCGACATGCCCACCGCGCGCAGCATGCCGAGCTCGCGCGTGCGTTCGTGGATCGAGAGCGCCAGCGTGTTCACTATCCCGAACACCGACACCACGATGGCGAGCGACAGCAGCGCGTAGATCAGCCCCAGCAGCTGGTTGACCTGCTGCTTGTTCTGGTCCTTCAGCTGGCTCTGGTTCTGCACCTCGACCGTGGGGAAGCGGTCCTTCAGAGCGTCCTCCATCGCCTTCTGAACGTCCTTCGGCGACGCGTCGGAGGCCAGCCGCGCCAGCGCGAAGTTGGGCTGGAGGCGGCCGAACTGGCTCGTCGCGCTCTCGTCGATGATCGCCTTCCCGAGCAGGTCGAGCTCGCCCTTCACCGTCCCGAGCACGCGGAACGTCGCGATGCGCTCGGTGGGCGTGTGCACGCGCAGCGTGTCGCCCACGCCGAGGTGCTTCTTCCGCGCGAAGTTCTCCTCCAAAATCGTGTCGTGCGGTCCGAGCGCCGCGAACGCGGACGGCCCGCCCGCCTTGAACTCCAGCGCGAGCACATCGCCGAGCGTCCGCGGGTCCACGGCCGCCAGCTGGATGCTCCCGCCTCCCTTCGCGAGCTCGCCGGTGGCGTAGGTGATCGCCGACACGGTCTGCACTCCGTCGACCTTGCGCGCCTCGTCGAGAGCGTCGCGCGGGAAGGGCGAGAAGCCGTCGGAGTTCTGGATCGCGATCTCGCCGCGGAAGCTGTCGTCGATCGTCTTGGCGACCGAGCTGTTGATGCCGGCTGCGAAGACCGTCACGAACACGATCAGCGCCAGCCCGATCATCAGCGCGGCCGCCGTCGTGGCGGTGCGGCCCGGCTTGCGCATCGCGTTCTCGCGGGCCAGCCGTCCGGTCAGGCCGCGCAGCCGCTCGAGCGGGCGCCCGGTGATGGACGCCAGCGGCCGCACCAGTCGCGGCGAGAACAGCGACACGCCGAACAGGATCAGCGCCGCCCCGCCGCCGAGGAGGCCCGCGGCGCTGCCGGAGTCCTCGATGCCGCCGAACAGCCCGATCAGCATCATCGCCAGGCCGACCGCGCCGAGGAAGATGGCGAACGCCAGGACCACGCGGCCGCGCCTCTTCGTGTCCTGCAGCTCGGCCTCGCGCAGCGCTGCCATGGGCGTGACGCGCGTGGCGCGCAGCGCCGGGTTCAGCGCCGCCACCATCGTCACGACCACACCGACGATCAGGGACACGATCACGGTGCGGGTCGCGATCACGGTCCCGGTGTTCGGCAGGTCGATCCCGACCGCCTTGAACAGCTCGTTGATCCCGTAGGCGAACCCCACGCCGCCGAGCAGTCCGAGCGCCGCCCCGAGCACGCCGAGCGTGAACGCCTCGATCCCGACCGTGGCGAGGATCTGGCGCCGCGACGCCCCCAGCGTCCGCAGCATCCCGAACTCGCGCGTGCGCTGGGCGACGGTGATGGAGAACGTGTTGAAGATCTGGAACGCGCCCACGAACAGCGACACGCCGGCGAACACGAGCAGCGCGATCCGGAGGAAGCTGAGGTTGCTCTCGATGTCGCTCGTCTGCCGCTTGGCCGCCTCGTCGCCGGTCTCGACGAGCACCTGGTGAGGCATCACCTTCGCGATCCGGTCGCGCAGCTGCTCGGGGGTCACGCCGTCGGCCGCCGCCACCGAGATCTGGTCGAACTCCCCCTCGCGGTCAGTGATCCGCTGCGCCTCGGGCAGCAGCACCTGGGCGATGCCGGCGCCGCCGAAGCTCGTATCGCCCAGCTTCGTGAAGCCGACGATGCGGTAGGTCTTGGCCTCGTGCACTCCGGCGAGCCGGAGCTGCCCGCCGATCTTCAGGTGGCCGGTGTCGGCCGTCTGCGTGTCGATCGAGACCTCGGAGTCCGACCGCGGCTTGCGGCCCTCCACGTAGTCGAGCGTCTCGAACCGCGGCGGGTTCAGCGACGCGATGAAGTTCGGCGCGAAGCTGTGCCCGATCGGGTCGCCCTTCG
>DASUYU010000251.1:0-2761 GCA_036377235.1 Thermoleophilaceae bacterium
AGCCGGCCCGCACCAGATCCACCAGCCGCTCGTCAGATTGGGTCGAGAGCACGGGCCTGCGGGCCAGACGGGCAGGGTGAAAGAGCGCTCTCGGGGTCATGGTGCTGTTATCGGCTCGAACGTGAAACACGCAAGGGGGCGCAACATCACGGTCGCTAGCGTGTCGCTGCCCTCATGCGAGTCCTGTCCGCCGCGATCGTATCCCTGCTCCTCGCCGCGCCCTGCGCTCGGGCCGCGGACCCGATCGACGACTCGCAGCCTCCCGCGCCCGACGGCACCCCCATCTGCGCCGGCTGGGTGCATGACCGGTATACGGTCGAGCGCGACGGTCGGTTCTACGCCACCTGGCACCCGCCGAAGGACCCGCGCTACGGCTGCGCGTTCGGCCACGAGCACGGCTCGAACCCGCGCGCATTCAGGTATTTCCGCCGCACCGGCATGCCGCCGTTCGGCCTCGTCAGCGAGTACGCCGGCAGCTCGGAGGCGCACGCCGGCTTCAAGGTCTTCGTGGCGAGCGACGACCGCAAGGGGCTCGCCTGGATGATGGTGCTGCACCAGGGCTCGGGCTCGCCGAGACGCGGCACCGTGCGCTTCCACTCCCTGGAGACGTGGCTCTTCCGGCAGAGCGACGGCCGCATGTTGGCGCATACGCGTCAGATGGCCGACTTCGGCGACGCGGTCCCGAGCTGCGCCGGAGCGAACCCGCAGCGGGCCTGGCGGCTCCTGCCGGCGCCCGGGTGCCGGCGCGCCTACGAGGAGTGGGACACGACGCTCGACATCGGCGGCGTGTTCGGCGCGCGGCCCGGCTTCGGCATCCACAACGCGATCACGCAGTTCGACCCCGCCGGCCCGGACGCCGTGATCTTCAACAAGGAGTCGGTCTGCGGAGCCGACGCGGCGGGGTGGAGGTCCCGCTGCAAGGGCGACCGCCGCAGCGTGCTTCACCCGCGCTGGTACGTGCACAACCGCGGCTCCTCGCGGTTCCGCACCGACGCCTACGGCCGCCGCGCGGGCGCCGGCCTCCTGCAGGTGGTCTCGAACCGCGTCCGCGTCGATCAGCGGCGCGAGCGCCACGGGGTCGAGAACGCCTTCATCGCCGAGCAGCCCTCGGACGGCGGCATCTATCGCGCGGGCCATGGCCTGCGGCCCCGGCGCGGCTTCGAGTTCCCGGGTTACTGCGTGATCCGCGCCAACTGACCTACGCTGCCTCCGTGCAGCTGATCCACCCCGAGCGCAGGCAGACGTCGCCGGAGGAGCTGGCATCCCGGCTCGACCTGCGCGCGCTCGCGCCCGCCGGACGGCCCTATCTCGGCATCAACATGGTCTCGAGCCTCGACGGCAAGGCCACGCTCGACTGGCGCACCAAGGGGCTGTCGAGCGATGCGGACCGGCTGCTCTTCCACCACCTGCGCACGCAGGCCGACGCCGTGATGGTCGGCGCCGGCACCGCGCGCGAGGAGCGCTACGGGCGGATGACGAAGAACGACGAGCTGCGCCAGAAGCGGATGAACGAGGGGCGCGTGGGCGACGCGCTCGCGGTGATCGTCAGCGGGCGCCTCGACCTGCCGCCCGACCTGCCGCTCCTGAACGAGCCCGAGCAGCGGGTTGTGATCGCGACCGCGTCGGACGACGAGATCCCGGGCGTGACGGGGGATGTGGAGTACGCCCGCACCGGCGACGACCTGCCGCGGCTGCTGGCCTACCTCCACGAGGAGCACGGCGTGCGGTCGGTGCTGTGCGAGGGCGGGCCGACCCTGAACTCCCACCTGTTCGCGGCAGGCGTCGTCGACGAGCTGTTCCTGACCCTGAATCCGAAGATCCTGGGTGGCGCCAGCGCGCTCACGATCGTCGCCGGGCGCGAGCTCGTGGAGCCCGCGGAACCACGGCTCGTCTCGGTCGCGGAGCACGAGGGAGAGCTCTATACGCGCTGGCGGTTTCGCGCAAGCGGCGGTCGGTGACCGCCGCGCCGCGATGTCATTTTCCCACTGATAGTGCAGAAATTCCTGCACCTGTCGCGTAATCGGGCCTCCGTCCGCTAGTAATCAGGGCCGATGGCGGTAGCGAAGACAGGGCCCGCTGCGGCGGCCCGCGAGCGGCCCCTGGACGTCCCGGTCGTGGAGTTCAAGGACGTGACCAAGGTCTACGACGGGGGCTCGGTGGCCGTTCAGTCGGCCAACATGCGGATCGGCCGTGGGGAGTTCGTGTTCCTCGTCGGCCCCACCGGCTGCGGCAAGTCCACCTGCATGCGGCTGCTCATGAAGGAGGTCGAGCCGAGCCGCGGCGAGGTGTCGATCGCCGGCCGGCCGCTGTCCGAGGTGCCGCGCTCGCGCGTGCCGTACCTGCGCCGCAACCTCGGCGTGGTGTTCCAGGACTACAAGCTGCTGCCGAACCGGACCGTGTACGACAACGTCGCCTACTCGCTCCAGGTCATCGGCGAGTCGCGCAAGGAGATCCGCCGCAAGGTGCCGGACATCCTGCGCCTGGTCGGGCTCTCCACGAAGCTCCACAACTACCCGACCGAGCTGTCGGGCGGCGAGCAGCAGCGCGTCTCCGTGGCGCGCGCGTTCGTGAACCACCCGCCGCTGCTGCTGGCCGACGAGCCCACCGGCAACCTCGACCCCGAGACGTCCATCGGGATCATGCAGCTGATCTACCGGATCAACCGCACGGGCACGACCGTCATCGTCGCCACGCACGACAAGGAGATGGTCGACAAGATGCGCCGGCGCGTGATCGAGCTGCGCGAGGGCCGCATCGTGCG
>DASUYU010000252.1:0-9163 GCA_036377235.1 Thermoleophilaceae bacterium
CCTGTATCGCGGCGCCCGCCTCGCGGCCGCCCTGGAGTGGGCCGACGCGCATCGCCGCGACCTGAACGCCACCGAGCGGGAGTTCCTGGACGAGAGCCGCGCGGCCGGCGAGCGCGACGCCGAGCGCCAGCGGCGGGCCAACCGCCGCCTGCGCGCCCTGCTCGCAGGCGCCGGGATCCTCCTGGTCCTGGCCGTGTTCGCCGGAGTGGTCGCCTTCATACAGCGCGGCAATGCCCGGGAGGAGGCGCTCAGGTCGGACGCGGAGCGCGTCGGCGCCCTGGCGAAGGGCGAGCCCACGCTCGATCGCCGCTTCCTGCTCGCGATGGCCGGGATGCAGTTGGACGATCGCGCGGAGACCCGGGGTGATCTGCTGAGCGTGCTGCAGGAGACGCCCGCCGCATTCCGGCTTATTCGCCCCTCCCGGACGGACATAACGGCGCTGGCCGTGAGCCCCACGGGAGGGCTCCTGGCGTCCGGCGACTCCGGGGGAGCGGTGCGCTTCTACGACATCCGGACCTGGCAACCGATCGGACCCGCGGTGCGGCTCGCGGGGCAGGTGTCGGGCGGGGCGATGGCCTTTGCCCCGGACCGCAACATGCTGGCGGTGGCGACGGCCGCGGAACGAAGCCGGTCCAACCTCTACCTCTTCCGCCCCCCGTCGCCCAAGGCGCGGCTGGTCGCCTCCTGGCACTCGGCCCCGTCGGCCCTCGGACCACCCAGGTACACGCGCATAGCGTTCTCACCCGACGGGAAGCGCCTCGCCGTTGCCGTGGCGACGGCCTCGCCGGCTCGCTCGCCGGTCCCCACCGCCCAGCGCCTGCTCCTGCTCGAGATGCCAAGCGGGCGCGTCGCCTGGCAGCGGAAGTACCCGATGCGGCCCGGACAGAGCGAGACCTTGGTGGCGTTCAAACCCGACGGCACCCTGGTGACCTCCGCACAGCAGGGCGAGACGTTGCTTTGGAGCGCCCGGAGCGGACGCGTCAAGCGCAGATTCGGTGTCGGGGGGCCCTTCGCCATCTCGCCGGATGGCCGCTTCGCGGTGCTGGCACGCAACAGCCCGGATTCGTCAAACCCCAGCGCCTCGCTGGCGGTGCTCGATATGACCACCGGGCGGCGCCGGGCCCTGACCCCTCTGCCCGCCCGGGGCTGGATCGTCTCGGTCGCCTTCACCCCCGATGGCAGGCGCGTCGTCGGCGCCTCGTTCGATGGCGCCCTTCGCGTCTGGGACCTCGCCTCGGGCGCGATCGTGCAGACCTTCGCCGGCCAGACATCCGGAGAGAACCTGGCAGTGACTCCCGACGGACGCACAGTCTTCACGGGAGCCGAGACGGGCACCGTGGCGGCCTGGGACCTCTCCGGGTCGCAGCAGCTGAGCCGAGGGTTGGGGTGGAACACACGACGCCAGACCCACGGGTGCCTGACCACGCCCTGCTTCGTGATCAACCCCCAGGGCACGCTGATGGCCACCAGCCGGGGCGACGGGACCGTTGCGCTGATCGATCTCAGGACCGGGCGGGTGATCGAGACGCTGGCCGCGAGGAACGGGCCGCAGGCGGAGGCCCTGGCCTTCTTCCCCGACGGCCGGCGGCTGGCCACGGGAGGCATTGCCGGACGCGTGACGCTGTGGGACGTCCGCGCTCGAAAGGTCCTGCGCACGATCCGGTTCCCCGAAGGGGTCTGGTGGCTGGCCGTCAGCCCGGACGGCAGGCGGCTCGCCGCGCAGTCGCGCACGGCCGTCAACCCCCAGTCACGCGTCGAGGTGCGGGACGTCGCCTCGAATCGCGTGCTCTACCGCCGCACGATCACGATCGACAGGGGGCGCGGCGGCCTGTTCTTCAGCCCGGACGGTCGCCGGCTCGCCGTGCCGCGCTGCTGCGAGCCCGGCTCGCCGATAGAGGTGTGGGACGCCCGCTCGGGGAAGCGCGAGCTCAGCGTGGCCGTCCGCGGGTATGCGGCCAGCCTCGCCTTCTCACCCGACGGACGCCTGCTGGCGGCCGGCACGAACAGCGGGAAGGTCGTGCTCCTGGATGCCCAGGACGGTGAACGGCTCGGCCCAGCGATCGAGGTGGGGAAGCGCGAGATCGGTCCCGTCTCCTTCTCACCGGACGGCCGCCTTCTCGCGGCCAGCTCGGGCGACCAGACGGCCACGGTATGGGACCTCGCATCGCGCGAGCGGCTCGGGACGACGTTCCCCGATGCGTTCGTCGCGCAGTTCGCGCCCGACGGCGACCTGGCGATCGCCCACTCCGAGGACATCGTCAAGTGGCCCATGGATCCGCGGAAGTGGGTGCAGTTCGCGTGCCAGGTCGCCGGACGCGACCTGACCCCCGCGGAATGGAGCGACGTCCTGCCGGACCGCGAGTACCGTCACGTCTGCCCGTAGCCCTGCGCCTCGGCTCCGCCGCTCAGCGCCCCGCTTCAGAGTGCGGCGCTCAGGCGCTGCGCAGGCCGTACTGGGCCATCAGCCGTGTGGCACGGTCGCGATCCACCTCGCCGGTCTCGCGGACCATCTGCGCGAGGGCGTGGAAATAGCCCTCGAAGCCGGCCGGCGTCATCGTCTCGAGGAACCGGACCGGCTCGTCGCCGGCGAGAGCGAACGCGTGCGCGACCCCACGCGGCTTGAAGATCGACTCGCCCGCGCGAACGACCGTCACCGCGTCGCCGATCGTGATCTCGAGGGCGCCCTCGATCACGTAGGTGATCTCGTCCTCGTGTGTGTGGATGTGCGGCGGTGGCACCGGATAGCCGGGCTGGACGCGGAACTCGAGCAGCGCGATGGCGCCGCCGGTGTCGCCGCCTCCGAGATGCTCGATCACGCTCGAAGCACCGAGCTCGAGCAGTGGACGGGCCTGATCGGTGGTCGTGGTCATCGGTGGTTCTCCTTTGCGTTGGGTGCGACGCAAAGTCTCGATTCAAAGGCGCCGGAAGTGAAACACCGTCTCGGTGTAACTCCGACAACCCACGGCTGTGGTGACCAGGCGCTCTTAGACTTGGCTGGCGGTGAGCGTCGAGCTGCGACACCTGCGCTACTTCGTCGCGGTAGCGGAGGAGCTCAACTTCACGCGCGCAGCCGAGCGCCTTCACATCGCCCAGCAGGCGCTGAGCACAGCCGTCCGCCAGCTCGAGGAGCGGGTTGGAGCCCAGCTCGTGGAACGCACCACGCGCAGGGTCGAGCTGACCCCGGCCGGGCGGGCCTTGCTCGAGTCGGCACGCGAGCTGCTCGCCGGCACGGAGCAGGCGGTGGCCGCCGCGCGGGAGGCTGCGGGGGAGCGGCCCGCGCTCACGGTCGGATTCGTGGCGGCCGCCACGCACCAGCGGTTCGGCGAGGGCCTGCGGATCTTCGGCGAGCGTCGTCCCGACGTGGACGTGCTGGTGCGGTTCGGCGATCTCCTCGACCCGAGCGGCGGCCTGCGGGACGGCGGTGTGGACGCGGCGGCCGTCCACGGCCCGTTCGACGCCACCGGGCTCGAACTACTCCATCTCTGGAGCGACGAGATCGTCGCCGTAATGGCGGCCGACCACCCGCTCGCCGAGAGGACGGAGATCACGATCGAGGAGCTGGTCGCGGAGCCGACCTTCCTCTTCCCGACGCCGGACACGCGCAACCGTGACTTCTGGATGCTCACCGACTACCGCGGCGGCCGGCCGCCGAAGATCGCGGCCGAATTCCGGACGCTGGACGCGCTCGTCGCGGCCCTGCAGGCGGGCATCGGCGTCCACGTCGCGGCGTCGGCACTGCCCAGGTCCCTCGGGCCGGGCTCCGGGATCGTCCATCGACGGGTGCCCGGCCTGCACCAGCTCGACCACTACATCGCCTGGCGGTCGGGTGACGAGCGACCGGTGTTGCGGGAGCTGGTGGATGCCTGCCGCGACGCGTTCGCCGGCGAACGGCGCCCTTCTGGGAGCTGAAGGAACCTTTCCTTCAGCCGAGCTTCTCGGCCAGTCCGATGATGATGCCCTCAGGGCCACGGACGAAGCAGAGCCGGTAGACGTCCTCGTATTGCGCGATCTCGCCGACGAGCTCGGCCCCGTGGCCACGCAGGCGGGCAACGACGTCGTCGATGTCGTCGACAGCGAACATGATGCGGCGTATGCCCAGCGCGTTCGACGGCGCGCTTTCCGGCTCGGCTCGGACCGCCGGCGGCGTGTGGAACTTCGACAGCTCTACTCCACCGTGGCCGTCCGGGGGCCGCATCATGGCGACGTCGGCCCGGACGCCGTCGAGCCCGACCACGCTGTCCACCCAGGGTCCCTCGACCGTCGTCTCGCCGTCCAGCTCCATACCGAGTTCGGCGAAGAACGCCTTGGCAGCCTCGAGGTCGTCGACAACGATCAGAACGTTGTCCATCCGCTGAATCGTCATATCCCCGCACCCTAGAGTTGGGACAGTAGGATCGCGGCCCGTGCCGTTCACGCTCAGGAACCTCAAGGCGGATCTGGAGGATGTCGGGTCCAACTTCGACGGCGCGCCGGACCTGGAGTTCCGCCTCGCGACCAAGGCGCTCGAGCTCGAGCGGTCCGGCCTCAGCTATCAGCGCATCCCGCCCGGCTATCGGTTCCCGTACGGCCACACGCACAGGGAGCAGGAGGAGCTGTACGTGGTTGCGCGCGGCAGCGGGCGGATGAAGCTCGACGGCGAGATCGTCGAGGTCAGGGAGTGGGACGTGGTGCGCGTGCCGCCCGGTACGTGGCGAGGTTACGAGGCCGGGCCGGAGGGACTCGAGATCCTCGTCTTCGGTGCGCCCAATCTCGGCGAGGATCCGCGCGGAGACGTGGAGGGTCAGCGCGACTGGTGGTCCGACTAGCGCGCGGGCCGTTCTAGTCCGTGCCCAGCTGGGGCTTACCGGCCCCGCGGAAGAACATCCTGTAGGCGAAGACGAAGTAGACGACGGCGAGCGCCATGCCGACCGGCCACCAGATGAGCGCCGCCTTCAGCGTGTGCGACCCGGCGGCGGCGTTGTCGACCGTCAGGCTGTGCGGCTGGCCATCGCGGGCTGGCAGCAGATTCGGATAGAGGCCCGCGGCCATCGTCGTGAGCAACCCGACGATGAAGAGAGACGACGAGGCGAAGGCGCGTGCCCAGTCGCGTGCCCGCTGGAAGATGAAGATGCCGGCGAGGGCGGCCACGGCCAGCAGCGGGAACACGAGTCGCCAGGGATGGTCGATGAGGTTCTGGAGCATCTCGTCGCGCACGGCATAGGTCGGCCCGATCAGCGCGACGAACAGCAGCGCCTCGGGGATCCAGAGCCCGCGTGCCCAGCGCTGTGCCCGCAGGGCGAGATCCCCGGTTCCGCGGAAAGCGAGGAAGCCGGCGCCGTGGGCGGCCAGCACGACCAGGCCGAACACTCCGATGAGCAGGGCGTACCAGTTCAGGATGTTGAAGAGCGGCAGCGAGAAGTAGCCGTCCGCGCCGAGTGGCACGCCTCGCACGACGTTCCCCAGGGCCACGCCGAAGACCAGCGCCAGGGCGGCCGAGGAGAGACAGAACACGGCGTCGCACGCACTGCGCCACAGCGGGCTGTCGAGCTGATGCCGGAACTCGAGGCCAAGCCCCCGCCCCACCAGGAGCCACAGGACGATGATGAGCCCGAAGTAGAGGCCGCTGAACGCGCCCGCGTACGCCTTCGGGAACGCCATGAACAGCACGCCGCCGCTGGCGATCAGCCAGACCTCGTTGCCGTTCCAGACCGGGCCGATTGCGGCCGTCGCCTCCTCCCGCTCCTCCTCGGTGCGCGACAGGAAGAGGTGCAGCGCCCCGACGCCGAGGTCGAAGCCGTCGAGGACGACGTACATCGTGACCATCACCGCCAGGAGGCAGAACCAGGCCGTCTCCATCAGGCCTCACCCGCTCCGGCGGCCGCCTGGGTGGAGGTGGTCGGAAGCTGTACGGACTCCGGCCCCTGGTTGACGATCCGCACGATCAGCATCAGGAAGACGATGCCCAGCAGCAGGTACAGCCCGGAGAAGCCGAGCAGCGTGAACATGCTCGTCCCCGCGGGCACGGACTCCGCGGGCGAGGCGGCGTCCTTCGTCCGGAGCAGCCCGTAGACGATCCACGGCTGACGGGCCGTCTCGGCGGTCACCCAGCCGGCGATGTTCGCGATGTACGTGAACGGAAAGGCCAGCATGAGGGCCCAGAGCATCGGCTTCGACGTGAACAGACTGCCGCGCCAGAGCAGGATCACCCCCAGCAGGGCGATCGCGAGCAGGATCGACCCCAGCCCGACCATGATGTGGTACGCGTAGTAGACGAGCGGGACCGAATCGGGCCACTCGTCCACCGGGATGTCGTTCAGGCCCGTCGTCCTGGCGTCCCACCGGCGTGAGGTGAGGAACGAGAGGACCTTCGGCAACGCGATGGTCGACTCCAGCTCGCGCGTGTCCGTGTTGGGGTTGCCGATGATCACGAGCGGCGCCCCGTTCTCGGTCTCGAAGAGGCCCTCCATCGCCGCGAAGGCGGCGGGCTGATGCTCGGCGACGTTGCGGGCCGCGCGGTCGCCGGTCGGGAAGATCTGGAGCGCGGAGAAGATCAGCGCGCCGACCACGCCGACCGAGATGCTGATGCGGGCGAACTGCTCGTGCTTCCCGGAGAGGAGGAAGAACGCTCCCATCGCGGCCAGCACGAAGGCGCCGGTGATCGCCGCGCCGCTCATGTTGTGCAGGTATTGCCAGCTGACCCAGTCGTTCGTCAAAAGGCCCCAGAACGAGTCGAGCTCAACCTTGTCCCCGGAGCCCGAGTAGGCCACCGGGTGCTGCATCCACGCGTTCGTGGCGATGATGAAGAAGCCCGACAGCCACGAGCCGACGAAGACGAAGACCGCCGACAGGTAGTGGATGCGCGGACTCACCCTGTCGCGCCCGGCCAGGAAGATGCCGAGGAACACCGATTCGGCGAAGAAGGCGAACACGCCCTCCATGGCCAGCGTGGTCCCGATCACGCCGCCCGCATAGTTCGAGAAGCGCGCCCAGTTTGTCCCGAACTGGAACTCGAGCGGGATTCCCGTCACCACGCCGACGGCGAAGTTGACCGCGAAGATCTTGGCCCAGAAGCGCGCGGCGGATTCGTAGGCCTCGCGCTCCGCCTCCGTGCGCCGGAATGGGCGCAGGCGATGGTCTTCGCGCCCGAAATACGAGACCGTCTTGAGCCACGCGATGAACAGCGCGAGGCCCATGGTCAGGATCGGGAACAGATAGTGGAACGTGACCGTCAGCGTGAACTGAAGCCGGTCGATGAGGACGGGGTCGCTCATCTGCTGCGAACGCTACCGGGGCGCGGAGGTCCCTGCTGACGCTGCGCGCTTCCCGCGCCCGGGACCGTGAAGCGGCCGTTCACGCTCCGGCGCTGATGCGGCTTGCGCGTCGATCGGGCCGGCACTCGTGCTCGTCACGTGTCGCGATCAGATCCTCGTAGCGTCGGCGCGCGTCCTCGTTGCCCCCCGCCCCGAGGAACCACGCCACTCGGTTCAGGGCCACAGGCCGCGTGTCCTTCCGAAGCGTCAGGCCATAGCTCGACCACGGGTAGTTCCGTGGGTCGCAGGTGCAGCGGCCAACTGCTACACCGAGGAGGTTGAGGTACTTCCTGCAGTCGAAGTCGTCGCCGAAGATTCGGTCTCCGCGGTTGCCGCGCGCCACCACGTGGTAGACGCCGCCCGCAATCAGCTCCCGACCGGCCGGCTCATATGTCCGAGAGGCCGCAGACAGCGAGGCTCGCCCCCCACCAAACCCTCGACCACCCTCAGAAAAGGGTCAGACCCCTTTCGGTAGGGTCGCGCCATGGCTCAGAAGAAGGGATTCACGGCCGATGAGCGCGCCGCGATGCGGGAGCGCGCCAAGGAGCTGAAGGCCGAGCGTGGCAAGGCTGAGGGTGAGGCCGACGTGCTCGCCAAGATCGCCGAGATGCCGAAGGCCGATCGCGTCATGGCCGAGCGGCTTCACGCCATCGTGAAGCGGAGTGCGCCGGACCTCGCGCCGAGGACCTGGTACGGGATGCCGGCCTACGCCAAGGACGGCAAGGTCGTCTGCTTCTTCCAGAGCGCACAGAAGTTCAAGTCGAGGTACGCGACGCTCGGCTTCAGCGACAGGGCAAACCTCGACAAGGGCGACATGTGGCCGACCTCCTTCGCGCTCAAGGAGCTGACCGCCGCCGAGGAGAAGAAGATCGCCGCGCTCGTGAAGAAGGCGGTCGGCTGACGCGTCAGGACGTGTTCAGCGCCACGGCGGCGCGGATCAGGTCCTTCAGCGCCTCCTCGTCGATCTCGTCGTCCTCATGTATGTCGATGGCGCGCCTCGTGTTGCCCTCGAGGCTCGAGTTGAAGAGGCCCGCCGGGTCGTCGAGGGACGCGCCCTTGGCGAAGGTCATCTTCACGACCTTCTTGTAGGTCTCACCGGTGCAGATGATCCCGTCGTGCTCCCACGTGGGGGTGCCCCGCCACTTCCACTCCTCGACCACCTCGGGGTCCGCCTCCTTCACGAGAGCCCGGACCCGGGCGAGGGTCTCGCCCCGCCAGTCACCGAGCTCCCTGATTCGCGCGTCGATCAGCTGAGAGGGAGAGTCCGGAGTCATGGTCCCGCATGGTAGGCGTCGTCCACCGCGTCGGCGAACGCCGCCATCGAGGGGAACTCGGCGGAGTAGGAGTACTCCTCCGCGGGCTCGGGGGTCGCCCCCCAGCCGGCCCTGCCGTGGCGCCGGTTGATCCACACCGACGGCAGGCCCTCGCGCTTCGCCGGGACGTGGTCGTGGAAGAGGCTCTGCGCCACGTGGAGCAGCTCGCCGCGCTCCACTCCGAGGCCCGGCAGCGCGGCGTCGAGCGCGCGGAAGTGGTTCTCGGCCGGCTTGTAGGCGCCCACGTCCTCGGCGGTGATGATGGCGGCGAAGTCGCCGCGCAGCCGCTCGTTGCTGGCGGCGAAGCCGGCGCGGTGCACGTTCGAGACGATGATCAGCTTGTAGTGCCGTGCGAGCCGGGCCAGGGCGTCGGGGGAGTCCGGGAAGGCCGGCCAGTCCCCGACCGATCGGCCCAGCCGTGCCGCCCACTCGTTACTCACGGGCGCGCCGAGCGCCTCGCCGGTCCGGCGGAAGGCCGTGCTGAGGACGTCGGGGTAGAGCGCGGCCGGCGTCTCCCGCTGCACGGCGCCCTCGTTGGGGCCGTACGCGATCAGCAGCTCC
>DASUYU010000253.1:0-18804 GCA_036377235.1 Thermoleophilaceae bacterium
CTGAGCCGACCCGGCGGGCCGCTGGCCCACCGACACCTGCTCCTTGACGAGCCGCCAGGCGGCATCCGAATCGAACCGATCGACCCTGAGCGCGCGCCCGCCGGAGGGCGGATCGTCCGACGACCCGCACGCCGAGATCCCCACCGCGCCGGCGCACAGAACGAGCGCGATCCCCGCAAGCCGCCGAAGCACGGCGGGAAGTGTGGCCGATGGCCAAGCAGAAAGCGGCGGAAGTGGAGCTGAGGGGACTCGAACCCCTGACCTACGCGCTGCCAGCGCGTCGCTCTTCCAGCTGAGCTACAGCCCCAGGCAGGTCGAAATCTACCGGAAGGTTGAGACACGCCCGCGGCCCGCTCCTGGCCGGGGAAGAGTGGTCAGCCGACGCTGCGGGCCGGTGCTTCGCCCCACAGGTTTTCGAGCCTGTAGTACTCCCGTGCCTCGGGCGTGAAGATGTGCACGACCACGTCCCAGTAGTCCATGAGGATCCACCGGGCCTCGCGGTCGCCCTCGGTGCGGCGGGGCAGCAGGCGCTCGCGGGTGGCGTCGATCGCGCCGCCCTTCTTCAGCTCCTCCAGGATCCCGTCGTGGATCGCCTTCGCCTGGCGCTCCGTGTTGCCCGAGCAGATCACGAAGAAGTCGGTGTAGGACACGATCCCGCGCAGGTCGATCACGCGGATGTCGATCGCCTTCTTGTCGGACGCGATCTCCGCGATCCGCTCCGCCAGCGCGGCCGAGTCCACGGTGGGCTCCGCCGCCGTCATGACGTCACGGCCTCCTCGGCGCGCCCGGCGCCGTACAGGTCGTTGGAGGAGATGTACTCGGCCACGCTGTCGGGGACCAGGTACCGGATCGGCTGGCCCCCACGCACGCGCCGGCGGATCGCCGACGAGGACACCTGGATCAGGGGCATGTCGAGATAGCGCACGCTCCGCGCTCCCGGCAGCCGCCCGATCTTGATCACGATCGCGTTGCGGCCCCAGCTGGCGCGCTCGAACACCACCACCGTCGCCAGCTCCAGCACCCGCTCCGGCTCGTGCCAGCTCGCGAGCGCCGCGGCCTGGTCGCCGCCCAGGATCAGGAACAGCTCGTCGTCCGGCGACTCCTCGCGCAGCGCGGCCAGCGTCTCGGAGGTGTACGCCGGCGCCTCCTTGTCGACCTCCCTCCGGGACACCTCGAAGCGCTCGTCGCCCGACACGGCCAGCTCGGCCATCTCGAGCCGCGCCTCGGCGCCCGGGTCCTGCTCGATCTCCCGGTGAGGCGCGACGCCCACGGGCATGAACACCACCCGGTCGAGCTCAAGCTGCATCAGCGCCTCCTGCGCGCACACCAAGTGGCCGATGTGCGGCGGGTTGAATGCTCCTCCGAGGATCCCTAGGCGCAAACCGGCTACTCGCGGACCTGCCCGGAGCCTTCGACCACGAACTTGTAGGTGGTGAGCTCGCGCAGCCCGATCGGACCGCGCGCGTGCAGCTTCTGAGTGGAGTTGCCGATCTCGGCGCCCATGCCGAACACGGCGCCGTCGGTGAAGCGGGTGGAGGCGTTCACGTACACCGCGGCCGCGTCCACGCCGGTGGTGAACGCCCGCGCCGAGTCCACCGATCCGGTCACGATCGCCTCGGAGTGCCCGGTCCCGTACCGGTTGATGTGCTCGATGCCGTCCTCGACCGAGTCCACGACCTTCACCGACAGGATCAGCGCGTGGTACTCGGTGGACCAGTCGTCCTCGGTGGCCTCCGCCAGCGAGTCGCCGATCCCGCCGGCGAGCGTCCTCGTGCGTCCGTCCACGCGCAGCTCCACACCCGACTCGCGCAGCTCGGACAGCGCGCGCGGCAGGAACTCCGCCGCCACGTCGGAGTGCACCAGCAGCGTCTCGATCGCGTTGCAGACAGAGGGCCGCTGCACCTTCGCGTTGACCGCGATCCGCACCGCGTCGTCCAGATCCGCGGACGCGTCCACCAGCACATGGCACACGCCGGCGGCCGCGTACAGCACCGGCACCGTCGCGTGCTCCTTCAAAGCGTTCTTCAGCCCCTCGCCGCCGCGCGGGATCACGAGGTCCACCACCCCGTCCTGCGTGGCGAGCTGGCGCAGCTCGTCGCGGTCGCCGCCGGTCACGATCGAGATCGCGCCCTCCGGGACGCCGGCCCACTGGACCGCCCCCGCGGCCACCTGCGCCAGCACCGCGTTCGAATGCGCCGCGGTGGACGACCCGCGCAGCACGATCGCGTTCCCCGACTTCAGGCACAGCGCCGAGCAGTCCACGGTCACGTTCGGGCGCGCCTCGTACACCACCGCCACGACCCCCAGCGGAACGCGCACGCGCCTCACGTCGAGGCCGTTCTCGAGCCGGTGGCCCTCGATCGTCTCACCCACCGGATCGGGCAGGGCTGCGATCGTGCGCACGTCGCCCGCGATCCCCGCGAGCCGCTCCTCGGTCAGCTTCAGCCGGTCGAGCAGCCCGGACTGGAGCCCGGCCTCCTCGCCCGCCTCCATGTCGCGCGCGTTCGCCTCGAGGATCTCGTGCGAGCGCTGCTCCAGGGCGTCGGCCATCGCCTCGAGTGCGGCGTTCTTCGCCCGTGTGTCGAGGGTCGCCAGCTCGCGCGAGGCGGCCTTCGCCTGCGCGCAGACCTCAGCTACCGACTGAGCCGTGGTGGCCATGCAGACAGGGTATCGGGCGAGGTGGCCACGGCCTCAAGCGCGAGGCGCCCCCACGAGCGCCCAGCGGCGGCTCCGGAACCGCCACGCGCATGTGCCCAGCCGCACCGCGATCAGGCCCACGAGCCCCACCCACACGCCCACGATCCCCCAGTCGAAGGCGAGCGCCGCGAGCGCCACCGGCACGTAGAAGCCGAGCGACGCCGCCAGCATCCCGTACATCAGGAAGCGCGTGTCGCCGGCCCCGATCAGGATGCCGTCGAGCGCGAACACCGCGCCGTTGGCCGGCTGCATCAGCGCGAACAGCGGCCAGATCTCCTGGGCGCGGTCGATCACGTCCGGGTCACTCGTGAACGCGCGCGGGATCACGTCGATCAGCGCGAGCATGACGAGGCCGAACGCGGCGCCGGCCACCACCGCCCACTCGATCATCCGGCGGGCCGCCGAGTGCGCGGCGTCCGCGTCGCCCGCACCGAGCGTGCGACCCACGATCACCTGCCCCGCGATCGCGATCGCGTCGAGCACGAGCGCCAGGAAGACGAACAGCTGGAACGCGATCTGGTGCGCGCCGAGCGAGTCCTCGCCGATCCGCGCCAGGACCGCGCTCGCCACCAGGAAGGACGCGTACAGCGCGGTCGTGCGCACGAAGATCTCGGTGCCGATCCGGACAAGCGGGCGGATCCGCTCTAGCGACGGCCGGCGCGAGTCCGCCGGCGCCGCCAGCAGCGCGCGCACGAACGCCGCCCCCATGCCGGCCTGGGCCACGACCGTGGCGGCGGCCGAGCCGCTCAGGCCCCAGTCGAGGCCGTAGATGAACACCACGTTCAGCACGACGTTCGCCGCGTTCGCCACCACCACGATCACGAGCGGCGTGCGGAGATCGGACACGCCGCGCAGGTAGCCCTGCCCGGCCAGCGCGATCAGGGCGAACGGCAGACCGAGCGAACCGATCCGCAGGTAGTCCACCGCGAGGTCGCCCACGCGCCCGTCGCCGCCCATCAGCTCCACGAGCGGCACCGCGAGCCCGGCCAGCAGCGCGGTCAGCCCGATCCCGATCGCGGTGGACAGCCACAGCGCCTGCGCCGCGATCCGCCCGGCCGCGAGCTCCTGGCCCGCGCCCGCGTAGCGCGCCACCTGAGCCGTGGTCCCGTAGGTGAGGAAGTTGAACAGCGTGAAGGTGCCGGCCAGCAGCGTGGCGGCGATCGCGAGCGCCGCCAGCTCCTCGGTGCCGAGGTGGCCGACCATGGCCGTGTCGACGAGCAGGTAGAGCGGCTCGGCCGCGAGCGCGCCGAGCGCCGGCACGGCCAGCCGCAGGATCTCCCTGTCGTACTGCGAGCGGAGCCGGAACGTCACTCCAGCACGAAGTAATCCCGGTGGACGGCCTCCTCAGTGGCGCGCGGCAGGACCTCGCGCACCGCCTCCGTCTTCATTCCCTTGATCCGCCGCAGCTCCAGGGCCGAGTAGTTCACGATCCCCTTCCCCACGGCCCGTCCGTCGCAGCGCACCTCCACCGCGTCGCCGGCCTCGAACTCGCCCTCCACCTCCACCACGCCCACGGGCAGGAGGCTCGTGCCGCGCTCCCGAAGCGCCAGCTCGGCCCCCTCGTCGATCACGAGCCGCCCGTGGGTCGGCTTCGCGTACTTCAGCCACAGCTTGAAGCTCGACACGCGGCCCTCCTGCGGCTGGAAGAGGGTGCCGCTCGACTCCCCCGCCAGCGCCGCCGCCACAGCGTCGCGCTCGATCCCGCTCGTGATCGTGACCGGGATCCCGGCCGCCGTGGCCATCTCGGCGGCCACCACCTTCGAGCGCATCCCGCCGGATCCGATCGGGGAGCTCGACAGCCCGATGTCGTACCCCTCGAGCTCCTCCACGCCGCCCACCTGCTCGACCAGCCGGGCGCCCGGGTCGCGGCGCGGATCGGCGCTGTACAGGCCACCCGTGTCCGTGAGGAGCACCAGCCGGTCGGCCCCGATCAGGATCGCGACCTGGGCCGCGAGGAAGTCGTTGTCGCCGAACGAGATCTCGTCGGTCGTGGTCGTGTCGTTCTCGTTGATCACCGGCAGGACCCGCCAGCGGAGCAGCGTCTGGAGGGTGTGGCGCGCGTTCAGGTAGTGCGTGCGCGCCGACATGTCGAAGAACGTGAGCAGCACCTGCGCGGAGGGCACGCCGCGCTCCTGGAGCAGCTCGTCATAGACGCGGTACAGCTTCCCCTGGCCGACCGCCGACGCCGCCTGCAGCTCCTCCATCGAGGTCGGCCGCATCGGCAGCTCCATCAGCCGCATGCCGGCCGCGATCGCCCCCGAGGTCACGATCACCACGCGGTCGCCGGCCTTGTGGCGGGCCGCCACCTCGTCGAGCAGCCCGCCGAGCACGTCCACGCGCAGATCGCCGGCGTCGTCGGCGACGATGCTCGAGCCGAGCTTGACGACCACGGTCGCCACTCAGCCCGCCCCCGCCAGCTTCCAGTCGCCGTCCTCCTTGTGCAGCTTCAGCTCCTGCTTCAGCTCCTGACCGGAGCGGCCCAGGACAGCGGTGACCGTGGCGCTGTCGCCGTCGACCTTCGTGCTCACGATCCGCACCAGCTTGATGTGAAGACCCGTGATCGCCTTGATCTCGCGCTTGCAGCTCTCGCTCGCCTTGTCGCCGGTGGCGAACGTGCTCTTCTCGAGGAAGTCCTTGGTGATCAGCTTGTCGCAGTACGTGTCCCCGTCACGCGTGTTCACGGCCTTGACGAAGTCGCGCACTGTCTGCTCGGCCTGCTGCTGGTCGTCGCCGCCGCCACCGCAGCCGGCGAGCAGCAGCGCAATGAGGCAGACCGATGCGGCGAGACGGGCCATGGATGACTTGTATCAGCCGGGATCGAGCTCGAAGACGATGCCGGCGATCTCCACGTCGTCGCCGGGCTCGAAGCCGGCGGACTCGAGCGCCCGGATCACTCCCAGCGCGCGCAGGCGCTCCTCGACGTAGCGGAGCGCCTCGTCGTTGTCCACGTCATGGCGGGCGATCAGCCGCTCGATCCGCTCGCCCTCCACCCGGAATGCGCCCGGGCCGGTGCGCCTGACGCTGTAGGACTCGCCGCGGCCGGGCCGGTACACGCGGTGAGCCGCGGGCGTCTCGGCGGCGCGATCGCCGGCGCGCTCGTCGGGCGGCACCTGGAGGAAGATGGCGTCGGCAAGCTCCCTGAGGCCCTCGCCGGTGGCGGCCGAGGTTGCGACGACGTGGGTCCCGAGCCGGTCGCGCCACCGCTCCACCGCCGCCTGCGCCTCCTCCGCCGGCACGAGGTCCGCCTTCGACAGCGCCATCAGCCGAGGCAGCGCGGCGAGGCCGTGCCCGTGCTCGCGCAGCTCCGCCTCGACCGTCTCGTAGTTCTGCTCGGGGTCCGAGCCGTCGAGCGGCTTCAGGTCGAGCACGTGGACGAGCACACGGCAGCGCTCGATGTGCGCGAGGAACTCGTGACCCAGCCCCGCGCCCGCGCTCGCGCCCTCGATCAGGCCGGGGATGTCGGCGATCACGAGCTGGCGGTCGTCCCGCTCGAGCGTGCCGAGCACGGGCTCGATCGTGGTGAAGGGATAGTCCGCGACCTTCGGCTGCGCGTGCGTGAGCCGGGTGAGGAGCGACGACTTCCCCGCATTCGGCAGGCCCACGAGGCCTGCGTCGGCCTTCAGGCGCAGCCGCAGCTCGAGCGCGCGCTCCTCGCCGGGCAGGCCGCGCTCCGCGAAGCGCGGCGTCTGGCGGGTGGCCGTGGCGAACTGCCTGTTGCCGCGGCCGCCGCTGCCGCCGCGCGCCACCACCGCACGATCGCCCGGGTTCAGCAGCTCCCAGCGGTCGCCGGCCTCGACGTCCTCGACGATCGTGCCGGGCGGCACCCGGATCTCGAGCGTGTCCGGCGTGGCGCCGTGGCGGTTCGCGCCCTCGCCGTGACCGCCGCGCTTCGACCTGAAGTGGGCGCCGCGCCGGAAGCCGGACAGGTCGCGCAGCGACGGGTCCACCACGATCGCGATGTCGCCACCGCGGCCGCCGTCGCCGCCGTCGGGACCGCCCTTCGGCACGTGCGCCTCGCGCCGGAAGGAAACGACGCCGTTCCCGCCGGCGCCCGCCTGCACGTTGATGCGCGCCCTGTCGTGGAACATGTCCTACAGGTGCTGCTCGGGCTCCCAGGTCGCCCGCGTGCCGGTCAGCCGGCCGATCAGCTCGGGGTCGTCCGGGATGATCCCGGCCTCGGGCAGCCGCTTCAGCAGCTCGACCCAGCCGGGGTGGGCCTGGAACGGCGCCCGCATGACGCGCACCGCCTCCTCCTCGCGGCCGTTGCCCGCCAGCGCCAGGCCGTACCAGAAGGCGAGCTCGAGATTGCCGGGCTGTGAGTGGTGCGCGGCCTCGTACTCGACCAGCGCGCTCTGGAGGTCGCCGGCGCCGGCGAGGTCGTCGCCGGCACTGGCGCGCGTGTAGGCGCGCCGAAGGCCGAGCAGCCGGCGCAGCTCGCGGACCGGGTCGGGATGGTCGTCAACACGGAGGTCGACAGGCCGGTCCTCGCTCAGCGTCCCGCTCGCACGGGCGGCCACGACCACCATGGCGGCGGACTGGCGCCCGCGGATGTCGCCGCCCTCGCCCTCGGCGGCGTCGAGGGCCGCGAGCATGCGCTCGGCGAGCGGCTCGCCCCTCGCCTCCGTGTACGCGCGGATCATCGCCCGCGGCACGGTCTCGCGCTCCATCATGTTGGCCTGCGCGCTCACCTGCTCGCCCAGCGCGTGGCCGGCGTGCGGGATGCAGCGGAGGCCGGTGTGCACCGCCACCCGGCCGCCGCGGTCCACCAGGGCGACCTGCCGGACGGCCTCGCCCGGGTCGTCGGAGATCAGCTGCTGGAGGGCCGCCGGGGCGCTCTTCCCCTCGCGCATGTGCTCGAGCCCGCGAGGCCCGAAGGACGCCTCGGCGATCGACTGCGTGGCCACCGCGCCCACGCCGGGCTCCGCCCAGCTCACGATCGAGCCGACGCTGAAGAAGTGCGACTGGACCGCCACGCCGAGCTCCCCGCTCGACGGGTCTCTTGCGACGATCGAGTAGGTCAGAAGCGGGAGGCTACTCTGCCTCGGCCGGCTCGACCGAGATCACGCGCCCGCGGCGTCCGGCGGCGAACTGCACCGTGCCGGGCCGGGTGGCGAAGATCGTGTCGTCCCTGCCGATGCCCACGCCGTCGCCGGGCTTGAAGCGGGTGCCGCGCTGGCGAACGATGATCTCGCCGCCGGTTACCGCCTGGCCGGCGAACACCTTCACGCCGAGGCGCTTCGCGTTGGAGTCGCGGCCGTTACGGCTCGATCCGAGTCCCTTCTTATGAGCCATCCGCTTCCTCCTTCTTCGCCGCCGCCTTGCGCGCTCCCGCCTTGATCGAGCTGATCTCGAGGCGCGTCAGATGTGCGCGCGCGCCGTAGCGGACCTTGTAGCCGCGCTTCGGCTTGAACTTCAGGCCGTGGATCTTCTTGCCCTTCTCGTGACCCGTCACGACGGCCTGGATCTTCACGCCCTTGCCGTCGAGCACGGACTTGTCGCCGTCGGCGAACAGGAGCGGCTCGAGGTCGACCTTGTCGCCCTCGTCAGCGCTCATCCGGTCGACGAGGATCGAATCGCCCTCCTCGACGCGGTATTGCTTCCCGCCCACTTTCACGATCGCGTAGCTCACGGCAGCGGACGAGTGTAGCGATGCAAGGGGGGTCAGACCCCACCGGGCCTCGGCGCTAGCCGCGGGCCGGCACGGGGTCAGACCCCTCAGCGCCATCGCGATCGGACCCGGCGCGCGACCGCTCTGCCAGGTCCTCCAGCTCCTCCGCCGCGCGGTCTTCGGCGGTCTCCGCCGCGATGGCCGCCGCCAGCCGCTCGGCGTTCGCCCGGTAGGACGGCTCGTCGAGCACCCGCCGCACGGCGCGCGCGATCGCCTGGCTGGACGCCTTCGGCTTCAGCCGCAGCCCGGCGCCGTGGTGCGCCACGCGCGCGGCGTTGTCGAGCTGGTCGCGCCCGAGCGGCATCGCCACCACCGGCACGCCGGCTGCGAGCGACTTGATCACGGTGCCGTGTCCCGCGTGCGTCACGACGGCCGATGCGTGGCGGAGCACCTCGCTGTGCGGCGCCCGCTCGACGACGGTCACGTTCGCCGGCGCGTCGATCGCGTCGACCGGGACCGCCGGACCGGTGGTCACGAGGCCGCGCACCGGCAGGTCGCCGAGCGCCGTCGTGGCGCGCTGGAGCGCGTCGGCGTGGTCCATGAACGTCGAGCTCATCCCGACGAGGACCAGCGGGTCGTCGCCCGCGGGCGCGGTCCACTCGCCCGCCCAGGCGGGGTCATCCAGCCGCGGGCCCACCACGCGCACGTTCGGCGGCGGCGAGTAGGTCTCGTACTCGAACGAGCGGCTCGTCATGAGGAGCAGCCGGTCGGCGCGCTCGAAGCTCTCGAGCACCGAGGCCACCGGTGCAGCCCCGTTCGCGCGGCGCACCTCGTTCAGCCGGTCCAGGCTCTTGTCGAACAGGCGCGTCATCAGGCGGTTGAGGCCGGCGTCGCGCGCGCGGCCGAGCGGGCCGCGAGCCAGCTTCAGGCCGGGGCCCAGCGGCGGCGTCCCGGAGCCCTTGAACGAGAGCAGGTTCGCGACCAGGAAGGCGAATGGCACGCCCTCGGCCTCGGCCGCGATCTGCGCGCCGAACACGAAGAAGTTGCCCACTACCACGTCGGCCGGGCGCCGGCGCAGCTCGTCGCGGACGTCCGCGGCGAACCGGTCGGCCGGCCCGACGATCACGTCGTCGCGGATGCGAGCGAAGGCCTCGAACGGCGTCTTCGTGTCGTAGTCGTTGACGATCATGCTGAGCGGATCGAGGTTCGGCCGCTGCGGGGCGCGGTTCCACGGCACGTGCTCGGCGCCGGTGGCCTCGACGTCGGGGGCGAGCACACGGTCCGCGAGGACGCGGACGTCGTGACCACGCTCGACCATCGCCCGGATGACCGACGTGTCGGTCGGGACGGTGCCGCCGCCGTCGACGATGGCGAACAGATAGCTCCTGGGCGTGGTCATGCGGTTCTCCGTTCGAGTAGAGCTTCGACGATTTTCAGGATCGACGCGACCGTCTCGTCGCGGCTGAGCCCCTGGTCGCGGCGGAGCAGCTTCCAGGTGTAGACATCCGTGGCGACAACGAGCTCGGGCGTGAGCTCCGGGGCGCCGAACATGGACTCGACCCACTCGCGGTGGCTCTCGCGGCCAACCGCGAGAAGCGGCTGGAGCGAGGGGACCTTCTCCTCGAGCGCGAGGGTCCGGATGACGGCGTCCCCGGTGGTCTCGTAGTCGTCGGCGAGCGCCTCAACGAGGGCCGGGATGTCGCCCGCCTCCGGTGCATAGCGCTTCGAGACGACCCCCTCGGCGATCCGGTCGTACGCCGCCGCGGCCAGCAGCTCCTTGCCGCCGAAGTGGTTGATCACCGTCTGGCCGGACACCCCGGCCCGCTTCGCGACGGACGCGATCGTCACGTCGTCGTACCACTGCTCGAGGAACGCGTCCGCGGCCGCCTGAAGGATGCGCTCACGCGTGGCCTCGGCGGCGGCGGCGCGGAGCTCCATGCTGTAGGCGCGCTGTGTTTTCATTTTACTATGAGCCAATCCATTTGACGCACGGTAAAACGGATAGCATTGAATGTCAAGCAGATCGAGCCGAGGCCCCGACCGGGCCACCCCTCAATGCAGGTAGTTCACTGGTTGAAGCACCGCGCGAAACTCAAGCCGCGGCCGGCGCCGGCTCCGCCCGCGACCGTCGCGACCACTGCGCCAGCCCCAGCCCCGCCGCCACCAGCGCGGCCCCTCCCACCGCCCGCGGCGTGATGCTCTCGTCATAGAGCAGCGAACCGAAGATCAGCGCCCCGAACGGCAGCAGCATCGCGAGGAATGCCACGGCCATCGCGCTGATCTGGCGCAGCAGCACCGTGAGCGTCACGAAGGCGATCGCCGATCCGAACAGGGCCAGGTATGCGATCGAGCCCACCGACTCGGGGCTCCAGACGAAGTCGCCCCAGTTCTCGGTGAGGCCCGACAGCGGCAGCAGGAGCAGGCCGCCCACCAGCATCGCCCACCCGTTCAGGACCACGGCGTCGAGCGCGCCGGCGCGCAGCTTCTGCGCGATCCCGCCCACGGCCGCCCCGAGCGGCGCCAGTGCGAGCGCGGTGGCCCCGAGCGCGGCCCTGTCGGCGGATCCGAGCTCCACGCTCTCGAGGAACGCGAGCGAGAGCCCGCCGATCCCGATGAGGACGCCCACGAGCAGCGCGGCCCGCAGCGGCTCGTCGTGCAGCAACACGCTGCCGAGCAGCGCGGTGTAGAGCGGCAGGATCCCGAAGAGCACCGCGGCGAGGCCGGACGGCACGTACTGCTCGCCCCAGTAGACGAGGCCATAGGTGAGCGCGAACGGCGCGAGGGCCAGCACGGCGGCAAGCGCCCAGTCGGTGCGCAGCGGGCGCCGCTGGACCTTCGCGAGCGCCAGCAGCGCCAGCCCCGCGAGCGTGAACCGCACGCCCGCGCCGAGCAGCGGCGGACAGTCCTCGAGCCCGATCTTGATCGCCACCCAGGTGCTCGACCAGATCAGGACGAGCAGCCCGTAGAGCGAGTAGACGACCGATCGGCTCACGCCGACCGAGGCTAACGGCGCCGCGCGCGCCTCTCCATGTCACACAAAGCCGGACTGTTACTCGCGCAGACCGGCGGCTTCGAGGGCTTCGCCCGCGCTGGCGTACATCTCCATCCGGACCTGCTTTCCGTCGCGGAACGCCCAGACCTGGGCGAAGTCCATCTCTACCGGCAATCCGGTCGCCTTCGATCGCCCGCGCTGGCGGTAGGCGCGGCGTACCACCTCGACGTTCTCCTGCGACACGCCGGTCAGCTTCCCCGCTCGGAGACGTGTTCGCGCTCGCGCTCCCGCGCCCACGCTACGGCCTCTTCCCGCTCATGGAAGCCCACGCGCATCTCGACGATCCTCTCGGAGACGAGCCGGTACACCTCGAACTGCCTGTTGGCCACCGGTATTCCGCTGTCGCGACCGACTCCGCGAAAGCGCACCTCGGCCAGCACCGACTCGTCACCGAGGTCCGCGAGCTCGCACACCTCCATCCCCCAATCGTCGAAGATGTCGGTCCACTGCTGGGTCAGGCGGAGCAGCTCATCCGGACCGCGGGCTCGGTCCTTCATGCCCATCGCGCTCTGAAGGTCCACCACCTCGACGTCGGGATCGAAGGCGTCCCTGGCCGCCTCGAAGCCATCGGCCTCCCAGGTCTCGAGCATCGACCTGACGATCTCGACGTTCTCCTTGGACATCGCGGGTGAGTATGCCCTCTCGGCGGGTAGCTTCGGCGTGTGTCGAGACGCGCGCGCATCCTCGCCTATGGCGCCGCGGCGGCCCTGACGCTCGGCGGTATCGCGGCGGCCGTGGCCGGCGGGCTCGTCGGCCAGGTGCTCGCCATCGCCGGGATCACATTCGGCCTGGGCGGTGCCCTCCTCCTGGTGTTCTACGAGGTCGGCCTCAGCGAGGAACGTGACCGCGCGCGCCGGCGTCAGCGGCGGCCGCCTCCGCACTAGCGTCGCCTACGGGTGGAAGCGGAGTGAGGCGGTCGCCTCCGCGCAGAGGCGCTTGAAGCGCGCCACCTGCCTGTTCGCCACACACTCGAGCCGGATGCTGTGCACGCGCGCGGGGAACCACGTCACGCGGTGCCAGTAGCCGCCGCCGCTTTCGTGGGTCCAGACGTAGCCGGTGCGCCCGTCGACGACGCGCGTGGTGTGGCTCACCCGGGTCCCGGCATTTCGCGAGTGCTCGTCGTCCTTGCCGGCCACGAAGTCCGCGACCGCGGCCGGACTGTCGAGCCGCGGGTCCGTGAAGATGTAGTGCGCCAGGGACACCACGTTGTCCCCCGCGCCCACCGACGTTCGGAGCTCCCAGCGCGCGCCATCGTTCGGGCCGGCGTCCCAGTGCTCGTCCTTGACGAACTCCCGCAGGCCCGCTGAAGGCGTGTAGGCGAACGACGCGGCGTTGCCGGTCAGGTTGGATCTGCCGTCGGCCGGCAGCTCCCTCGCGGTCACCTCGGAGATGGCGAGGCCGAGGGTGCGCGGCTCGAACCCGAGCAGCGCACCGACGACCATCAGCGCGACCAGCGCCGCGAGCAGCCCGCCGGAGATCCGGACCAGGCTCAGCCCGCTGACCGCGTACCGGAGTCCCGTCCGGCGCTCGGGCTCTTCGGGCACCCTCTGGCGCAGGGCCGCTCCCGCCCACAGGCCCGCCGCGGCGACGGCGCTGACGAAGATCATCAGGAGGATCACGTAGGAGGCGGTCACGTAGAAGATCGCCGGCGCCATCAGGACGTTCAGCGGGAGGACATATGCGAGCGCGGACCTTGTCCCATACCAGTAGCCGCACAGGATGGTTGCCGCCATCAGGGCGAGCAGCAGGGGAAACACGACCCACCCGCCCACGCCCGTCACGGCGAGGAAGGCGCACAGCGCGATCAGGAACACGAACAGCAGCGCGAAGCCCGCGAGCGCCGCCTTGCCGACCTGCCTGACCACCCGCCGCGGGTCGTTCCCTACGCCCACGTCGCGCAGGCCGAGGTCCACGACGCTCCGATAGGCGGGCCCGTGCGCTCTCGTGCTCGTCACAGCCCATTGATCGGCGTTCCTTGTGGAATGCTCAAATATCTTGTAACATTTCTCACATGGAAGCACATGCCGATGCCGGGACCGTGGCGGCCGTGCTCATGGTCGTGCTGCTGTTCGTCGTGATCTTCGGCTCGCTGTTCGGCCAGGACTCGCGCGCGCAGTGGCGTGACGTGAATCGCAGGCCCCGCTTCCGCGCCGCCGGATCGATGCGGCCGTCGGACTGGCCGCGCGACGATCGCGACCGCTGAGCGAAAGGACGCCGGTCGCTAGCGGCGCCGGGCGCGGGGCTTCTTGGTCCCGAGCCAGCCGGCGCGGACCTTGCCCATCCGCATCCGCTGCGGGTGGTCGCCCACCTGGACGCGGGCGATCTCCCTGCGCTTGCGGTAGGAGATCACGGACACGGCGTCGTCTCCGCTGAACGACACGAAGCAGTAGCTCCCGCGCCTCGAGTTGGTCGCCCAGTACGGCTTGTGCCCGTGCGCGGCGATCCTGTAGGCGAACGACGAGCGATCCACGATGGCGGCGTAGTCCGACATCGTCCCGGCCACGCACAGCCTGCGGCCCGACGGGTTCATCGCGAGCCCGTGGTGCGCAGAGTCGAGCAGGTACTCATCGCGCCGCTTCGACTTCGCCTCTTCCGACAGCGGCAGGTGTGCCAGTCGCGTGACCCTGTCCTGCTGCAGGTCGTACTCCACGAAGCCGTGGAAGAACGACACCTGGAAGTACACGAAGTGCTCGTCGGGCGCCAGCGCCATCGGCCGCACCGCGCCGCTCATGTCCGGCTCGCCGAACTCGTCGAGCTTCTTGCCCATGTCGATCTTCTTCAGGACCTGCCAGTTGGTCGCGTCGATGATCTCGAAGACGCGCTCCCCCTTCGTGGAGTCGAAGATCGGGTCGTCCTGCGGCGTGTACACGGAGCCGATGCTCGCGTGGTAGACGCGCTTCCCGTCCTTCGAGAAGTTGCTCTCGTGCGGCTGGTCGCCGCTCGGGATGCGCGCCACGATCTGGCCGGTCTTCGTGTCGATCACGTCCACGACCTTCGCCGTGGACGCCGACACCAGCACGTGCTTCCCGTCGGGTGAGATCGCCATGTGGTCGGCGCGGTTGCCGTCCACCTTGGTGCGCCAGATGATCTTCTGGGTGCGCAGGTTCATCGCGATCACGTCCGCGAGGCTCGGACGGGACACGTAGAGAACCCTGCCGTTGTGCGACGAGAACATGTCGTCGACGAACTGGTCGTGTCCCTCGCCCACGGCCTGGCGGATGGCGAGGAAGTAGGCGAGCCGCTCGGGGTTCGATTCGATCTCCGCCATCCGCTCATGGATGTCCGGGATGATGTTGATGCGCGCGAGGCGGCGGAACCTGCGCGGCTGGACCACGTCGGCGGTGCCGTCCCAGTTGTTGCCGACGTACAGCACGTCGCGCAGCACGGGCCGCTTCCGCTTCGCCGCATCCGCGGCGACAGGCACGAGCGCGAGTCCGAGCCCGGCGACGGCGAGCACGGCCACGGGCACGATGGCACGGCGGATCATCGTGCCCGTGTGCTTACCCCCAGGGGGCGCGAACCATGCCGCTCGTCACACCGCCGTGATCGTGCAGGTGATCGCGCCCTCGGTGACCGATCCCGGGCCGTAGAAATTCTTGTCGCCGCTGCGGAGCTTCTTGTCGAGCTCGATGTCCAGGCTCACGGTCACCGAGTCACCCGGCTGGTTGAGCACGCCGGCGTCGTAGGACCACGTGGTGGACCAGACATCGCCCAACGGGGTGACGGGACCCCACAGGTCGCTGGCCCCGGCAACGGGGACCCCGTCACTCGAGGCGGTCGTGGTCTGGAGCCGCAGGAAATTGCGGACAAGCGAGCTGCGCGTGTCGAGCCACGCGATCTCCACCGAGACGGGGGTTCCGGCGGGAACCACGGCGGACCCGCCGTCGCCGGCGCAGGTCGTCAGGTCGACGCCGCCCGCCGCCCGGGCCACGCCGGCGAGCGCGGTGAACGGGATTGCAATGACGATGAGGACAAACGTGAGTTTTCTCATGGGTCGAGCGTGCGCCTTGCCGGTTGCAGAGCGGCAGCATCGGTATGACGCCCGGTAAACCGGTGCGGGAGCGCCTATCCTGCGCGGTGGCCCGCTACAAGGAAGGTGACTCGTGAGCACGACGGAGACCCGCTGGGGTGAGGGCGTCAACGCCGAGGCAATAGCGGCATGGGACGGACCGCTTTTCGACCGCTTCGTGCAATACCGAGACATCCTCGTCGCCGGGCTCGCCGCTCACGGTGACGAGGCGCTACGCCTGAACCCGCCGCTGGAGGGCCAGCGCATTCTCGACATCGGTTGCGGCTTCGGCGACACCACGCAGCAGATCGCGGCCCTCGTCGGACCGAGCGGCGAGGCAGTCGGCGTGGACGCCGCGAAGAACTTCATCGACGCCTCGACAGCCGAGGCGCAGGAGGCCGGCGTGCCGAACGCCCGCTTCTTCGTGGCCGACGTGCAGGGCGACGACCTCGGTGGGCCCTACGACGCCGCCTTCTCCCGCATGGGAACGATGTTCTTCGTCAGCCCAGTCGCAGCCCTTCGGAACGTCCGGAAGTCGCTCGTCCCGGGCGGCCAGCTGACATCGGTCGTGTGGCGCAGGCGCGAGGACAACGAGTGGCTGTACAAGGCGCAGCAGGTGGTCGAGGGAATCGTGCAGCGGCCGGAGGAGTACGACGACCCGACCTGCGGCCCCGGGCCGTTCTCGATGGCGAACGCCGACACCGTCACAGCCCAGCTGATGGCCGCCGGCTTCGAGGGCATCTCCCTGCGACGCTGCGACCTCCCCATCAAGGGCGGCAACAGCATCGACCAAGCGCTCGAGATCGTCATGTCGATCGGGCCGGCGGGAGAGATCCTGCGCCTGCTCGGCGACCGCGCGACGGAGTATCTGCCGAAGGTCGAGGCCGCGCTCCGCGACGCGTTCTCGGAGTTCCAGCGCGAGGACGGCACGATCTGGGGAATGGCCTCGACCTGGATAGTCACCGCCACAGCGCCGTAGCGGGTAATGGAGGCGCATGCGCCTCTACCCCGACACACCAGACGACCGCGGACGAGCAGTGGCCAAGGACGCGCTCGTCATCCTCACCCTGATCCTCCTGGCCTGGCTGGGCCTCAAGGTCCACGACGCCGTCGACAAGCTCGCCGTGCTCGGCACGGGCGTCCATGACTCCGGGCAGGTGGTGCAGGACGGCTTCTCGCGAGCCGCCGACGCGGCGGACGGCATCCCTGTGGTGGGAGGCGACGTGGCGAACGCCCTGCGCGACGCCGGCGAGGGCACCGGCGGCAACGTGGCGCAGGCGGGGGCCGACGGCGAGGAGCGCGTGCACGACCTGGCCAACCTGCTCGGCTTCCTGATGTTCGCGGTGCCCGCGTCGATCCTGCTGGTCCTGACGGTCCCCGGCCGAATCAGGCAGATCCGCGAGCTGAACGCCACCGACCGCCTGCTCGACGTCTCGACCGAGGACCGGCGCCAGCTGGTGGCGATGCGAGCCGCCTTCTCGCTCCCGGCGACCCAGCTGGCCCGCCACACCCGAGACCCGATCGGGGACCTGGCCGCGGGCCACTACGACCCCCTGATCGACGCGGCCTACGACGAGGCGGGGCTGCTCCGGAGAACAGCGTGACGGCGCGCTTCAGCGCGGCCGTGGGCCTGCTGCTCTACGAGGACGAGCTCCCGGTTCCCGCCGGCTTCCGGCGGCCGCGGCCGCCGCGGCGGCCTCGGCGGCGGCGGCGTCCGTTCGGGCTGCCGTCGCCCGAGCCTGAGCCCGCGGCCGCGCTCGCCGAGTCGCGTGACGAGGTCACGCCCTCGGGCGGGTTGACCAGGGTCGCCTCGGCGGCGCTCCGGCCCACCTTCTCGATCCGCACCAGCGTCTTCTCGCCCACCAGCGTCGCCGCTCCGAAGACCGAGATGACGTAGCCGTCCAGCTTCGCCACCGCGTCGTCCTCGTTGTACATGTGCGGCTCCTCGATGTGCACGAGCACCTCCTCGCCCTCGCGGAACGGGAGCGCGCGCTCCTCGATCTCGTCGGGCGTGCCCTCGAGCACCACCTCGAAGTGGTCGATCGGCAGCGCCTCGGTGCCCTCGAAGTGGAAGTGCTTGCCGGTCTCCTGCTCGATCTCGTGGATCGGGCCCTCGACGCCGTGGCCGCCGACGAGGATCGAGGCGACCTTCGGGTGCAGCCTGATCAGGAAGGCCGCCGCCCTCGGCTTCTCGGCCGCGAGGTCGCGCAGCCAGCGGTCCACCTCGATGGCCACCGTCTCCTCGGAGAGCACGACGCCCTCGCCCTCGCACACGGGGCACGGCTTGGTCATGATCTCGCGCACGCCGTCGGTCACGTTCTGGCGCGTCATCTCCACCAGGCCGAGCGGCGAGATCTCGACCACGTAGGTCTTGGTGCGGTCCTCGTCGAGCGACTTGCGGAGCGTCTTCAGCACCGTGTCGCGATTCCGCGCACGGGCCATGTCGATGAAGTCGATGACGATGATCCCGCCGATGTCGCGCAGCCGGAGCTGGCGCACCACCTCCTCGGCGGACTCGAGGTTCGTCCTCGTGATCGTGTCCTCGAGCTTGGCGCCCTTGCCGCGGCCGGTGAACGAGCCGGAGTTCACGTCGATGACGGTCATCGCCTCGGCGTAGTCGATCATCAGGTAGCCGCCGCTCGGCAGGTCCACCCGGCGCCGGAGCACCGACTGGAACGCCTCCTCCACGCCGTACTTCTCGAACAGCGGCTCGTCGCCCTTGTAGAACTCGAGCCGCTCGAGCAGTTCCGGCGCGGTGCGGTTGAAGAACGACTGGAGGCGGTGGTGCTGCTTCTCGTCGTCCACGATCGCCTTCTCGAACTCGCCCGAGAAGATGTCGCGCGCCACGCGCACCGAGAGGTCTGCCTCCTGGAAGACCATCGCGGGCGCCTGCGTCTCCTTCCCGCGCTGCTGGAGCACGTCGTGCAGCTTGTGCAGGTACTTGATCTCGCGCTCGAAGTCCTCGCGCTTCGCGCCCTGCGCGGCGGTGCGGACGATCACGCCGCCCTCACCCATGTCGATCTTCTGCGCCGCGCGCCGCACCCGGTCGCGCTCCTTGTCCTCGAGCCTGCGCGACACGCCGACTCCCTCGCCCTGCGGGACGTACACGAGGTAGCGCCCCGCGATCGAGATCTGCATCGACAGGCGCGGGCCCTTGGTCTTCAGCGGATCCTTGATGGCCTGGACCAGGATCTCCTGGCCCGGCTTCAGGAGCTCGGTGATGCGCTTGCCCTTGCCGGCGCCGCGGCCGCTGCGCCCGCGGCGCGCCACCTCGACTCCCGGGAAGACGACGTCATCCGCGTGGAGGAAGCCGTTCTTGTCGAGGCCGATGTCCACGAACGCGGCCTCGAGGCCGGGCAGGACGTTGTCGACCTTGCCCTTGTAGACGTTTCCGACGATCGACCGGTTGCCCTTGCGCTCGATGTAGAGCTCGGCAAC
>DASUYU010000254.1:0-11558 GCA_036377235.1 Thermoleophilaceae bacterium
GCCGAAGATGAACGCGTAGAAGACGATCGCCTCGGTCAGCGCGAATCCGAGCCACTGGATGCTCGTGATCTCCTCGCGCATCTCCGGCTGGCGGGTGACCGACTCGATCACCTTTCCGAAGATGTAGCCGACGCCGATGCCCGGGCCGATCGTGCCGAGGCCGGCGCCCACTCCGAGTGCTATGGACTTGAGGCCATCGGCGGTCGTCTTGGCCGCTCCGATGACGAGTGTGGGTTCGAGCTCCATGGTGCTCCTTCCTAGTGCCCTCCGGCGCTTGCCTCGCCGAAGTAGATGGATGTGAGGGTCGCGAAGATGAATGCCTGCAGGGTCGCCACCAGGCCGACCTCGAAGATGAAGAAGGCGACGGCGATCGGCAGCGTGATCCAGCCGAGCGCCGTCAGCCCGAGCAGCACGGCGAGCCCGCCGCCCATGAACAGGATCAGCAGGTGGCCGGCGAGGATGTTGGCGAACAGTCGGACGGAGAGCGAGATGATCCGGACGAACTGCGAGATCACCTCGATCACGAAGATCGGTATCGCGGCGGCGCCGCCGACTCCGGCGGGCAGCCAGCCCTTGAGGTACTTGACTAGGCCGTGCCGGCGGATGCCCTCGTACTGGTAGAGGATGAAGACCGTGAGGGTGAGCACCAGCGGGACCGACAGGTTCGCGGTGGCCGCGTACAGGGCGAAGGCCGGGAAGCCGATGCCGAAGATGTCGATGGTCTCGTGCGTGTTCGTCGGCAGTGGGATGTAGCCGAGCATGTTCGAGAACCAGATGAAGAAGAACAGCGTCGCGACGAACGGGAAGAACCTGGCCGCGGTCCCGTTCGGCATGTTGCCGCGCGAGATCTGCGTGTAGGTCAGGTCGTAGGCGCCCTCGACGATCGTCTGTACGCGGTTGGGCTTGTCCTGCATGCGCCGCGCGATCCAGATCATCGTGGCCGCGGTGACCGCGCAGGCGACGAACAGGTAGAGCACCGCCTTGTTGATCGACATGTCGATACCGGCGATGTGAATCGAGATCCACGGGTCGAGCTTGAACTCGTTCTGCGGCTGGAAGTCCTCGTTCTTGCCGTCGCTCCCGAAGATCGCGTAGAGCAGGACGGCGACGAGGAGGTAGACGAGGACGGCGGTCCAGATCTTGGCTGCGCGGCTCACGACTTCTTCTCCTCGAACGGCCGCGTGAGCATCTGGCTCGTGAAGTAGAAGGTGAAGAGGGTGATCGAGAGGATCGCCGCGGCGAGGCCCGCCTCGCGCTCGGCCAGGCCGACGATGAAGATAGAGCCGGCCACGATCCAGCCCCGCGCGATCATGCTGGCGGTCAGGAGACCGGCGACGGTGCGCGGGTCATCGGACTCCCGCGCGCGCCTCTCGATGGCGATCTGAACGACGCGCTGGATGCCCCAGCCCACGGCCGCCCCGAGCCATCCGAGCATGGGCAGACCGGCCGCGACGAAGATCGGGAGGGCGAGCAGAAGGACCGCAAGGTCGAGGAACCGCAATGCGCGAAGCGGCATGGGGGCACCGGATGGTTTCAAAGCGTGCGTCGTCAAGAGTTGTTCCAGGGAGAGCGATGGGGCGGGCGGCGCTTCAGTGCTCTCTACCCGGGCGTCGAAGGGTACATCCTCGAAGGACTTTGTGACTACTTTGTGACACTTGGCTCTCGCGGACGGTTGTCCTATGGGCGCTGTCCTTCGGCGGCGCTAGGCTCGGCCGTCGATGCGCCTGGTGATCGCTCTGGCCCTTGCGGTGGCCACGCTCGCGGTGGTGCCGGCGGGCGCCTCGGCGGCGGCCTACAAGGCTCCTCACGGCAAGATCCTGTGGGGCGGTCAGGGTGGCTACAGCGCCGGCGACATCCGCGACTTCGCACGTCAGTCGGGCCTCCACCCCGCGCTCTACAACTACTTCATCTCCTGGAACGGGAGCGACTCGGCGCTCCACTGGCTGTCGTTCCGGCTCGCGGACGCGAAGGCGGAGGACTCGGCGGTGATGCTGTCCATCTCGCCCGAGGAGACGCGGCTCAGCCCCCGCGACCTCGCGCGCGGCGAGGGCGACGCGTTCCTGATCGCTCTCAACCAGCTCATCTTCGAGGCGGCCGTCGTGACCTATCTCCGCCCGCTCTCGGAGATGAACAACGGCAACAACCCGTATTCCGCGTACGACCTCATGGGGCGCCCGCGCGGGCCGGCGTACTCGGTGAGGCAGTTCATCCGCGCGTGGCGGCGCATCGCGCTGATCATGCGCGGCGGACCGCTTGCCGTGATCAACCGCAAGCTGCGCCGGCTCCACATGCTCCGTGTGCGGACGAGCCTCGAGATGCTTCCGCGCGCTCCCGTGTCGCTGATGTGGGTGCCGCTCTCGTTCGGGAACCCCGAGATCCCGAAGAACCACCCGCGCCACTGGTGGCCGGGCTGTCGCTACGTCGACTGGGTCGGGACGACCTGGTACTCGATGTACAAGGCGAGCCAGGCGCTGGACCGGATGTACAGGTATCCGCTGTGGCGGTGCAAGCCGTTCGCGTTCGCCGAGTGGGGCATCTGGGGTCGCGACGACCCCGCCTTCGTCCGCCAGTTCTTCAAGTTCCTCCGCTTCCACCGCCGCGCGCTGATGGCGGTCTACTACCAGTCGGCGCTGCTGAAGCCGGAGTTCCGGCTGTCCACGCATCCGATGGCGCGCGCGGCTCTGCGGAACGCGCTGCGCTGGCGGCGAATGACCGGCGTGGCGCCGATCCTCTGAGACGCTACGCCACGCGGCGCAGGCGCTGCCTGCGGCTGGCGTCGAGTGCGCGCACGAACGCGGCGACCACGCCTGCGTCGAACTGCGTGCCGGCCCCGCCCTCGAGCTCGGCGCGGGCTGCCGCCTCGCCGAGCGCGGCGCGGTAGCAGCGGTCCGCGGTCATGGCCTCGTACGCGTCTGCGACGGCGAGGATGCGTGCCTCCAGCGGGATCCGGTCCGCGCGCAGGCCGCGCGGGTAGCCGAGGCCGTCGGGGCGCTCGTGGTGAGCGAGGATCCACTCGCGAAGGTCGGCGAACTCGGGGCGCGAGAGCAGCCGCGCGCCGATCTCCGGGTGCGTGTGCATCTCCTGCCACTCGCTCTTGTCGAGCGGTCCGGGCTTTGTGAGCACGCGGTCGGGGATGCCGATCTTCCCGATGTCGTGCAGCACGCCGGCGAGCCGCACGCGCTCCACGCGCTCCTCTTCCAGCCCGAGCTCGCGGGCCATCAGCTCCGCGTAGCGGGCGACGGTGTGCGAGTGCTCCCCCGTGCCGGTGTCCCGGATGTCGAGCGCCTCGGCGAGCGCGATGACCGTGGCCAGCTGAAGCTCCGTGCCGGCCTGCGTTCCCTCGTCGAGCGCGCGGGCCACCTCGTCGCTGTAGATGACCGTGCGATCGCCGCCCAGGTCCTTCGCCGCGGCGACGGCCTGGTTGGCCGCGCGCAGCAGGCCCACGACGTCGCTGCCATGAGCCGGCGCGGTGGCCACGCCGAAGCTGAACTTCACGCCCACGGTGGCCTCCGCGAAGCTGCGGTGGGTGGCTCGGCGCAGGCGCTCGGCGACGATGAAGGCGCCGCGCTCGTCCGTCTCCGGGAGCAGCAGCGCGAACTCCTCGCCCGCGATGCGGGCCGCCACGTCGATGCGCCGCTTCCACTTGAGCGCGTTCCGCGCGACCGACTGGAGCGCCGCGTCGCCCGCCGCGTGGCCGTGGTGCTCGTTGACATTGCGGAAGCTGTCGATGTCGCCGACGACCACGGACATCGGGCGGTCGCCACACCGGAGTGCGCGCTCGAGCTCCAGCTCCAGCAGCTCCTCGAAGGCGCGGCGGTTGATCAGCCCGGTGAGGGGGTCGGTGCGGTTGGCGTCGGCGATGCGTTCGTCGAGCGCGCGAAGCCGTCTGCGCTGGCGCATGGCGACGCCCGCCAGCACGACGGCGCAGGCGGAGGGCAACAGCGGAGCGAGAATGGCTGCCGGCTCCATCTTCCCCGTTGTTATCGGCCGGAGAGGTGTTGCTTTAAAGAGGTAACCCTTGTGGGTTAGACGGCCCTCAGGAGCGCGTCCACCACGTCCGCGCGGAACTGGTGGCCGGACTCGCGGCGGAGCTCGTCGCCGGCGTCCTCGGGCGCGAGCGCGCGGCGGTACGGCCGATCGCTCGTCATCGCCTCGTACGCGTCCGCCACGGCGATGATCGACGACTCGAGCGGCACCTCCGACTCGCCCCGTCCCTCGGGGTAGCCGGTGCCGTCGGGACGCTCGTGGTGAAAGAGGATCCAGGAGCGGATGTCGTCGTACTCGGTCGTCTCGACCATGCGCGCGCCTGCCACCGGATGGGCGCGGACGAGCACCCACTCGTCGTCGGTGAGCGGCTCGTGCTTCGAGAGCAGGTCCTCGGGGAGGGCGACGCGGCCCACGTCGTGGAGGATCCCGGCGAGCCGCACGCGCTCGACCGCCTCGGGTGACAGCCCGAGCTCGCGGGCGGTCAGCTCGGCGAACCGTCCGACCCTGCGGCAGTGGGAGGCACTTCCCCAGTCGCGCACGTCGAGCGCCTCGGCGAGGCTGAGCAGCGCGGCGAGCTCCACGTGCGAGTCGGCCTCCTCCTGCCGCGGCGCGTGGGCGAGGATGCCGGGCACCTCGGCGCTCGATATGACGGAGCGGTTGCGGCCGAGGCTCTTGGCCGCGTAGAGGGCCTGGTCGGCTGTGCGCAGCAGGGCGTCGGCCGACTGCCCGTGGAGCGGGAACGTCGAGATCCCGAAGCTGATCGTGAGCGGCGTGCCGGGGTCGCGCGCCACGAGCGCCTCGTGCACGGCCGCGCGGATGCGCTCGGCGAGCATGAAGGCCCCGTGCTCGTCGCAGTCGGGCGCCAGCACCGCGAACTCCTCCCCTCCCACGCGCGCGGCGCTGTCGAAGCCGCGCTTGGCGCCGGAGATGGCGGCGGCGACGCGGGTGAGCACCTCGTCGCCGGCCGCGTGACCGTGGGCGTCGTTCACGCTCTTGAAGCGGTCGAGGTCGCCGACGATCAGGCTGAGCGCCTGGTCCGCGCGGCGGGCCCGCTCGAGCTCGGTGTCGAACACGTTCTGGAAGCCGCGCCTGTTGAGGAGGCCGGTGAGGTGATCGCTGTGGGCGGCGTCGCTGAGCCGGCGCACCAGCGAGGCGATGTGGTCGCGCACCATCGACACGAACAGGCCCGCGACGAGCAGCGTGGCCACCGTCGCCACCCAGCCGTCCAGCGGGTTCTCCACGGGGTCCTCGAGCACCAGGGCGAGGGCGTAGGCGGCGGCCATGAGCGCGAGGTGGACGAGCGCCGCGCCGCGGGTGAAGAAGTAGAAGGCGAAGACGGTGAGCCACACGTACGGGAGCGGCCCGTACGCCGACTCCGTTCCCCACCCGTAGGCGGCGGCGGTGGCGATCGCGGTGCCGACGCCGACGATCGGGTGAAACGCGACGGCCGGGATGCTGTCGAAGGCGACCAGGAGGCCGCCCGCGAGGAGCGCCGACGCCGCGGCGGCCACGAGCAGCACGTCGTCGTCGAACTGGGCCTCGCCCGGCAGGAAGCTGCCGAGCAGGCAGATGAACGCCCCGGCGCCGGCGAGCAGCGCTGCGGTACGGGCCATCATGGCCCGGGTCGCCGGCGCCTCGACTGCCTCCTCCGACGCTTTCCGCCAGCGCACCCGCTCGCGGAGGGGCGGATCCATGCTCCTCCTCTGGCCGATTGCGAGTCCCTCCAAGCCTGGCGCCACCCTATGTCCGCTTCGCCTTTACCGCCAGAATGCAGGGCGTGTGGATCCAGGAGCAGATCGAGCTGAACGCGCGACCGCGCGGATTCCACCTCGTGACCTCCGAGATCCTTGACGCGGTGCCCGAGCTCGAGTCGATGTCCAAGGGCATCGCCGTCGTGTTCATGCAGCACACGTCGGCGTCGCTGACGATCAACGAGAACGCCTCACCGGACGTGCGCCGCGACTTCGCCGAGTGGTTCGACCGCGCCGTCCCCGACGGCGCCGACTACTTCGCGCACACGCTCGAGGGACCGGACGACATGCCGGCGCACATCAAGGCGTCGCTGACGGGCCCGTCACTGACGATCCCGGTCGCAAACGGCTCGCTGGCGCTGGGGACGTGGCAGGGGATCTACCTGGCGGAACACCGCAATGACGGGGGACCCCGCCGGGTGGTCTTCACGGCTTTCGGCGAGGGCTTCGGCTGAGCCCAAGAACCGTCTGGTGAGTGTGCGAACATGTGTTCGTGCGCTGGGACAACCTGAAGGTCGACGAGGAGGAGGCCCGCACGCTCCCGGGCTACCGCGAGCCCGCGACGGTTCGCACCTTCGACGCACCCCAAGCCCTCGACACCCGCTTCTACGAGGTTCGGGCCAAATCAGCACTGAACAAGGTGCCGGACGCCAGCCGCATGCCGTTCCGCTGGACGATCAATCCGTACCGCGGATGCGCCCATGCGTGCTCCTTTTGCAGCGAGGGCGGTACCGAGGTCCTCATGGGCGACGGAAGGACCAGGCCGATCGCCGAGGTTCGGCCTGGAGACAGCATCTACGGCACCGTCCAGGTCGACAGGTACCGGCGCTATGTCGTCACCGAGGTGCTCGACCACTGGTCCACCGTGAAGCCGGCCTATCGAGTCGTGCTGGAGGACGGGACGGAGCTCGTCTGCAGCGGGGATCACCGCTTCTGGACGGCGCGGGCGAAGTGGAAGCACGTGACGGGCAGCCAACACGGGAGGTCTCGCCGCCCCCACTTGACGCTGAACGACGAGCTCATGGGTCTGGGCCGGTTCGCCACTGGCCCCGAGCACGACGCCGAGTACCGAGCTGGATATCTCTGCGGCATGATCCGCGGGGACGGATGCGTTCGAAGCGGTGAGTACGTGCGCCCTAACGGACGGACGTGGACCCATCACTTCTTCCGTCTGGCGCTCGTAGATCTCGAAGGACTGCGCCGCACCCGCGACTACCTGCGGAACATCGAGGTCGAGACCCAGGAATTTCTCTTCGCGGCCGCGGCGGGCTACAACCAGGAAATATCCGCTATTCGCACGCAGCGGCGCGACAGCGTCTCCGCCATCCGAGCGGCGATCCGCTTTCCCCGCTGGCCGAGTTCTTCTTGGCGTAAGGGCTTTCTGGCGGGCATGTTCGATGCAGAGGGATCTTGCGGCGAGCGGCGGGTGCTCCGCATCGCGAACACCGACCGCGAACTGATCGATCGAACCCAGCAGTACCTGCGAGAGCTTGGCTTCGATGCAGTTCGCGAAGGCCCGTACGGGAAGGGCGGCGTGATGTACGTACGGGTCCGCGGTGGCATCTGTGAGCACATGCGGTTCTTCCATACGGTGGATCCTGCGATCAGCCGGAAGCGCTCAATCGATGGGGCGATGATCAAGTCCGACGCCAAGCTGCGCGTCGTCGCCATCGAGCCGCTGGGGATCGAGATGCCGCTGTACGACATCACCACTGGCACCGGAGATTTCATCTCGAACGGCGTCATCAGCCACAACTGCTTCGCCCGCCCCACTCACACCTATCTCGACTTCGACGCCGGCCGTGATTTCGAGAAGGAGATCGTCGTCAAGGTCAACGTGCCGGAGGTGGCCAGGGCGGAGTTGATGCGGCCGTCCTGGAAGCGGGAGCACGTTGCGCTTGGGACCAATACGGATCCGTATCAGTGGGTCGAGGGGCGCTACAAGCTCATGCCGGGGATCTGGGAGGCCATGCGGGACTCGCGGACGCCGTCGTCGGTGCTCACGAAGTCGCCGCTGCTCCTTCGGGACGTCGAGCTCTTCAAGCAGATCCACGAGGTCGCCGGGTTCGCGGCGAACCTCTCCATTCCCACGCTCGAGGAGAAGGCGTGGCGGGCCAGCGAGCCGCACACGCCGCATCCGCGCAAGCGGATCGAGGCGGTCGCGGAGCTCAACCGGGCCGGGATCCCGACCGGCGTGCTGATCGCCCCGCTGATGCCCGGCATCAACGACGACCCTCGGCAGGTCGAGGAGATCCTGGAGCTGTGCGGCGAGGCGGGCGCCGTGAACATCGGCGGGATCCCGCTTCACCTCCGTGGCGAGGTGAGGCAGGTGTTCTTCGAGTGGCTGAAGTCGTACCGGCCGGATCTGGTGGCGCGCTACGAGGCGCTGTATGCGCGGGGGGCGTACGTGGGTCGTGCGGAGCGGGAGCGGATTCAGGCGCTGCTGCGGCCGGGCCGGCGGGGCAGCTGGGCTCGGGGATTGAGGAGAACGGGTCCGTACGAGCTCGAGGATCCGGTCACCGTGCCGGAGCCCCGCGCGCCGGATCAGGGCACGCTGTTCTGACAGCTATTCGTCGCTGAAGATCGGCGCCTGGCCGGCTGCGGCGACCAGCTCGCCGAACTCGATGCCGTCGGTGCCGGTCGTGTACGGCACGTATACGTCGACCGCGTCTGTCTCGGCGTGGTCCAGCTCCAGCTGCACCGCGTCCCTCGTATCGCCGCTGTCCGGGTCGGTGAGCGTCACGTCGGCGGCTATGCCGGACGCGCGGATCGCGCCTTGGGACGCCTGCTCGCGCAGCTCGGCGTGGAGCGCGATCAGGAGCTCGCCGACGTCCGGCCGCTCCTCGGCTGCCGCCGACACCGCCTGGACCTCGCCGCCCGCGTCCATCGTCGCGGCGTACGGGTAGAACTCGCCGTCGCTCGAGAGCATCCGCTCGGCGAACGGGAGGAGATAGTTGAGGATCTGCTCGATCTCTTCTCGCGGGTCGGCCATTCGATTCGCGTGCCCGGGATTCGCCCGGGCGAACCTCAGTCGGTCCGGACCGCCTCGAACTCACCCGTCTCCGCCTCGCGGTCCACCTCGCGCCGGATCTCCTCCGCGCTGAGCGCGGGCATCTCACCCGTCTCCACCTGCCGCTGGATCTCGCGCTCGCGCGAGCGGCGGAACTTCAGGATCTCGAGCACGACGACCAGGTAGATGCTGGCCGCGATCGCCACCAGCCCGAACCCGGCGATGACGAGCGCCCAGCCCGGGTTCAGCGTTCCGTCGTCATCCGAGTACGGCACGAAGCGCATCGCCAGCGCGAGCGCCGCCAGGGAGAGCGTCCACCCGTACAGGTAGAGCACCGTCCGCCGCTGGGAGAACCCGATGTTCGCGAAGCGGTGGTGGAAGTGCCATCGGTCCGCCGAGTACACGGGCCGCCCGTACTTGATCCGCTTCGCCACCACGAAGGTCGCGTCGAGCGCCGGCACCGCGAGAATCAGGAGCGGGAAGAACAGGGCCACGACCGCGGCGGTCTTCAGCACCCCCTGGATCGCCACGCACGCGAGCAGCAGCCCGAGCAGGTTCGAGCCGGCGTCGCCCATGAAGATCGAGGCCGGGTGGAAGTTGTGCCAGAGGAAGCCCACCGACGCGCCCGCGGTCAGCGCGGCAAGCACGCCCGCGGCGTCGCGATCCAGCGACAGCGCGATGATCGCGAAGGTGCCCGCGGCGATCGTGCAGACGCCGGCGGCCAGACCGTCGGCGCCGTCCGTGAAGTTCACGACGTTCATCACCGCGACGATGCCGACGAGCGTCAGCGCCTTGCCGACGGTGTCGCTCAGCCCGATCGGGTCGATGAACGGCAGGGTCAGGTGATCGGTCCAGACCCCGGCGGCGACGGGTATCGCGGCCGCCGCGAACTGACCGGCCAGCTTGACGAACGGATGCAGTCCGCCCTCGCGCACGTCGTCGACAGCGCCGACGAAGGTGATCGCGAGCGCCCCGCCGATGATCCCGCGCGTCTCGCCGTTCGCGGGGAGGAACAGCAGCGCCGACACCAGCACCGCGGCCAGGATCGCCAGACCGCCCAACCCGGGAACGGGCCGGTCGTGGAGGTCGCGGTCGCGCGGCCGGTGGATGACTCCAAGCCGCCGCGCCAGCCGGGCGACCGGCGGCGTGGCGGCGAACGCGATCAGCGCGGCGACGAGGAACGCCCAGAGGGCATCGAGCTCGTCCATCGGGCAGGAGGCTACTGACGCCTACGGCGGCGGCTGATCGCGGAGCTGATGCGCGTCGGTGAAGAAGCCGCGGTAGCCGAGCGAGGTCGCGATCAGGCCGGACAGCGCCACAGCGCCCAGCAGCACCCAGAGGAGCACGAGCTGGAGCCGGACCGCGTCCACCGGCTCCGCACCCGCGATCAGCATCCCGACCATCGTGCCCGGGAAGAAGACGATCCCGGTCGTCTTCGTCGAGTCGACCAGCGGGATCATCCCCGAGCGCAGGCTTCGCGCGACCGCGGCGCGTGCCGCCTGGAACGAGGTGGCACCGAGTGCCAGCATCGCCTCGATCTCGCGCCGGCCATCGTGCATCTCGTCGGCCAGCCGGTTGAGCGCGACGGCGACCGCCGTCATCGAGTTGCCGATCACCATGCCGCCGACCGGCACGAGGTAGCGGGGCTCGGCCTTGAAGATGCCGAGCGCGAGAACGATGCCGAGGGTCACGGCCGCCGCCACCGCGAGCGCGAGCGCGATGGGTCCGGTCGCATCGGGCACCGCCTTCGCGCGGCCGCGCGCTGTCCATGTGCCGAAGCCGACCATCCCGGCGAGCAGGGCGGCCACCAGCCACAGGCTGTCCGAGTCGAAGATCGCCTGGATCACGTAGCCGACGGCCGTGAGCTGAATGAACGAGCGCACCACGGCCACCGCGATGTCCTGCTCGAGCTCCGCCCGTCGCCAGAAGGAGACGGCGATGGCCACCGCTATCAGCGCCAGGGAGGCGGCGACCTCGCCCAGGGTGATGTTGACGGTGCTGGCCGCGATCACCCGCGGACCCTGCCCTGCTCGAGTCGAATCGTCCGTTCGGTCAGCCGGCCGGCCTGCTCGGCGTTATGCGTTACGAGGACGTAGGAGAGGTCGCGCAGATTGCGCAGCGCGTGCTCGACGGCGGCCGTGGCATCCGCGTCGAGCGATGCCGTCGGCTCGTCCAGCAGGAGCACCTCCGGCTCGAGCGCGAGCGCGCGCGCCAGCATCACCCGCTGCTGCTCGCCCACCGACAGCCGCGACGCGTCGCGCTCGAGGAACGAGGGGTCGAGCCCGGCCAGCCGCACCGGCTGTTCCGGATCCACCTCCCGCCCCTCGAGCCGCGGCCCGAAGCGCACGTTGTCGGCGACGCTCCCCGGCACCGGCGCGGGCAGCTGCGGCACCAGCCCCACGCGCCGCCGCAGCTCCAGCGGATCCAGCTCGCGCACGTCAGTCCCGTGGAAGCGCACCACCCCGGCATCCGGGTCGGCCAGCCGGTTCAAGAGCCGCAGCAGCGTGGACTTGCCGGAGCCGGACGGGCCCAGCAGAGCCGTCGAGCCCGACGGGATCGACAGCGACACGTCCCGGAGCACCTCCCGGCCGTCTCGCGCCAGCCGGATGCCCTCGAGGTCGAACAGGGCGCTACGCGACCGCGGGCTCGGCCAGCTGCGGGTAGAGCGGATGCCTGTCGGCCAGCGCGCGCGTGCGCTCGGTGAGGTCGGCTCTGCGCGCGTCCGAGAACTCGCCGCCGAGCGCCTCGCCGATCACGCGCCCGACCTCGCGGAAGTCGTCCGCCTGGAAGCCGCGGGTGGCGAGCGCGGG
>DASUYU010000255.1:0-7474 GCA_036377235.1 Thermoleophilaceae bacterium
GCGGGCGCTGCCTCCGGCACCTCGACCGTGGGCGGCTCAGCGGGGACGGCCGCCTTCGGCGCCGCCTGGCCCTGCGGCGCCGGCCGCGACTGCGTCACGGGCTTCACGCGATTCGGCTGCTTCGCCTGCCCGCGCGGCTCCGAGGCCGTGCGGCTCGCACGCTTGTCCTGCCCCAGCCTGCGGCCGCCCGCAGAGTTCTCATTCGTCCGGGCCTGCGAGCCCGTGTTGCCGTGCCGGTGCGACCGCGCGGTGCGGCGCTCGGCGCCACGCTGCCCGTGGTTGCGCTCGGTCGAGACCTGCTCGCCGTGGGTGCCGCTCGTGCGAACGGACTCGGGCCTCGGCGCGACGAGCGGCGGCGGGGTCGTGCTCCGCGCCCGGTCCGCCGCGGGCGCCTGCTGAACCGGTCCGTCGCTCTGCAAGGCCTGCTCGACGGCGATCTCGCCCGCAACGACGCTGCCGCCCGCGAGCACGCCGACGACCGCGACCTTCGCGAGCGCCGCCGATCCGAGCGCGAGCCCGCCCCCGGCGCCTGCGCCCGCCGCGGCGCCGCCGGTGAGGCCGGCCGCTCCCATGACACTCGACTTCAGCCCCAGGCTCGGCGCGACCGGAAGCGCCACGGCCAGCATCTGGCGCTGACGCCGGACCTGATCGCGGTACGCGCTGCAGCCGGGACACTGGCGCAGGTGATGGCGAAGCTCGTTCCGGCGCAGCGAGCCGCCGCGGAGCGTCGCGAGCTGCTCGCGGATCTCGTGGCACGGGGTCTCGCGCGCGGCGCGGCGCTCGATCAGTGAGCTGCGGGCGCGGAAGACGATCCCCTTCACGCTCGCCACCTCGCATCCGAGCACCTCGGCCACCTCGGCGTGCGAGAGCCCGGCCGCCTCGGCGAGCAGTAGCGCGGCGCGCTGGTCCTCCGGCAGCTCGCGCACGTCGGCGAGCAGCTCGCGCAGCTCGGCGCGCTGCTCGACCTGCTCGCTGAGGCCGGCGGTGGGCAGCTCGTGCAGGTCGGTCGCCTGCTCCCGGCGCGCCCGGAGCACCGACACGCAGCGGTTGCGCGCGATCGTGTAGAGCCATGCCTTGAGGGCGATGCTGCGTTCCCCGGACCGCTGGAGATCGCGGTAGGCCGCGGCAAAGGTGTGCTGGACGGCGTCCTCGGCCTCCTCGCGCGACCCGAGCATGTGCCGGCAGAAGGCGAGGATGCCCGTGCCGTGGCGCTCGAAGGCCACCTCGAAGGCGAGCTCGTTGCCGCGCCGGATCTGGTCGACAAGGCGCTCGTCGCGCGCGAGAGCGAGCAATCGCTTGGAGCGAAGGACCCGGACCGGAGCGCGGCTGGTGATGGTTCCGGCAGACACGGCCTAAGGGTTGTACCCGTTTGCATCGCACATAGGAACGCAATCGGCACGCGGAGGTTCGCGCGTAACCCTCAAACCTTTGGTTTCGACCGGCGTTTCAGCACGCATGAAGAAGATCACGCTAGTGGCAGGGCTCGCACTGATCCTGGTTCTTCCGGCTATTTCAGTCGCGAAGCCGTCACCCGACAGGGCCGACAAGCGCGCCGCCAAGTCGGAATGCAACATGTTCCGCGGGCACAGCGGCATCACGCGCGAGGCGTTCCTGACCAAGTACCAGAGCTTCAAGGCGTGCGTGCAGGCGCGCGCTCGCGACGAGGCGAAGGAGGAGCAGAACGCACACTCCAACGCGGCGCGGGATTGCCGCGAGGAGCGGGGCACCACCCCGGAGGAGCGTACGGCGTTCAACGAGAAGTACGGCACGAACGAGAACGACCACAACGCGTTCGGCAAGTGCGTCTCCCAGAAGGCCAAGGCGAAGGAGAAGGCCGCCGACGCCGAGGACCAGCAGGAGGCGACGGAGTTCAAGAACGCCGCCAAGGAGTGCGACGACGAGCGCGGCGACACGGACGCCACGCGCACGGCGTTCAACGAGAAGTACGGCACGAACGCGAACAAGAAGAACGCGTTCGGGAAGTGCGTCTCGCAGAAGGCCAAGGAGAACCACGAGGAGAACGAGGGCGAGTCGGAGACTCCCCCCGCCTCCTAGTCAGTCCCGCCGAAGGAACGGCACCGCGCCGAGGAGCTCTTGGGGAAAGGACTCGGCGCGGTTGCCGTCTCGGCCCTCCATCCCGTCGGCCACGCACAGCGAGTTCAGGACCGACTCCAGCACCACCTCGCCCGCGGCCTCGAACAGGTCGCGCATCGCGTCCGAGTCGTCGCGCAGGAAGGTGAAGCCGTCGCTGTCCCGCTCCTCCACCCGGTGCGCGACCCGGTGAGCCGTCGAGAACGCGATCACGTACTCGCCGCTCGCATTGGCGCCGAAGCTGCCGGCGCGTCCGAGGCCGAAGGTCCCGCGTGAGGCCAGCCTCCGCAGCTGGCGCTCCGACATCGGGGCGTCGGTGCCCAGCAGGATCATGATCGAGCCGCCCTGCGCCGGCGGCTCCGGGGCGGGCCCGGCCTCATCCGCGGCGTCGCCCACGAGCAGGTGCAGGTCGCGCCGCGAGCCGTAGTTCGAGGCGACCAGGCAGCCGAGCGTATGGCCGCCCGCCGCGCGCGACGAGGTGCCCACGCCGGACTTGAAGCCGAAGCAGGTCGTGCCCGTGCCGGCGCCCACGGCGCCCTCCCCGGTTTCCTCGGCGGTCGCCGCGGCGATCGCGTCGAGCGCGTGCTCCGGCCGCACCGCGAGCGCACGCGCGTCGGACAGCCAGCCGTCGAAGCACTCGCCGACGATCACGTTGACCGTGTCGCGGTCGAGGGCGGCATCGGGGTTCTGCTCGAGCAGGTGCCGGAGGCCTCCCTCCCAGACGGAGCCCACGGCCAGCGTGTTCGTGAGCAGGATCGGGCTCTCGATCGTGCCCAGCTCGGCGAGCTGTGTGAGCCCGGCCGCCTTGCCATACGCGTTCACCGCGTGGTACCCGCCGAGCACCTTCTCCTCGTAGAGGTTCCCGCCGTGGGGCAGGACCGCCGTGACGCCGGTGCGGAGCCGGTCTCCCTCCAGGAGCGTGCGGTGGCCCACCAGCACTCCCGGCACGTCCACGATCGCGTTCAGCGCGCCGGGCTCGAAGCGCCCGACCGCGTAACCCAGCTCACGAACCCGTTCACGCACGGTTCGGGAGCTTAAGGCGCGTTCAAATGGGGAAACAGGCTTGGCGAGAACCCGACGCTACGAAAGGAGTCCCGTGTATATCGGTATCGGAACGATCCTGCTGATCATCCTGATCATCCTCCTGATCGCGTTCGTGTTCTAGCGAGGGAGTACATTGCTGCTGGCGGCGCGGGGGTGCCTGCGCGCCCAGCGTCGCTCCGCAGCGCGCCGGTTCGCACGGCGGGTCTTCTGCCGCTTGCTCACACTCGAGCTCGTGGCCGTGCTGACCCCGCTCCCGGTGGTCGCCGCGATCCACGGCCGCAGCGTGTCGTCGGCCACCCGGCCGTAGACACCGGGGCGGCCAGGACGCGCGCAGCCCTCGCCGAAGCTGGTGGTCCCGACGACCCGAAGGGCTCCGGTCGAGGTCTTGCCGAACATCGGCCCGCCGGAATCGCCCTGGCAGGTGTCGACGCCGCCCTGCGGGAACCCGGCGCAGACCATCGTCTTCGCGTCGAAGTCGCTGTACGCGCCCGCGCAGTACTGGTCGGTGGTGATCGGCACGCGCGCCTCCTGCAGGTTGTCCGGTAGGTCGCCGCCCTCCTCGGTGGCGCCCCAGCCGACGATGGTCTCGAGCGTGCCGGCGGTCCAGATGCTCCGCTCGCCCGCGCCGGCCACCTGCGTCGGGGCCATCGCCGAGCTCTGCGTGAGCTTCAGGAGCGAGATGTCGTAGCCCGACGTGAGCAGATAGTCGGGATGCACGACGACCTGGCTGACCGAGCGCTTTTCGCCGTCGCTCTGCGTGACCCCGCCGATGCGGACGTTGATCAGCTGCGGCGGCCAGCCGGCCGGCGAAGCGACCGCGGCGCCGGTGACGCTTCCGCAGTGGCCGGCCGTGAGCACCCAGTCGGGGGTCACGAGCGTGCCGGTGCAGAGGAACGGGCCGAAGGTGACCTCGGCGACCGAGGGGTACTCACCGGGGCTCGCTTCGTTCCCGCCGACGACCGCTGAGGACGGAGCTGCGGCCGCGCCGAGCAGCGCGGCGGTGGCCACGGAAACCGTGAGAACCCTTCGGATAGCGCTCATGTGTGCTGCAACGCACAGAACGCCGCAAACTTGCGGTTACATTCGGCACATGCGACTCCCGCCAGGGCCGCGGATGCCGCGCACGCTTCAGACGGTCGCGTGGTGGAACCGCACGGTGCCGTTCCTCGAGCGGTGCCGCGAGCGCTACGGCAAGCGGTTCACCATGCGCCTGCTCCAGACGCCGCCGTTCGTCCACCACTCGGAGCCGGAGCATCTGCGCGAGATCTTCACCGCGCCGCCCGAGGTGCTCCATCCCGGACAGGGGGCGCGCATCCTCGAGCCGGTGGTGGGCGCGAACTCGGTGATCCTGCTCGACGAGCGGCCCCACCTCAGCCAGCGCAAGCTGATGCTGCCCGCGTTCCACGGCGAGAAGATGAAGCGGCTGTCCGGACTCGTCGAGGAGGTGGCCGAGCGAGAGGTGGAGCGCTGGCCGAAGCAGGAGCCGGTGGCGCTGCATCCGCGCCTCCAGGCGCTCACGCTCGAGGTGATCCTGCGCGCGGTGTTCGGGCTCCACTCCGGCGCGCGGCTCGACGCCCTCCGCGACAGGCTCGCCGGGATCCTCGAGTACGGCGCCCGGCCGTCCTCGATGCTGCCGATGTTCCAGCGCGGCCGCCGCTGGCGCCAGTTCGCGGAGGCGCGCGACGAGGCCGACGCGCTCATCTACGAGACGATCGACGACCGCCGCGCGAACGGAGGCGAGGACGGCGACGACATCCTCGCGATGCTGCTCTCAGCCCGCCACGAGGACGGGTCGCCGATGTCTCCGGTGGAGCTGCGCGACGAGCTGATGACCCTGCTCGTGGCCGGCCACGAGACCACCGCGTCAGAGCTCGCGTGGGCCTTCGAGCGGCTCACCCGCACGCCGGACGTGCTGGAGCGCCTGACCGGCGAGATCGACTCCGGTGACGGCGACGCGTACGTGACGGCGACGGTCTACGAGACGCTCCGCCGCCGGCCGGTGCTTCCGAACGCCGCGCCGCGGCTCGTCATGGAGCCGATCGAGGTGGGCGGCTGGCGCTACGAGCCGGGCGTCTGCCTGATCGCCGACTCGTACCTGCTCCATCACGACCCGGACGTCTACCCCGAGCCGTACGCCTTCCGCCCCGAGCGCTTCCTCGACGAGCAGCCCGGCACCTACACCTGGATCCCCTTCGGGGGCGGCCGCCGCCGCTGCCTCGGCGCCAGCTTCGCGATGCTCGAGATGAAGATCGTCCTGCGCGCGGTGCTGGCGCAGAACGAGCTCGTGCCCGCCGCGCCGGGCGAGGAGGGCGCGCGCCGCCGGAGCATCACCCTTAGCCCACGGGCCGGCAGCCGCACCGTCCTGCGCGCACGCCGCGAGTCGCCCGTGCCATCTGCTGCGTGACGCCCGTGTCGACACAGAACGTCGAGCTCACGAGGGCGGCGTACCTCGCCATGAACCGGGGTGACATCGACTGGCTCGTCGAGCATTCCGACCCCGGGCTCGAGATGCACTTCATCGGCGTCGCCGGCGAGCCGGTGCTGTACGCCGGCGCCTCGGGGATCCGCGAGTACTTCCGCGACCTCGGCGAGATCTGGGACTCGATCGAGTACATGCCGCAGGACATCCGGGATCTCGGCGATCGCACGTTCACGATCCTCAAGCGCCGCCTCTGTGGCAAGAAGAGCGGGCTGAAGCTCGAGGACACCGTCGTGTGCGTGTGCGCGGTCCGCGCCGGAGTGGTCACGCGGATCTGGGCGTACCGCGATCTGGACGAGGCTCTCGCCGACTCCCGTCTCGATCCCTAGCCGGTACCTTCCCGGGCGATGCTGTCCCGCCCTCAGCCCCTCCTCCAAGAGCTCGAGCACGCGCTGCCCGAGCGGCCGTTCGCGGTGCGGCTCTGGGACGGCTCGACGCTCCCCGCCACGAACGGCGGCGGCCCCACCTTCGAGGTCCGCTCGCCGGACGCCCTGGCGCACGCGCTGCTGTCGCCGGGGCAGCTCGGGCTGAGCCGCGCGTACGTGTCCGGCGCGCTCGACGTGGACGACCTCGACGGCGTGCTCGAGGTGCTCGCGGACTGGCAGCCGCCCCCGCTGGAGCGCCGCGAGCAGGCGCGGCTCGCGCTCGCCGCCGCCCGCGCCTTCGGCCTGCGCCGCCCGCCGCACGTGCCGCGCGCCGAGCTCCGGCTCAGCGGCCGTCGCCACACGCCCGAGCGGGACGCGCGCGCGGTGCGCCACCACTACGACGTCTCCAACGAGTTCTTCGCCCTGTTCCTGGGCGAGTCGTTGACCTACAGCTGCGCGATCTTCTCGCATGGGGCGAAGACCCTCGAGGAGGCTCAGGAGACGAAGCTCGAGCTCGTCTGCGCGAAGCTCGACCTCCGGGAGGGCCAGCGCGTGCTCGACGTGGGCTGCGGCTGGGGGAGCTTCGCCATCCACGCCGCCGGGAAGCACGGGGTCAGCGTGGTGGGCATCACGCTGTCAGAGCCCCAGGCCGAGCTCGCGCGCAAGCGCGTGGCCGAGCGCGGCCTCTCGGACCGGGTGGAGATCCGCGTGCAGGACTATCGCGCGACCGACGACGGGCCGTTCGACGCGGTGTCGAGCATCGGCATGGTCGAGCACGTCGGGTCGAAGCAGATCGACGCGTACGCGCGGCAGCTCGCGCGGCTCGTGAAGCCGGGCGGGCGTGTGCTGAACCACGGGATCGCTCGCCTGCGAGTGGGCGAGCCCGAGGCGGGCGCGTTCACGCAGCGGTACGTGTTCCCGGACGGCGCGCCGCTTCACCTGTCGCGCATCCAGGTCGCGCTCGAGCGGGCCGGCCTCGAGACCCACCACGTGGAGGGCTTCCGCAACGACTACGCGGAGACGCTCCGCCACTGGGCGCGCCGCCTCGACGACAACCTCGACGACGCGATCCGGCTCGGCGGCGCCGAGCGGGCGCGCGTCTGGCGGCTCTACCTGCGGGGAGCCCGGCGCGGCTTCGAGACGGGCTTCACGTCCGTTTACCAGGTGCGCTGCAGCCGGCCTACCTAAGGGCCGCGGTCAGGAGCTCGCTCGCGCCGATCATCCCGCCCAGGTTCGGGTGAACGGGAGCGGCGGCGTTCACGGGCACGACCGGCTCGACCCAGCGGATCACCGGCGGCTTGCACGCGTCGCGGCCGATGCTGGCCGTGTACCAGTCGAGCAGCTCCGCGCCGTTCGCCGCCGCCTGCGCGGCGATCATCGCGTTCAGCTCCTTCTCCTTCGCGCGCACGTACGGCACGTCGCCGTCCGTGACCGGCATCTGCGGCCAGCAGCCCGGCCCCTCGTCCGGCAGGATCGCGGCGTAGTTCACGGCGAT
>DASUYU010000256.1:0-7034 GCA_036377235.1 Thermoleophilaceae bacterium
GGTCCGGAACGCAACGCCGGGCGGCGGCGTGAACTTCCACCCCACGTTGATCCCGTGGATGCCGAGCTCGTAGGCCACCATCTGCGTCTGGAACGGGCCGCTGAAGACGCCGCCGCAGGCGAGCAGGCGCTCCTTGCCGCCATTCGCGTCGATGAGCGCCTTGAGGTCGTGCCACAGGAACGCCTCGTGCTCGATGCCGCCCTGCACGCGGCCGGTGTTGTCGGCCTTCGCCACGATCGTCGGCGAGGCGATCGCGATCCCGGCCACGAGCGCCGCGACGGCCAGGCGCGTGCCCGCCCGCGGGCTGCCGAGCCGGCGCGTGCCGAACGCGGCCACGCCCTGCAGCACGCGAACGGCGCCCACGCCGCCGAGCACGGACACCGCGGCCGTTGTGACCATCAGGTAGCGCTGGTTGCCGGCGAAGCCCGCCTCTGTCATGACCGCCACGAGCGCGAACCACGAGAAGCCGAGCGCCGCCAGCGCGAGCACGGCGCCCTGTTCCCTGCGTTTCACCCAGGCGACGCCCGCGACCCCGACGGCGATCAGCGTGCCGAGCTCGACGGGCGCGACAGTGCTCTCGGCGAAGCGCTTGAACAGCTCCCACGCCGGGTGCGCCGCGAACGCCGCGCTCCCGGGGTTCGGGGCGTTGGCGCGCGAGCCCGCGCGGAGCGGGTCGTGCGCCCCCCACCACTCCGGCAGGATCCAGCAGGCCGGTACGAAGAAGAGGAAAAAGACGAGCCGCTTCCGCAGCTGCGGCTCGTAGAACCACAGCCAGAGGCCGTACAGGCCGAGGAACGGCCACGCCTCGGGCCGCAGCAGCGCCGCGGCGACGCCGAGGTAGAGAGCGTGGTCGCGGCGCCCGTCGAGATGGCGCTCGAAGGCCCACAGGACCACGGCGGCGAGCATCGGCTCCGAGTTGCCGAGCGCGGCGTCGCGCACGTACTTGTTGGAGGACAGGAGCGCGGCGAAGGCGGACACGCCGGCGGCCACGCCGAACCACCTGCCTCCCGCGAGCCGGAACGCCATCCGGTAGGCCATCACGCAGCCGAACAGGCCGCCCGCGCGCGCCACCCACAGCCACAGGTACGGCGCCAGGTCCTGCCCGAAGAACGAGAACGGCACCGTGAAGAAGATCGGCAGCGGCTTCCAGGACGGCCCGCCCTCCGTGACCAGGTCGAGGTGAGCGATCTCGCGGCCCCACAGGATCCACGCCCACGGGTCGTACGTCGGCGTGGACGGGAACAGCAGCGTGAGCGCGGACACGGCAAGGCAGCCCACGATGATCAGGACCATCTGGGTGCCGTGGCGCTCGAGCGCGAGCGAGAACGGCTTTACGCGCTCGACGCTTCGAGCCGGGTGGCGGACCGTAGCCGTGACCAGCCTCCGTAGCGAGTGACCAGCACCACCAGGCCGACAAGCGTGATCGGCACGTACAGGACGAAGCGGATCAGGAGCACGCACGACACGGCGGGGGAGCCGGTCGCGCCGAGCCTGTGAAGGCCCCAGGCCACGGCCGCGTCGAACGTCCCGATCGAGCCCGGCGCCGCCGGCAAAGCCGCGACGAAGTTCGTGAGCGCGACCAGATAGAGCGCGCCTCCGATGCTGATGTCGATCTCGACCGCCCGGGCGACCGTCCAGTAGACCGAGGCCTCGATCGTCCACAGCAGGACCGTGCCCGCCAGGAGGACGAGCCCCCAGCGCGACACGAGCGCGCGCGGCGAGTCGGCGAGCGGGCGCAGCCAGTCGCGGATGCGCTCGAACACCCGGTGCGAGCGCAACACCCAGATGCCCACCACGCCGGCCGCGATGAGCAGAAGCCCGACCGCGGTCACGAGCAGCGGGTGGCTCGTGGGCAGCACGTCCGCTGTCGGGAGCACGGCGTAGACCGTGACCACGAAGAACGTGAGCAGCACGATCACGTCGAGCACACGCTCGGCAACGATCGAGCTGATCACGGTGCGCTTGCTCGCGGTGCAGCGCTGCGACAGCAGGACGACACGGAACGCCTCGCCCGCGCGCGCGGGGAGCACGTTGTTGCCCATGTATCCGACGGTCGTGAGCGCGTAGCAGTCGACCCGCTTGGCATCGACGCCCGTGTGGGCGAGGATCCAGTGCCACCGCTCGGCGCGCACCGCGGTGGCGAGCACATACAGCCCGACGCTGGCCACGATCCAGGCGATCGCGTCCCCGCCCGTGGGGATGTGCGGCGCCTCCTGCTTACTCGCCCACCAGACGACGGCCGCGAGTGCGACGAGCGATACCAAGGCCTGGATGAGCGCGAAACGGCGGTTCATGGCGAAGACGGCGGGGCGTGACCGGGCGGACCGTAGCAATTGCGATTACCCGCAAAGCGGCGTCCACGAACGCCGCTACCCTCCGCCGCTTGGCCAGGCGAGCGCTCCCGATCCTAGTGGCTTTGGTGGCCCTGTGTCCGGCCTCCGCGCTCGCTCAGACGCCCGCGCCGCCGGTCACGCCGCCGGCCGAGCTGCCGGGCGGCAAGCCGCTCATCCGAGAGGGTCAGACCAATCGCCAGCTGCTCGGCGGCACGTGGTGGTTCCGCCAGGACGACACGTTCGTCGGCGAGCAGGAGCGCTGGTACGACACGGACGACCTCACCGGCTGGACGCAGATCACCGTCCCGCACAACTGGAACGCCACCGACACCACCGAGAACCGGCCCAGCATCGGCTGGTACCGCAAGGACTTCAGGCTGCCGGCGCCGCCGAAGAGCCGCAAGGAGCGCCTGCGCGAGTTCTGGAAGGTCCGCTTCGAGGGCAACAACTACCGCACGAAGCTGTGGCTGAACGGGAAGCAGATCGCCTTCTACACCGGCTACTTCCCGTTCGAGGTGCTGCTGAAGAACCTGAGGGAGGGCCGCAACACGCTCGTGGCCGAGGTTTCCTCCCTGCGCAGCAACTCGGACCTCACGCACTGGCGCCCGGCGGCCTTCAACGGCTACGGCACCGGCGGCTGGTGGAACTTCGGCGGCATCCTGCGCGAGGTCTACATGCGGAGGATCGACACGGTCGACGTGGACGACGTGCATGTCCTCCCCCGGCTCCGGCGCGTGGGCGGGGCCGCGAAGGTCGAGGTGCGCACGACGCTCCGCAACTTCACGAAGCGCGACCGCGACGTGTCGCTGGTGCTACGCGTGGACGGCCGTCGGATCCGGTACGACCCCGAGACGGTCCCCGCGCTCGGCAGGCGGGAGCTCTCGACCACCGTGACCATCAAGAAGCCGCGCCTGTGGGCTCCTCGCGCCCCGGAGCTGTACGGCATGACCGTGGGCGCGGTCGCGGACGGCAAGGAGCGCAGCACCTACCGGCTCACGTTCGGAGTGAAGAAGATCGACGTGCGGCCCGGCGGAGTGATCCTCCTGAACGGCAAGCGCCTCAACCTGCGCGGCGCCAGCGTGATGGAGGACGACCGCGTGGAGGGCGGCGCGCTGTCGCAGCGCACACGCGACCTGCTGCTGAACCGCCTTAAGAACCTCGGCGCCACGGTCACGCGCTCGCAGTACCCCATGCATCCCGCCTTCGTCGAGGCGCTCGACCGCGCCGGGATCATGTACTGGGTCGACGCGCCCGTGTACCAGATCCCCAACAGCCTCTGGGGGCGCGCGGGCGTGCGGTCGCTGGCCCGGCGGGCGGCCACGCTGATGGTCAGGAACAACGTGAACCACCCGTCGATCCTCACGTGGTCGCTCGCCGTCGAGCCGGCGGCGGAGGAGGGCTCGCTGGGCGCCTACGCGCCGGGCTTTGTGAGCTACGTGCGCGACGCCTCGCAGGCGATCCGCGAGATGGACGACACGCACCTCGTCGGGTTCGACCGCCAGTCGCGGATCGGCGAGCCGCTGACCACGCCGGCACACCGGTACATCGACGTGCTCGGCGTGAACGACTACTTCGGCTGGTACCGCTCCGTGATCGACAACCGCCCGGACCTCCCCGCCTCCACGACCGCGGACCTGAGCGGGTTCCTCGACGAGGTGCACGAGGCGAACCCGGACCTGCCGCTCGTGATCACCGAGTTCGGCGCCGAGGCGACCCGTTCCGGGCCGGTCGAGCAGAAGGGCACCTACGAGTTCCAGCGCAAGTTCGTGCTCGACCACCTCGCGATCCACTCGTCGAAGCGGTTCGTGAACGGCTCGATCCACTGGGCGCTGCGCGACTTCCGCGTGCACCAGACCTGGCAGGGAGGCGCGCCGGACGCGTACGCCATGCCGCCGTGGCACAACAAGAGCCTGATCGAAGAGAACAACCACCGGAAGCCGGTGTTCCTCCCCGTCGCGAGGCTGTTCCGCGGCACCAAGCCGTTGCTGGCTCGCTAGCCTGCGCCGCCCGTGAAGCGCGTCCTCGTCCTCGCACTGCCCCTTGCCCTGCTCGCGGCCTCTGGCTGCGGCGGCTCGGACGTCAAGCAACCGCCCGTCGACAAGACGAACCTCCCCGGCTCGGCGCTCAACTGCCTGGAGGCGAACAACATCCCCGCGCGCCAAACCGGCGAGAACGGCGACGAGCTCGTGCTCGACGCCGGCCCGAAGATCACGTTCTACCTCACCGCCGACGAGGCGATCGCGGAGCAGTTCCGCGGCCGCGGGGAGGGCGCCGAGCAGATCGGCACGGCCCTGCTGTTCGTGCCGCCGGAGACGAGCAAGAAGAACGACGACCTCCTGCACGCCGTCGAGGTCTGTCTAGCGCGCCTCTAGCGCTGAAGCAGTACCTCCACGGTGTTCTTGCCCTTGTGGAAGGCGGACTCCGGCACCATCACGGAGACCAGCTCGCCCGCGTTCCCGACCGCGAGCGTGAACGTGTTGCCGACGGCCTGGATCGTGCCGTTCACGGCGACGGCGATGTCGCGCGGGTGCTTGTCCGGGCCGTTCACGCTGGCGACGATGTGCGTAGGGACCAAGCCGGTGGACGGGTCCACGTGGTCGTAGTCGCTCGCGTCGGCCAGCTCCACGTCGAGGGGCGGCCCGGCCGCTGACGCCGGCTGCCCGATCAGCTCGGGGTGCGGGCCGATCTCGTAGATCCGGTGCGGGCCGTCGGCGCCCGAGCCGAACAGGCGGTGGTTGCGGGCGATGATCTCCGCCCGCTCGCGCTCGAACTGCGCGGCCGGGATCTTCAGGGTCTGGAAGGTGTTCCGGATCTCGAACCGGAGCGTCTTCCGGGCCTTCACGGTGGAGCTGTAGGCGGACTTGCCGTCCATGTGGACCTTCGGGTCCACGTTCAGGATGTCGAGGATCGTCGGCAGAATGTCGATCGTCTCGACCCACGAGCGGTCCACCTTCGCGGTCTTCTGGCCGGGAGCCTTGATGAACAGCGGAATCGGCGCGATCTCGCGGGCGGTCTGCCGGCTTAGGCGGCGCCGCTCCCGTGCGCGCGGGAACGCGACGCCGTGGTCGGCGGCCACGACGATCAGCGACTTGTCCCAGAGCCCCTCGGACTTCAGGCGCTTCCAGAGCTGCTGCAGCTCGTAGTCGGCGAAGCCCGTCTGGAGGAAGTGGCGCTGGAGCAGCACGTCGAGCTGCCCCTGGTCCTCGAAGGCCTGGTTCGACAGCGCCGGGACCGCGTCGTTCGGCTGGCGCCGGTACATCCGGCCGGAGGGCAGGTACTGCCACGGCACGTGCGGCATGAGCGTGTGCTTGAAGTTCAGCGCCGGCCGGTGGCCCGGCACGATCCGCTCCATCCACGCCTGGAAGCGCGCCGCCCTCCCCCTGTTGAGGTTCGCGCGGGTGTTGACGCCCGAGCCGGAGCTCGGCGCCTGCACCTCGGTCTGGTCGCCGCCGCCGAAGTTGCCCCAGTTCTCCGACACGCTCGTGAGGTCGTTCTCGATCTGGGGCGGCGACACCACGTGCAGCCACACGAGACCCAGGTCCTCCGCCATCGACGACATCCGCTTCGGGTACGCCTCGTCGCCCAGCGAGCTCTTGCACAGGTCGCGCGGGCAGACCGACGTGGCCTCCTCGTCGACGTTCAGCCGGTGCGACTTCGCGAAGATCGTGAAGATGCTGTTCGGGTGGTCCGACGAGATCGGCTGCTTGTCCTTCGCCGGCAGGTTGCCGTCCATGATCGCCGGCTGCGCGCGCTCGGTGGAGTCGTAGACGGTGTAGGCGTTCCGGAACCACGTGGCACCCGCCGCCAGCTCCGCGAAGCCCGGATAGCGCTTCGTGTCCAGCCTGTCGTTCTGGTCCACGAGCGTGTTCGACGGCAGCTCGTCGAGCAACACGACCACGATCGGCGCGCGCGAGACGCCGCCCACCGACAGCGCCTTCGCCTCACTCGGGAACGCCAGCTCGGAGATCTGGCCGCTGAACAGGAACAGCAGCAGGAACACGAGCGGGACCGGCGACAGGATGTTGAGGAAGGAGCGCACCGGCTCGGCCCGCGCCCACAGGACCCCCGCCGCCGCTCCGATCGCGACGGACAGGACGATCAGCACCGTGTCGGAGGCGTCGATCGACTTCTTCAGCGCCTGCGCGGCGATCAGGACCACGAGCCCGCCCAGGAGCACGGCGTGCGCCACCTGGCGCGCCTCGGGGCCGATCAGCCCGATCAGCAGCTCGATCGCCAGCAGGATCGCCGGCGGGAGCACCACGAGCAGGACGGAGAAGCTGATGATGTCGAAGCCCGACGAGCCGCGCGCGGCGAAGAACTCCGGGTTGTCCTTGAGGAGGTCGAACAGCGGCTGGGCGACCGCGAAGGTCCAGAGCACGGCCAGGTTCAGATACGCCCAGGCGGCGCTCTTCGTCCCTTCCTTGGTCATCAGCGCTTCGGGCGCGCGAAGTAGAGCACCCGCGTGCCGGACTCGAGCCGCTCGGAGCGCTCGACCTCGAACGCCTCCTTCAGCGTGCGCTCGAAGTAGTCCAGCTCGTAGTCGGGGTGCAACCCGTCGCGCTTGGGCGCCAGCAGCTGCTTCACCATCGGGTCCTCACGAGTGGGGAACTCGATGACGAGCGCGCTGCCGAGCGACGCCAGCCAGTCGATGAACTCCTTCACCGGCACGTTGGCGCTGATCGCGACGTGGTGCACGAGCGC
>DASUYU010000257.1:0-3527 GCA_036377235.1 Thermoleophilaceae bacterium
GCGCTCGTCTCCCCCATCGACGCGCTCGGTGAGGAGTACCTCTTCTCCGCGCACATGCTCCAGCACGTGCTGCTCGGCGACATCGCTCCGCTGCTCCTGCTGCTCTCGCTCTCGCGCGTGATGCTCCGCCCCGTCACCCGCCGGCTCATGGGCATCGAGCGCGCCCTCGGCCCGCTCGCCAGCCCGGTCACGGCGATCGTCATCTGGGTGGGGACGATGTACCTCTGGCACATCCCCGCCCTCTACGACGCCGCGCTCGAGCACTCGCTCGTCCACGTGCTCGAGCACTTCTCGTTCTTCGCCGCCGGGCTCGCCCTCTGGTGGCCGCTGGTCCAGCCGATTCCCATGCGGCGCTCGCTCACCGGGCTCCAGCCGCTCGCCTACATCGCCACCGCGAAGGGCAGCCTCGCCGCGCTCGGCCTCGTGCTCGCCTGGAGCTCCACCGCCTTCTATCCGTTCTACGAGGACGTGCCCAGGATCTGGAACCTGACAGCCGTCGAGGACCAGAACGTGGCCGGCGTGATCATGATGGTCGAGCAGTCGATGACGCTGGTGCTCGTCCTCGTCTGGGTGTTCGTCCGGATGCTCACCCGCTCGGAGGAGGACGAGCTGAGGCGCGAGCGCTTGGAGGAGGCTCAAGTTCCCGCGTCGAACGTCGATGTGATCAGCACCGGGCCCTGATCCCGTGAGGGGCCCCAGGCCCCTATCGGCGTGCACTCACAACAAGCCTCATCCGAGGTCCCCGCCCCCTCCGCGCCCGGTGCGTCGGGCAACTGGTCCGTACAGCAGCTGACCGGCTTTCTCGCGATGGTCTCGTCCGCGGAGGACGAGCGCACCGCGAGCCGAGTGGCCGTGGAGCGAGCGGCGGAGGCCCTCGGCGCCGACCTGGCGGCGCTGCTCAAGGCCGGCGATGTCGTTGCCTCCGTCGGCTTCAGGCCGGACCCCGTGCTCGAGGCCGCGCTCACGGACGTCGCGGACGGCCACACCGCCCGGCTGATCGCGCCCGGCGTGCACGACCGCCCGGCGCTCGCGATCACGGTGGAGCCGGACACGCCGTCGCGGCTCGTGCTCGCCCGCGACGGTGACGACTTCACGCGCGAAGAGGTCTACCTCGCGCGCGGCATGGCGCACGTGCTGAGCCTGTCTCTGCGGCTCTTCCGGCTCGCCGCCGAGGAGCGCGGCCAGCGCCGCGAGGCCGAGATGCAGTCGGAGCTGAACCAGCGGCTCCTCGATTCGCTCCAGGAGCGGCAGGAGCTGCTCGAGCGGCTGGCCCGCATCCAGCGCTCCATCACCCACGGCGCCGTGCGCGAGGACGTGCTCGACGCGATCTGCCTCGGCGCCCGCGAGCTGCTGGGCGACGAGGTGGCCGGGCTCCAGCTGGTGCCGCCCGACGACCCCGAGGTCCTCGAGGTCGTGGCCATGCGCGGCCGCAACGCGCTCGAGCTCCGCGGGGCGAGGGCAGGCCGCGGCGAGGGCATCGCCTGGCGCGCCATGGCCGAGGGCCGCCTGATCGTCTCCGAGGACTACCGGGGTGACCCGGGCGCCTCCAAGATGTTCGCCGACCTCGGCATCCGCGCCGGCATGGCGGCCCCGGTGCACGAGTCGGGCCGCCCGGTGGGGAGCCTGGTGGTGGCGTCGTACGACTCCAGCCGCCGCTACAGCTCGATCGAGCGCGACATGCTGCTCGCCTTCGCCGACCACGCGAGCCTCGCGCTGTCGGACGCGCGCAGCATCCAGGCGATGCGCGAGGCGGATGCCGCCCGCATCCAGGCCCGCTTCCGCTCGCTCGTGAACAGCTCGTCGGACATGATCACGGTGATCGACTCCGGCGGTCAGATCGTCTTCGCAAGCCCGTCCGTGGAGCGCGCGCTCGTCCTGCCCGAGAGGGGCTACGAGGGCACCCCGCTCGAGCTCCTGATCCACCCCGACGACCGCGCACTCGCCATCGACTTCATCGCCGCCGTCGCGCGCGACAACGCGCCCGGCAAGCCCGTCGAGTGGAGGATGCGGGCGGCGGACGGCACCTGGATGGACGTCGAGACGACCGCCACCGGCCAGCTCGACGACCCCGACGTGCAGGGCATCGTGCTGAACAGCCGTGACGTCACGGAGCGCAAGCGGCTCGAGGCTCAGCTGCGCCAGTCGCAGCGGCTCGAGAGCGTCGGGCAGCTCGCCGGCGGCATCGCGCACGACTTCAACAACTTCCTGTCGGTGATCCGCGGCTACGCGCGCTTCCTGACCGAGGCGATGGACGAGGAGGAGCCGCTCCGCTCTGACGCCCTCGAGATCGAGAAGGCGGCCGAGCGCGCCTCGCGCCTCACCAGCCAGCTGCTCGTATTCAGCCGCAACGAGGTGGTGCCGCGCCGCGTGCTCGATCTCGCGGACGTGCTCGGCGGGCTCACCTCGCTGCTGGCGAGGACCGTCGGGGAGGACGTCACGTTCCAGACCGACGTTGAGCGCCCGCTCCGGTGCGTGGAGGCCGACCCGACGCAGATGGAGCAGGTGCTCGTGAACCTCGTGGTGAACGCGCGCGACGCGATGCCCGCGGGCGGCGAGCTGCGAATCGAGCTGGGGAACGCGGCCGGGGCGCTCGACGGCGCCGACGCGGTGCGCATCACGGTCCGCGACACCGGTGACGGGATGGCGCCCGACGTGGTGGAGCGCGCCTTCGAGCCCTTCTACACGACCAAGCCGAAGGGCGAGGGCACCGGCCTCGGCCTCGCGACCGTCTACGGGATCGTCACACAGACCGGCGGCACGGTGGAGATCCGGTCGGCCCCGGGCGCGGGCACGACGATCGAGGTGCTGGTGCCGGCCACCGACGCCGAGGCGCCCATTCTGTCCGCCTCGGACAACGGCGCCGAGGCCGCGAGCGGCGGCGAGACCATCCTGGTGGTCGAGGACGAGGAGGCCGTGCGCCGCCTGACCTGCCGCATCCTCACGCGCGAGGGCTACACCGTGCTGGAGGCACCCGACGGCCCGCGCGCGCTCGACACCTGGGACGAGCACGCCGGCCAGATCGACCTTCTGCTCACCGACGTGGTCATGCCGGGCATGAGCGGCAAGGAGCTGGCAGAGCGCCTCGGCATAGAGCCCGTCTTCATGTCCGGCTACACCGACGACGTGATCTCACGCCACGGCATGGCCGGCGTGCGCCTCGTGCAGAAGCCCTTCGACGCCCCGACCCTCCTGGGCGCGATCCGAAACGCCCTGGACGCCTAGTCAGCCCTCGAGGACCGCTCCGTCCGGTATCTCGGCCGGGCCGTCCACGTGCACGGTGCCGCGCACCTTCACGTCGCGGCCGAAATGGACGTCGCCCTCCACCTCGAGGCGCTCGGCCTCGATCAGCGAGGGCGGGCCGGCGGAGAAGCGGTCCTCGAAGTCGCCCAGCAGCTTGAACTCGTCGGAGAGCTCCACGATCGGGATCGTGTCGCGGCCGGGTGCGAGCTGCACGGTCCAGTCGTCGGCCAGCTCGTAGGCGTCGGAGCGGACGACGAGCAGGTTGTTCGTCGTCTTCACCGGCGCGA
>DASUYU010000258.1:0-7419 GCA_036377235.1 Thermoleophilaceae bacterium
TTTGCCGACCGCCTACCGCGGCTTTACCGCGTCGCCGGAGGGTCGGCCGCATGAACAGATTCAGCAGGCATATCGTTGCTTCGGTCGTTGCCCTGGCTGCGGCGCTCCCGCTCGCTCAGGCCGCCCTCGCGGGCCCGGTCGCGCCGGACGTGCCGATGGACATCAAGGTTCCCGCCGGGAACAAGGTGTTCCTCGTCGGTCACGCCGTGGGCGTGCAGATCTACTCGTGCAACGCCGCGAACGGCGGCTACGCCTGGACGCTCGTCGCGCCGCGGGCGAATCTGTACGGCGACAACGGCAAGCTGATCGCCACCCACTCCGCCGGCCCGACCTGGCGGGCGACTGACGGCAGCGCGGTGATCGGCCGGCGCGACGCTCCGCCCGTGATGGTCGACGGCACGGCGATTCCCTGGCTTCGCCTCGTCGCGGCGTCGACGAGCGCCGGCGACGACGGCGACCGGCTGGCGCATACCACCTACGTCCAGCGTGTGGCCACCACGGGCGGCCTCGCGCCGGCGGCGGCGACGTGCACCGCCTCGACGGCGGGCGCGATCGAGGAGATCCCGTACACCGCGGACTACTACTTCTGGAAGGCCGCGAGCTCCTAACCGGAAGCAAACCTGCAGGATCGCTGCGGAAAGGCTGCCTGGTTCCTGTGCTGCCGGTGCATCGCGGTCACCCCTGGGAATAACCCGGGGTGATGCAGGCGGGGGCCAGGCATCCGATGCCGCACCGACGGCAACTCGCGCGGCTTCTCGCGTTGCCGGCGATGCTCGCATCCTGCGCGATCCTGCCCTCCGCCGCCGACGCGGCGGTTCCCGTTGCGGCTCCGGCGGCCGGACCCGCTGCGGCGGTCGAGACGACGGTCGCGGACGTTGCCGCGCCCGTTCGGGCAGCCACCGACCGCACCGCCGCCGCCCTGCAGCCGGCGTCCGGCGGGGTCGCGCGCCCGGGGGACGACGGCCCGGCGCATCCGGTCGCGGACACGATCGCTCCGATCGCCCATGCGGCCACGACGCCCGTTGACTCCACCGCGGCGCTCGCGGTCCCGGCGAAGCATCTCGACGAGCACGCTCGGCCCCGGATCTCACACATTGCCGCGACCTCGTCCGGCCAGCGCGTGAACAGCGGGCGCTCCGCTCGCAGTCACGGCCCGAACGGCGCGACGCGACTCCCCTCCAGCGAGCCGACCGCCCCTGCTCACCGCGCATCCGCGCCCGTTCCGGACTCGTCCGCCGCGCCATCCGCCGCAGTCGCGCCGGCCGCCGCCGACCTGGCGCCCGCGGCAGCCGCGCCAGGTGCCGCCGCCGCCGGCGGCTCGGGCGGGTTCTTCTCCGGCGGCGGCTTCGCGCTCCTGGTGGCCTCTCTTCTGCTCGCGGGCCCGTGCGTGCGACGTCAGCTCGCCGAGCTGCCGGTCGTCTGCCGGCCGGCGGCGTTCCTCGTAGTGCTCGAGCGGCCCGGCTAGCCCCTCTGGGGTTGCCCAGAGCCGGGATCCGTCCCGGCCGCAGTTCCACTCGACACGACAAGGAGAAACAGATGAGACGCAGTGCTCTTGCGCTGTGGGCTGCGATGACGGCCCTGGCGCTGACAGCGGGCCCTGCGGCGGCGCAGTCGGACGGCGGACAGACCGTCACCGGCTCGACCGGCGCGGCCCAGGTGGGCCCCACGGAGGTGAACGCACCCGTGCGGGTGCTGAGCGACGGGAACAATCCTGGCCCGTCGGCCACCGTGGGCGGTCCGCAGACGACGGACAACTCGAACGGGTCGGCCCAGGTGGGTCCGACCCAGGTGAACGCGCCCGTGCGCGTGCTGAGCGATGGCGAGAACGCGTCCTCGGGCGGGTCAACCGGCGGTGAGCAGACCGTCAGCGATTCGAACGGCTCCGCGCAGGTCGGCACCGCGAGCGTGTCGGCTCCGGTCCGGGTCGCGAGCGACGGCGACAACGGCGGCTCCGGCCCCGGGTCCGGTTCGTCCACGACCTCGGGCGATCAGACGGCCACCGGCTCGACCGGGACCGCTCAGATCGCGTCGCCCTCGATAAGCGCTCCGATCAGGGTGCTGAGCGACGGCGACGAGCTGCCGGCCGGTGGCGGCACCGGCGACGTCGGTACCGGCGTGCAGGGCGAGGCGATTGCCCCGCTCGACGGCGGAACCGAAGGCCAGGGCGGCCCGGTCCGTGTGACCGGGACGCTGCCGAACGGCGGGATCGGCGATCCGGCCGGCGCCGGCGGGACGGATGGCGGGCTCCGGCTGGCCGCGGACTTCACCGCGGATGCGGCCGGAACGCTCCCGCTGACCGGGCTGGGGCTCGGGCTGCTGTTCGCGCTGGGTCTCCTGCTTCTGGCGAGCGGCGGCGCGCTCCAGCGCGGGGGTGTTGCCGCTGGCTGAGCTTCTCCCAAGCAGCCTCTCCCCCTGGCTGCGGCAGGAAGGGCCGGACAGGCCAGGTGCGCGTGGAGCGGGGGCCCCACGCGGCCCGGCCGACCGGTCGTCCGCCGGAGGGTTGGCGGCCGGCCGCCCTAGCCTGGGGTCCGGGCCTGCGGTCATGCTGGCGGCGTGACTCGCATCACGACGGTCCTGGCCGTAGTCGCAGGCGCGCTCCTGCTCCCCTCGGCGGCGTCCGCGACGCCGTTCCCGGCCGTCCTCGGCCCGCCGCTCGTGAAGTACGACGCCCCGGCCCTGACGCGCCCCACGCAAACAGCGGTGGGCGACTTCGACCAGGACGGCAAGCTGGACATCGCCTCCGTCTCCCTCAACGGCCCGCCGAACAACCAGACGTTCGACATCGCCCTCATGAGAGGGCAGGGGAACGGACTGTTCGACGCCGCGACAGGGATCGACACGACCGATGGCCTCAACCGCATCATCGTCGGCAAGTTCAACAGCGACAACGACCCGGACCTGGCGGTGAGCCTGAGCGCGAACGGGCAGATCCTCGTGTTCTTCGGCGCGGCGGGCACGAGCTTCACGCCCAGCGTGCTGAACCCGATCGGCCTGTCCGGCTCGTCCAACTCGTTCGGCATCGCGAGCGCCGACTTCAACGGGGACACGCACAACGACCTGGCCGTGGCCGACCTCGCGGGCAACCAGGTCGAGCTGTTCACCGGCGCCGACAACGGGACCTTCACGGGCCCGACCACCATCTCGGTGCCCGGCGCCCCGATCGACATCGGGACGGGCGACTTCAACGGCGACTCCGATCCAGATCTCGCTGTGGCCCTCCTCGGCGACGACCAGATCACGATCCTGAACGGCGGTGCCGGCGCGAGCTTCGCCGAGAACGGCAGCTTCGACCCGGGCTCGAGCGGCAACCAGTGGGTGGGCGTCGCAGACTTCGACAACGACTCGGACCCCGACCTGGCGGTCGCCAACTCGAGCTCGAACGACGTGAAGATCTTCAAGGGCGGCCTCGGCTCGAGCTTCGCTCAGGCGGGTAGCGCGTTCGCGGTGGCCGGCGCGGGCCGCGGAACGATCGCCGACCTCAACGGCGACGGCGACGAGGACCTCGCCGTCCCGAGCACCACCGGCGACGACATACACATCTTCCTCGGCGACACCGGGGCCGCCTTCATCGCGAACCACCGCCTCCGGGACAGCGGCGACGAGGTGAACGGCCTCTCGAGCGGAAGTTTCGATACGGCGACGGACACGCGAACCGACCTGGTCGCCGCCAACCCCGGGCCGAACTCCGACAACGTCGTGTGGTTCGGCAGCCGCCCGCCCGAGCCCATCATCGGCGGCACGACGCCCCCGTCCGGGAGCAACAACAACACGCCGAAGGTGTTCGGCGACGTCGTCAACGGCAGCGTGGTGGACATCTACAAGAACGCCGACTGCACCGGCGCGTCACCCGACGTGAACAACGCGACCAAGGCGCAGTTCGCGGCCGGCGTGACGATCCCGGCGGTGGCCGACGGCAGCACGACCCAGATCGGCGTGATCGCGGAGGACAACACGCGGAAGTCGACCTGCTCGGTGCCGATCACCTACGTCGAGGACTCGGACTTCGACAACGACGGCCAGAAGGACGAGGTCGATCTCGACGACGACAACGACGGCGTGCTCGACACGGCCGACAACTGTGACCTGAACGCGGACCCGGATCAGACGGACACCGATGGGGACGGGCAGGGCAACCCGTGCGACACGGACGACGACGGCGACGGCGTGGCCGACGCGCCGGACAACTGCGACCTTGCGGCGAACCCGGGTCAGGCCGACATGGACGGCGACGGCCTGGGCGACGCGTGCGACAACGACGACGACGGCGACGGCATCTCGGACGGCCAGGAGATCTCGAACGGCACCGATCCGCTCAAGCCCGACTCGGACGGGGACGGCCGGGTCGACACCGCGGACAACTGCCCGACCGTCCCTAACGCGGACCAGCACGACGGCGACTCGGACGGAGTCGGGACCGCCTGCGACCAGTTCGAGCTCCTGCCCGAGCGCTGCGCGAACCCGAAGGCCGGCACGCGCCGCGGCGACAGGCTGACCGGCACGGTCGCGGGCGATGCGCTCAAGGGGCTCCGAGGCAACGACGTGCTGAGCGGCCTGGCCGGCGACGACTGCCTCTCGGGCGGCCCCGGCAGGGACCGGCTATCCGGAGGTCCGGGCAACGACACGCTGTCAGGCGGGCCGGGGACGAACCGCTACTCGGGCGGCTCCGGCAAGGACCGCATCAACGCGCGCAACCACGTGAACGAGAAGATCAGGTGCGGTCCCGGCAAGGACCGCGCGCGCGTGGACCCGGGCGACAAGACGTTCGGCTGCGAGCGGGTTCGCCGCCGCTGAGGGCCCTGAGACCTAGACCTGATCCGGCGAGAAGGTGTCGCAGTCGTCGGGCGACCCGCTCGCCCGGCCCCTGTTGAACCAATCCTCGCGCTGCTGCGAGCTCCCGTGCGTGAACGTGTCCGGGTTCACGTGGCCGGTGGCCTGGCGCTGCAGCCGGTCGTCGCCCACCGCGCCCGCCGCTCGGATCGCCTCGCGCACGTCGCCCTTCTCGAGGTCGCCCGCGGCGAAGACGCTGTGCGCCCACACGCCGGCGTAGCAGTCCGCCTGCAGCTCGAGCCGCACGGACAGCGCGTTCGCGTCGTCCGGGTTCTGTTGCTGCATGTGGCTCACCTCGCTGCTGGTGCCGAGCTGCTGCTGCACGTGATGGCCGACCTCGTGGGCGATCACGTACGCCCACGCGAAGTCGCCGGGCGCCCCGAGCTCCGTCTCCATGTCGTGGTAGAAGCTGAGATCGAGGTAGACGCGCTGGTCCTGCGGGCAGTAGAACGGGCCGACGGCGGAGGATGCGTCGCCACAGCCCGTGGAGACTCCGTCGCGGTACAGCACGACCTTCGCGCGGTCGAACGGCTTCCCCTCCTCCCTGAAGACCTGCGTCCAGGTGTCGAGCGTGTTGCTGAAGACGTAGGTGCTGAACTCCTTCAGGTCCCGCTCCGGATCCTGCGCGGCCGGAATCCCCTGCGTCTCGCCGGGCGCGGGCGCCTGCGGCGATGCCCCGAACGGGTCGTCGACGCTGTACGCGCCGGACGAGCCGCCCGAGAGCACCTGGATCAGCAGGAAGACGATCACCCCGGTGAGCCCGAGCCCGCCCGGGATGGTCACACCGCGGCCCATGGACAGGCCGCCGCGGGGGCTCATCCCGCCCCCGCGGGCATCGATCACGTCAGAGCTGCGGCCGCCTCCACGTCGCCAGCGCACACGGGGCTGTTACCCCGTTACTCGGGCTTCAGCACCGACAGGACGTTTCCGGCCGGGTCCTTGAACCAGGCGATGTCGGGCCCCTGCCCGCGCGCGATGCCCTTCTCGTCCTGCTCGAAGCCCTCGTAGCGCTCCATCTGGACGCCGCGGGCAGTCAGCTCGTCGACAGCCGCGTCCACGTCCTCCACCGGGAAGTTGAGGATCGTGTAGGTGGCCGGCGTGAAATCGGCCTTCGGGTAGATCATCGTCGGCCGGTCGCCGGCCAGCTGCAGGGTGAGGATGCCCATCGGCCCGTCCTCGACGCTGAGCCCGAGGGTATCGCCGTAGAAGGTCCTTGCCGCGTCGATGTCATCGACCGCGAATCCGCTGAATGCTGGTGTGTTGGCAAACATGTCTACTGAGACCCGGGCCGTGGCCCAGACTCATCGGTCAGCCGCTCCGGCAGCCCGAAGCCCTGGAATGTCGCGTACAGGCGCAACGGGTCCATCTGCTCGTCGGGCCAGCGCGCGTAGGACTCGCCATCGGGGATGTCCGTCGCGCGGACGACGAAGGCGTCCACCGCGCTGATCCGGTCACCGCGGAAGGTGAGCACGTTGAGGGCGAACGGCATGTACGCCTCCTCGCCGTCGTCCCAGATGTAGAACGCGAGCGCCGGCTGGCCGTTCGCCGTCGTCCGGATCGGCCGCCAGCGCCAGGTGCCCGACAGCGGCCAGCCGGCGAGGAAGATCCGGATCGACTCCTCGCCTCCGAACCAGGAGGCGAGCGGCGGCATGGTGAAGGTGGCGTCCTCGGCGAGGATGTCCATGACCGTCTCCACGTCGTTCCGCTCCCACGCCTCGAGGTAGCGCTCGACGATCTCGCGCACGCGCTCGTCACCCAGCTCTCGGAGCGTCGCCTGCTGGCTCTCCTCGGGCGTCCGCTCCTCGATCGTCTTGCGCGCCCGCTGCAGCGCGCTGTTCACCGAGGCCACCGAGGTCTCGAGCGCGTCGGCCGTCTCCTGCGCCGAGAAGCCGAGCACCTCGCGCGTGATCAGCGCCGCGCGCTGGTTCGGGGGCAGCACCTGCAGCGCGGCCACGAACGCGAGCTCCACGCTCTCGCGCTGCTCGTAACGCGCCTCCGGCCCCGCGAGCTCGTCCTCCACGCCGATCAGCTCGTCGGGGTACGGCTCGATCCAGACCGACTCGACGACCGGCTCGCCCGGCCCGCCGTGCGGATCGGCGGCGCCGGTGTAGTCCACCGGCAGCACCCGCTTGGGACGCCGCTCGATCTGGTTGAGGCACGTGTTCGTCGCGATCGTGTACAGCCACGACTTGAGTGAGCTCCGGCCCTCGAACCTGGCGAGGCCCCGCCACGCGCGGAGCGACACCTCCTGGAGGGCGTCCTCGGCGTCGTGCACCGAGCCGAGCATCCGGTAGCAGTGGGCGTGCAGCCGGCCGCGGTACGGCTCGATCAGCCGGGCGAAGGCGGCCTCATCGCCGGCTCGGGCGGTGTCGAGGAGGGCGGCTTCCATGCCTCCGGACCTTAGCCCCGATGAGTTTCCGGCCGCGGCCGGGTCTATGGGGGCACGATGACAAGGCCAGTCGTGCACCTCGAGCTGCACACGGGCGACCTCGCGGGCGCGCGCGACTTCTACGCGCGCCTGTGCGACTGGCGGGCCGAGCGGATCACCGTGCCGAGGGGCTCGTACCTCGCGCTCGCGATGGGGGACGGGCT
>DASUYU010000259.1:0-4493 GCA_036377235.1 Thermoleophilaceae bacterium
GCCCGCTGGACGGTGATTCTCGGAGACGAGATCGAGGTCAAGGACATGGACTCCGGCGCCCAGCAGCGCGCCGGGTCCGTGGACGAGGTTGTGCGAATGGTCGGCGCATGAAGCCTCCGCGTCCCAACCGCTACAGAACCCACTGGGCCGGCCAGCTCCGCGGCGACGACGTGGGGGGGCAGGTCCGCGTGGCCGGCTGGGTGCACCGACGCCGCGACCACGGAGGGTTGATCTTCATCGACGTGCGCGACCGGACCGGGCTGCTTCAGCTCGTCTTCCGGCCGGAGGAGGCGCCGGAGGCGCACGCGGCGGCCGGGAAGCTCCGCGGCGAGGACGTGATCAGCGTGAGCGGCGAGCTCGTGCGCCGCGACGAGAGCGCCATCAACCCGGAGCTGCCCACGGGCGAGGTGGAGGTCGTGGCCGCCGAGCTCGACCAGCTCGCCGACGCCGAGACGCCGCCCTTCCAGATCGACGAGGACGACCCGGTCGGCGAGGAGCTCCGCCTTCGCTACCGCTACCTCGACCTGCGCAAGGAGCGCATGCGCGACAACGTGATCCTGCGCCACGCGGTGGTCAAGGAGATCCGCGACTTTCTCTCGGACGAGGGCTATATCGAGATCGAGACCCCGGTCATGACCCGCTCGACGCCCGAGGGCGCGCGCGACTTCCTGGTGCCGAGCCGGCTGATCCCCGGCTCGTGGTACGCGCTGCCGCAGTCGCCGCAGCTGTTCAAGCAGCTGCTCATGATCGGCGGCTACGAGCGCTACTTCCAGATCGCCCGCTGCTTCCGCGACGAGGACTTCCGCGCCGACCGCCAGCCCGAGTTCACCCAGCTCGACATGGAGCTGGCGTTCGTCGAGGAGGAGGACGTGTACGAGGTCGTGGACCGCCTCTTCCAGCGGGTGCTCGCGGTGGCGGGCATCGAGGTACCGATCCCGTTCGACCGGATCACCTACGACGACGCGATGCTCCGGTACGGCTCGGACCGGCCCGACCGGCGCATCGGCGTCGAGATCGTGGACGTGACCGACATCTTCCGCGCGTCCGAGTTCAAGGTGTTCGGCGGCGCGCCCGTGATCCGGGCGCTGAAGGCGACGGGGGAGTTCCCGAGGAGCCGCTTCGACGCCCTCACCGAGAAGGCCCAGGCGCTGGGTGCGAAGGGTCTCGCGTGGGCGGTGGTGGAAGGTGGCGGCGCGTGGCGCTCGCCGATCGCGAAGTTCCTCTCGGACGAGGAGGTGGCGCGGGCGAACGACGCATTGACCGCCACGGAGGGTGACGCCGTTCTCCTCGTGGCCGACGAGCCCGCGGTGGCCGCGCGCGTGCTCGGCGCCCTTCGGCCGGAGGTCGGCCAGGAGCCCGAGGGCCACGACATCTTCTGGGTCACCGAGTTCCCCGCGTTCGAATGGAACGAGGAGGAGAAACGGTGGGATGCCGCACACCACCCCTTCACGAGCCCCTCCGGCGACCTCGACGCCGACCCGGGCACCTGGCGGAGCCGCGCCTACGACGTGGTGTTCGACGGCTGGGAGCTCGGCAGCGGCTCGATCCGTATCAGCGACCCGGCGATCCAGCAGAAGGTCTTCGACGTGATCGGGATCGGTCCCGAGGAGGCCGAGGAGCGCTTCGGCTTCCTGCTCCAGGCCCTCAGATACGGCGCGCCCCCGCACGGAGGGATCGCGTTCGGGATCGACCGGATCGCGGCGCTGCTGGCCGGCGCCACCTCGATCCGCGACGTGATCGCGTTCCCGAAGGCCGCCAGCGGAGCCGACCCGCTGACGGGCGCGCCCGCCCCGGTGGACGAGCGCCAGCTGAAGGACCTCGGAGTCAAGGTGGTGGCCCAGCCGCCGGCGCCGCTGGCCGATCCGGGCAACCCGCGCTAGCCTCGACATCGGCCCGAGCCTGTACGCGAGCTGGCCGCATATGTTGAGCCGAATAAAACCGGTATGGGAGTCCCCCTCGGGGTAGGACCGTGGTCCGCCTCGGAGGACACCCACCTGCTAGCTAGCAGGCCCAACTACCGGGACCAGCGAACGGCAGGCTGGGGCCAGCCTATTGTTCGATCGGTGCGTTCCTTCGCCGAACATCTCGACGCTCCCACCGGACTGGGTGCGCTGAAGAACCACCCGCACACGGGTGCCGCCGGCGGCGCACCGTGCGGCGATCTCGTGCGCATTGCGGTGCGTGTCGAGGACGACAGGATCACCGAAGCGGGCTTCGACGCCGACGGATGCGGCGCCCTCACCGCGGCGGCGAGCGCAATCGTGGAGAGCATCGAGGGACAGCCGTTCCTCGATGCCTGTCGTCTGAACGCGGACAACGTGGCGGACGAGCTGGGTGGCCTGTCGCCCGGCAAGCGCCACGCCGCCGAGCTCGCCGCCGACGCGCTCCACCGCGCGCTGGGGGCCGCCGCCAAGGACGGGGCAACCCGGATGGAGCCGAACGGCCGCAGGACCCTCGTCGCCATGAGCGGCGGTGTGGACTCCGCCGCCGCGGCTCAGCTCGCTCTCGACGCGGGGGACGAGGTCGTGGCGGTCACGCTGGAGCTGTGGTCGGACCCCGGCACGGACGGGGACAGGAGCTGCTGCTCGCCCCAGGCGGTGCGCGGCGCCCGGGACCTCGCTCACCGCATGGGCATCCCGCACATCACGCTCGACCTGCGCGAGCGGTTCCGCGCCGAGGTCGTGGACACGTTCCTCGACGGCTACGCCGCCGGCCGCACGCCGAACCCGTGCGTCCGCTGCAACGGCGAGGTGCGCTTCGACGCCATGCTGGAGCTCGCCGGCTCGCTCGGCGCCGCCAGGCTCGCCACGGGCCACTACGCCCGCATCGCCCGCGACGCGAACGGCCCGCTCGTCCGCGCCGCCGCCGACCCGCGCAAGGACCAGAGCTACATGCTCGCCAAGCTCGACCCCGCGCTCCTCGACCGGCTGAGCTTCCCCCTCGGCGGCCTCACCAAGGACGCGGTGCGCGCGCTCGCGCGCGAGGCGGGCCTCCCCGTGGCCGACAAGCGCGAGAGCCAGGACCTCTGCTTCGTGGCCGGCCTCGGCGGGCGCGCCTTCCTCCAGCGCCACGGCGGCCCCCGGCTCCGGAAGCCCGGCGACATCGTCGACCGAAGCGGCAACGTGCTCGGCCGCCACGACGGCCAGCACAACTTCACCGTCGGCCAGCGGCGCGGCCTGAACGTTTCGTCCTCGGAGCCGCTGTACGTCCTGGAGCGCGATGCCGAGACGAACCGGGTGACGGTCGGCCCGAAGGAGGCGCTCGCCACCAACCGGGTACGCCTGGAGGACGCCACCCTTCATCGCCCGCCGGACGAGGTGCAGACCGTCCGGCTTCGCTATCACGCAGAGCCGCTAGCGTGCCGTGTGCACGTCCAGGACGACGACAGCCTGCAGCTGGAGCTCGACCGATTCGCGAACGGAGTCGCACCTGGGCAGTTGGCCTGCCTGATGCGAGAGGATCGCGTCGTGGGCGAGGGAACCATCGGAGAACCGCGTTGACCAACCATCACGAGCGCATCGACCTCGAGGCGCCCCTCTCGGGGGACTTCCAGGCCGTGGTGCGGCTGATCATCGGCGGCATCGCCGAGCGGGTGGACTTCGCCTTCGAGGAGATCGACGACCTCCAGCTCGCCGTCGAGCGCCTGCTGGCCGAGGCCGGCCAGGTCGGCAGCGTGCAGCTCTCGTTCGAGGTGGGGGAGGGCACCATCCGCACGCGCGTGGGCCCGCTGTCGGAGTCCGCGGTGGCCGACGCGCTCCGCGACGGCGACGTGCCGCCCGGCACGCTAACGCTGAGGCGAATCCTCCAGACGGTGGTGGATTCCTTCGGCGTCGAGGACGCCGGCGGCGGGGCGATCGTCGTTCGGCTAGAGAAGCTCAAGGGCCTGGCGTGAACGCGCCACAGCGGCGCTCCCCGGCTGCCTCGGAGAAGGCGCGCGAAGAGGACCGCGAGCTGCTGCGGCGCTACCACGAGGGCGGCGACACCACCGCGCGCGAGGAGCTGATCGAGCGCCACCTTCCGCTCGTGCGCTCGCTGGCGCGCCGCTACGCCGGCCGCGGCGAGGCGCTCGAGGACATCGAGCAGGTGGGCGCCATCGGCCTCATCAAGGCGATCGACCGCTTCGAGCTCGAGCGCGAGGTCTCGCTCGCCACCTACGCCACCCCGAACGTCGTCGGCGAGATCAAGCGCCACTTCCGCGACAAGGGCTGGGCGATCCGCGTGCCGCGTGCCCTCCAGGAGCTGAACGCGTCCATGTCCGGCGCTATCGAGCGGCTCACCGGCCGGCTCGGGCGCTCGCCCAGCATCGCCGAGGTCGCCGAGGAGCTGAAGACCACGCCGGAGGAGGTGCTCGAGGCGATGGAGGTCGGCTCCGCCTACTCGACCGTCTCGCTGTCCACCGGCCCCAAGGGCGACGACGAGCTCGACCCGCTCGAGACGATCGGCGGCGAGGACGAGGAGTTCGAGCGCTCCGAGCACCGGGCCGCGCTCGAGCC
>DASUYU010000260.1:0-10315 GCA_036377235.1 Thermoleophilaceae bacterium
CTGGGGGGTCGCCGTCCACCACCCGGCCGCCGGGCGCGGCCACCACCACGAGGGCATCCCGCTCGCACGCGAACGCCTGAGAGGCGCCCGGCGCACCGTCGGGCCCGAACAGCCGCAGCGCCATCGCGTCGTGCGGGCGCAGCCCGCGCTCGTGGAGCAGCCCGAGGAAGCGATCGTCCGCCCCGTTCGCCACCAGCGCGCGCAGCACCGTCGCCGGCGCGTCCGCGCTCACGCCGAGCGCGCCGGGGTCGTCGCAGAGCCGGTTCCCGCCGGCGCCGTCACGCCCGTCGGCGGCGAGCACGGTCACCTCCGCGGGCTGGCCGCCGTCCGGATCGATCACCGTCACGCGGTCGCCCGCGTGCAGCTCCACCGCCGTCGCCGAGCCAGGTCGCACCCACCAGCTCTCGAAGCTCCGGTCGGTCGGCCGGAGCCCGTCGATGAGCGAGGGGGGCGTGGCCGAGATCGTCACTTCTGGGCCGCCGGCTCCTTCGCCTCGTCCTTCTCGGCCTGCTCCATCAGCGTCTGCGCCAACTCGCGCTTCCCGGACGAGTCGAGCTTCTTGACCTCGTTCTCGACCACGCGCCGGTTGTAGGTCTGGTTCCAGTAGTCGAGCGCGTCGAAGCCGAGCAGCACGGCCTTGCCCACGAACTGCCGCAGCACCTCGTTCGTCGGGCCCATGACCCACCCGGCCTTGGCGTCACGCACGTAGCGCTCGAGCTCCATGTCGCGCTTGTAGCCCGACCCGCCGCACGCGTGCAGCATCTTGTCCACGTGCAACGCCGTGTTCTTCGCGGCCTCGAACTTGATCTGCCACGCCCAGTGCAGGTAATCCGCGCGGGCCGTCTCGCCCGGCTCGAGGATGCGCCGGTTGTCGTCCGTCACGCGGTCCATCGCCTGCGCCACCGACATCACGAACACGCGGCACGCGTTCGTGTCCATCACGGCCTCGCCCACGTAGTCCTGGATCGTCGGGTAGTCGGCCACGCGCATGCCCACGTCCACGTGGCGCTTGCGCGTGGTGTGCCGCTTGGCGATGTCGATCGCGCCCATCGTGATGCCGTTCCAGACCGACGACGAGCCGATCAGGAACCACGGGTCCACGGCCTCGTCGTTCGACGCCGCGCCGTCGCCGAGCGGGCCAACGATCTGCTCACCCGGGATCTCCACGTCCTCGACCTGAATCGGGCCGGACTGGTTGCCGCGGAGGCCGAGCGCGTCCCACAGGGACGGCTGCGCCTTCACGTCCTCGCCGTCGATGACGAACACCGACAGGTCGTCGTAGCCCTTGAAGTCGGGGCTCGTGGTCTGCACGACGTAGAAGTCGGCGAACCCGCCGGAGGTCGTCCAGGACGCCTTCTTGTTGACCTTGTAGCCGCCGTTCGACTTCTCGGCCTTCGAGGAGAACGGGTACCAGAAGTGCGATCCGGTCTCGGGGTCCGAGTACGACAGCGTGCCGATCTTGACGTCGCTGTTGAGCGGCCGGATGTACTTGTCGACCAGCTCGGGAGTCGGCCGCAGCATGATCGTCGCGACCGCGCCCACGTGCATCACGTAACACATGGCAGTGGACGCGCACCCGTAGCGGGCGAGCGTCTCGCACACCATCGTGAAGGCCACGTGGTTCTCGCCGAGGCCGCCGTACTCCTCCGGCACGGTCAGCGCCAGGAAGCCGTTCTCCGCCAGCACCTCGAAGTTGCGCCGCGGATACAGGAGCTCGTCGTCGGAGCGCTTCGCGTTCGCGCGCATCTCCGTCTCGCACAGCTCGATGAGCTTCGCGCGCAGCTCCTTCTGGCGCTCGGTCAGGAACCAGTCCGGGTCCCACTCGTAGCCGAGTCCCCAGAAGGGCTCGCCACCCCAAGTCTTCTCCACAGCTCTCTCTCCCGAGTCGGGTCAGCCAGTGCTTCGTACAAATATGTACATAGACCTTCTACCGCATATGGAGAATAGGCACAAGGGACCGGCTGAGGGGGCTCAGATGCCGGCGATCCAGACGAGGCAGCCCACGCCGCGCCTCACCTGGCGAGCCGCCCGGCGGAACCGCCAGCGGCCCTTCAGGAGGCCACGCCGCTTCGGCCCGAGCACGACGAGGCCGGCGCCGCGCTCGTTCGCGACCTGCACGAGCGCGCGCGCGGGCCGGGGGCTCGATACGCGCAGGTGCTCGACCCGGAGGCCGAACTTCGCGGCCCGCTCGGCCGTCGCGCGGACGGCCTCGTAGTTCTCCTCGTGCGGGAAGGCCAGCGCGCGCGGGCCGCCCATCGCGAGCGCGCGCGGACACGGCGGCAGCTCCACCACGTTCACGACGATGAGCCGGACGCCGGCGTCGAGGGCGCTCTCGATCGCGACGCGCTCGGCGGCGGGATCCACGCCCGACGAGAGCGTGCCGAGCACCACCGGACCGGCGGCCTCGACGACCGCTGCCTCCCTGGGCCGGCGAACGTGGCGCTCCCGCGTGAGCACCTCATTTTTCTACCCGTCCGGCGCCACCCAAATCAGACAACCGGCCTCGCGGCGGAGCCGCCGCGCCGCCATGCGGAACCGCAGCCTGCCGACCAGCCGGAGGTCCGGGCCGAACACCAGCAGCCCGGCGTTCCGCTCGCGGACGATCTCGAGCAGGGCATTCACCGGGTGGCGCGTGGTCACGCGCAGGAGCTCGGTCTGGACGCCGAGCTCGGCGGCGCGCGCCGCGGTGGCGCGAACGGCGTCGAGATCCTCCTCATGCGGGAGGTTGAGGCCCTCCGGGCCCACGAGCGCGAGCGTCGTCGGGTACGGGCGAAGAAACAGGATGTTCGCGATCACGAGTGGAACCGCGGCCTCGATCGCGCTGTCGATCGCCATGCGCTCCGCGCTCGGGTCCACCCGCACCGACAGCGTCCCGAGCACGACCGGCCGCTTGCGGATCTCGGGCTCGACCGAGGTGTCAGCATGCGAGGGGTGATGGAGACCGGTGTGCAACGTGACCTCGAGCTTCCGCAGGGGACCATCCGAGTGTACGAACAGGGCGCGGGTCCGGTTCTGTTCTTCGTGCACGGACTGCTCGTGAGCCACACCCTCTGGGAGCTCGTGACCGAGCATCTCGCCGACCAGTTCCGCTGCGTGGCGATCGACCTTCCGCTGGGGGCGCACCGCGTGCCGATGCGCCCGGACGCCGACCTCTCCCCTCGTGGCCTCGCGGCGATGGCCGCCGGCGTGATGGAGCAGCTCGACCTGCGCGACGTGGTGCTCGTGGGAAACGACACCGGCGGCGCGATCTGCCAGCTGGTCGTGGCGCACCACCCCGACCGCCTCGCCGGACTCGTCCTGACCACGTGCGACGCGTACGAGCACTTCCCGCCGCCGCTCCTCAAGCCGCTGATCATGCTCGGCCGCGCGCCGAGGGTCGCGGACGCGTTCCTCCGGCTGGGCCGCTTCCCGCCCGTGCGCGACGCGATCGTGGCCCCGGTGAACAAGCGCCGCTCGGCCGAGCGCTCGCGCGCGTGGGTGGAGCCGCTCAGCACCGACCCCGGCATCCGCCGCGACGTGATCCGGTTCATGGCGCGCGTCGACAGCGCGGACACGGTCGCCGCCGCGCCGGCGCTCAGGGCCTTCGGGCGCCCCGCGCTGGTCGTCTGGACCCGGCGCGATCTCTTCTTCCCGATGTCGGACGGGCGGCGCCTGGCGGACGACCTGTCCGCGCCGCTCGCGGTGCTCGACGACACGCGGACGTTCATCCCGCTCGACCAGCCGGAGCGGCTGGCGGAGCTGATACGGGCGTTCGCCCGCGAGAACGTAACCGTGCCGTAGTTGCGTCCGTCCTAGACCCGTGGTAGAAGGGCGCTGTACCAATTGGTACGAGCTGCTGGCCGCTGTCACCGAGGGAGAGAGGAAGGGTCAATGGCGCATGCCGAGGTAGAGGAGAGGCAACTCCTCAAGGCGATGACCTGGTGGGACGGCTTCGTCGTCGCACTGGCCAACCCGGGATTCCTGATCGCCGCGCTGGGCGCGTCGATCGGCGTGCTCGGAACCACCGGGGCCTTCGTCCTGTGGACGATCTCCGTGCTCCTCGGAGCGCTGCAGAACAACGTCTATGCCGAGATGGCGACGATGTTCCCGCAGAAGGCCGGCGGCATCTCGCTGTACGCGCACGAGGCGTGGCGCAAGTACCTCTCCTTCATCGGCCCGGTTGCGACCTTCGGCTACTGGTTCGCGTGGTCGAGCGTGCTGGCCATCAACGGTTACGTGATCGGCACGCTGGCCCAGGCGCAGTGGTTCTCCGACACGACCTTCACCCAGGACGTGGGCAACTTCCAGTGGAGCCTGCCCGTTTGGATCGGCATCGGCTGCATCATCGCCGTGTGGCTCTTCAACATCTACGGCGTGCGGCCGGCCGTGTGGCTCAGCTACATCACCGGCGGCCTGCTCATCCTTCCCGCGGCCGTCCTGATGTTCCTGCCATACCTCACCGGCGACTGGTCGAGCGACAACATGACCTGGGAGATCGGCGCCGGCGGCGGCCTAGGACTCGCGCTCACGTGGCTCTACTTCATGGGCTGGTCTGCATACGGCTTCGAAACCGTGGCGGCGTTCGCGCCCGAGTACCACAACCCGGAATGGGACACGCCGCGCGCGCTGCGCGCCTCGGCCGCGTTCTCGGTCGTCGTCTACGCGCTCTTGCCGCTCGGCGTCGGCGGAACGCTCGGCACCGAGGCGATCGCGGGCGACGCGACGGCGATCGCCTTCTACACGGACGCCTTCGACGCGATCGTGGGCAGCGCGCTCACGCACGTGCTGGTCGTCTGTCTGATCGCGGGCCTGCTCCTGTCGATGAACACCGCGACAATGGACGGCTCGCGAGCCCTGTACGGGATCTCGCAGGACGGGATGACCACGAAGATGCTCGGGCGGCTCAACCGCTACAGCGTGCCCGCCGTCGCCATGACCGCGGACGTGATCCTCAACCTGTTCCTGATCAGCTACTTCGGCTACCCGCTCGACATCCTGGCCGCGGGCAACCTCGGCTACATGCTCGCGCACGTGTTCGCACTGACCGGGTTCCTGCTGCTCCGGCGGGACCGGCCGAACTGGCCCCGGCCGATCAAGCTGTCGGCGGCATGGGTGCCGATCGCGGCGCTCCTCGCGGCGGTCAACCTGGTGTTCATCGTCACCGGTGCGTTCATCTACGCCGACAAGTACGGCTACGGCTGGGACAAGACCTGGATCGGCATCGGCGTGCTCGCCGTCGGGCTGCTGCTCTACATCTGGCGGAGGGTCGTGGAGGACCGGCAGGGCGTCCCGCTGCGCGAGGAGACGCCGACCATGCCGCCGGACACCTCGGCAACGGCGCCCGCCGCCACGCCGGCCGTCTAGCCCGGCGCGGACAGAGGCCTATTCAGGGCGGAGCTCCCACTTCGGGAGCTCCGCGACGGCCCTGCGGTAGCGCCTGCGGTGGAACGGCCGGACGAAGTAGAACCACAGCATCACGGCCAGCGGCAGCAGGATGAAGACGGAGAAGATGTTCCCCGTCAGCGTGAAGAACATCGCGAGCGCGAGAACGAAGAGCCCGTAGAGCACCGGCAGCACGCGGTACTTGAGCTGGGTGTTCCGGATGGCCCGGTATTGCTCGGACGGGATCTGGTTCGTGTCCCACCGCCTGCCGCAGCTCTCGCAGGTCCAGTCGTCGCCGTACCTGAGCTCCCGCTTCTCGCCGCACTCGCAGGTGAGCGTGATGGGCGGCCCGCCGAACACGGCGCCCGGCTTCTCATGCCCGAGGCGCTCGCGCTCCTTGCGCTTCTTGCGGTTCCAGGGTGCAACGAGCGGCATTAGGCGCGATGCTATTAGGCGATGTCAGACGTCGACGTTGCATCCGTACGCCGCTGCTTCGGTGTCGTCACCAGGGCCGCGGCCGTGTCGGCGCTCGAGCACCTGCACGGCTCACGCACGACGCACGGCTAGGCGATGTCAAGCGCCAACGCCGAGAACCTTCGCGCGTTCTGGGAGGCGTGGAACCCGCGCGGCGACATGGACATGTCGATCCTCGATCCCGAGGTGGAGTACGAGGACTCCAACCTGCCCGATCACGCGGGTGAGGTCTACCGAGGGCACGAGGGCGTCGCCCGTGCGACGGAGCGGTGGCTCGAGGCCTACGAGAGCCTGACGATCGAGCTCGAGCGCATAGCCGGAACGGGCGATCGACTGGTGTCCATCCACCGAGCCCGCGCCCGGGCGCGGTACACCGGCATCGACGAGGAGGGGCAGCTCGCGTACGTCTGGACCTTCCGCGACGGCAAGGTCATCCACTTCCGGTCGTACCGCGACCCCGGCGAAGCCCTCGCCCAGCTCGAGGCGAGTTAGGCGCGGCTAGGCGCTCGCGACCACCTCGCGCACCTCGGTGCCCTCGAGGGTCACGCCCTCGTTCATTCCCTGGGACTCGATTATCTGCGCGACGCCTCTCGCGGCGTCCTCCGACTCGAACACGACCATCGACAGGCCGTTGTCGTTGCCCTCGGAGGTCGTCCAGTAGCCGGCCACGAAGCCGGGCGCCTGCTTGACCCGCGGCACCACCTCCTCGGTCAGAACCTGCCGGCCGCGATCGAAGTCGTTGATGGTCACTCTCACCACGACGGCGTGCATAAGATTCCTCTCGCTCGGGAGGGTTGCGAGCCTAAACCGGCCGAGTGCGGACCGCCAGTCCGGACATCATTCGCCATCCGGAGCACGGCTCGGGACCCACGGGCGGCCGGCCACCTCCAGCTCCCGGACCCTGAGCTTTCCGATCTCGATCTCCTCGGCGCGGAGCTTTCGGATGACGGCGTTGGCGATCGCCACCCTGCCGATCGCGAGCGCCCCCACGGCCGACACGGCGATGGCGAGCGGTCCCATCGCGGACGGACCGATGATGCGCGCACCGACGGCCGCTGCGCCGGTAGCGGTGGCGCCGACTTGGCGTCGATTCAGCATGTGAAGCCTCCTTCAAATGGGGCTTCGACCCTAGCTCGTGATTGACGCCGTGCCCTCAAAGCGAGAGCATCGCGATGACCCGCACGAGGAGGCCGGACATGGTGCACAGGCTGGCATCCCACGCGCGACGCAACCTGGTCGCCTACGCGGCGCTCGTCGCCGCGCTGGCTGCCGTCGGCGGCGTCGCGTACAGCTCGATTCCGGACGCGCAGGGAGTGGTCCACGGGTGCTACGACAACACGACCGGCGCGTTGCGGGTGATCGATTCGCCGAGCGACGCGTGCCGGGGCGGTGAGACGGCGCTCGACTGGAACCAGCAGGGCCAGCCCGGGCCCACTGGCCATACCGGGCTTCCCGGGCCCCCTGGCGTGGCGGTGACGTACGGAAAGTCCGCGGCGGGACCCATCGCGCTGCCCGGTGGAGCACAGCTGAAGACGATCGCCACGCTCACGGTCCCGGGTGGCGCCTACGCCGTCTTCGGAAAGGCCATGGGAAGGCTGACGGTGCCCAACTTCTCGTGCCAGCCCGGCACCGACGTCATCTACTGCAACATGCTCCACAACGAGCGCAGGCTGGCCTCGACGGCCTTCGGATGCCTGATCCAGGCGGGGTCTTCGAGTGACCTGGGAGGCGCGAACCTGATAGCGGGTGCCAATTCGCTCTCCGCCCTGGACACGGTCGGCGCCGAGTTGGTGGAGACCCTCCCGGCCGCCCAGAACACGATCCGCCTACGGTGCCTCCAGTACGCCGGCGGCAAGTGGCCGGTGAGCATCTCGAACGCCCGCCTGATCGCCATGAGGGTGGACCGCGCCGGGCAGCTGAACCTGTTCAAGGCGCTCCTGCCGAAGCTCGTCCGCGCTCCGAAGAAGCCAAAGCTGAGGCCGCTCCGTCAGATACTGAAGTGAGGCGGGAGGCCGCTCAGCTCCAGGGATACGGGCTGTGCGAGACCGGGTGCAGGTCGCCGGTCGCGAAGCGCTCGTAGCGGAAGGGGTGCAGCAGGCTCGAGTGCTCGCCCAGGACGACGTTCGCGACCTCGCGGCCCACGGCGATCATCTTGTAGCCGTGGTTCGAGTCGGCCACCACGAACACGTTCGGGCGCATGTAGTCGAACACCGGGAAGTTGTCGGCGGTGAAGGCACCGACGCCGCCGGAGCGCACGTCGCGGTACTTCGGGCGTGAGCCCTCGAAGCGCTCCATGCAGTGGGAGAGGGCCGCGCACCAGAGGTCCGGGAAGGTCTCCTCGGCACTCCCCGTCGGGTACGGGTCCACGTCGAAGTCGTGGCCCTTCGGCAGGGGGCTCGCTCCGCCCTGCACGCTGTCCTTGTCCTGCTTGAAGTAGACGCCCCACTGCTCGTCGGTGACGAGCGCGCCGTCATCTGCGTGGAGCGGCGCGTGGCTGTCCACGTGGAGCACCGGCGGCAGCTTGCCGTCGGCCGTGACGAAGACCTGCGGGTCCACGTCGATCTCGCCCTCCTGGAGGTACCAGTAGGTCCACATCTCGCGCTCTTCGCCCGCGACCTCCAGACGACGCGGCAATCCGAGCATCTCCCAGACGTTCGCTATCCACGGTCCTACGGCCACGATGACCTGCTCGACCGCTATCGCGCCCTCGGTGGTCCTGACCCGCGTGACCGCGTCGGACTCATCGCACTGGAAGCCCGTGACCTCCACGCCCTCGGCGATCTCGGCGCCGGCGCGGAGCGCCTTCTTCGCAAGCCCCTCGATCGACTCCCTGTTGAACGCGAAGCCGCCGCGGTGCTCGTGGAGGCAGACCGACAGGCCGGGCGCCCGCCAGTCGGGGAACATCGCGCGCATGTGATTCGCGACCTCGGCCTCGCCCAGGATCAGCTCGGACTCGTAGCCGATCCGCTCCTGGCGCTCGGCGACCGTGGTGAGGTCGGCCTCCTGGTCGCCGTCACCGAGCGCGACGTAGCCGGAGCCGTGGTAGTGGAGCGTCTCGGGGTCGGACTCCCAGATCTCGACACACGCGGCCATCAGCTCGCTCATCGCCGGCTGGAAGTAGTTGTTGCGCACGACGCCGCAGGCGATCCCGGACGCGCCGGCGGCGACGCCGGTCTTGTCGACGACGAGCACCTCCTCGCCGCGCTCGGCGAGGTGCCAGGCGGTCGAGAGGCCGTGGACGCCGGCCCCGATCACGAGGTGCTTGACCGAGCGGTCGCCCGCCATCAGTGGAGCGGCGGTTCCCAGCCCTCGAGCACGTTCGGCTGCCAGTCGGCGCCAACCGTCCTCGAGCCCTCCACCCACGGGCCCAGCTCCGGCTGCGGGAACTTGCAGTGCTGCTCCTTCAGCCGGATGCCGTACGAGTTGCCCGACTGGAGGTGCGCGATCAGCACCTTGCGGGCGATCTCGTTCTCGCGGCCCTCGGGGATGTCGAAATGGATCTTGAGGAAGGAGTTCGAGTAGCGGTCGAACACCGCCGGCATCCCCTCCTCCTCGAGCAGCTCGATGTCCTCGAGCCAGTTGATGTCCTGGCCCGGCGTTGCGGCCTCGAGGTCGATGCCGTCGAGCGTGGAGATGTCCTCCTGGTACGGATAGCGCTTGCCGCTGAGGTACTCGGAGTCGATCGCGAAGACCTTCTCGGGCTCGCGCGTGCTGGGCTTGGGATCAGCGCTCATCGCGCCTCCTCCCCGGCCTTCTCCGGCACCACCGGCAGCTCGTCGACCGGGTTCGCCAGGTAGCGGTCGAGCAGCGTCTCGATCCGCTCGAGCGCGCGCTCCTCGGACACTCCGGGGATGTAGTCGGTGCCCGCCAGCGGCACGCGCGCCATCGCGGCGGCCTCGGTGGTGAGCGCCGCGAGGTCCTCGGGCTCGAGCGAGTGCACGTTCGTCTTCCCGCACGCGCGCGCGAGCATCTGCACCTCGAGCGTGAGCGTGTGGAGGAAGTTGTAGACGCGGTTCGCGGCCTCCTCCACGTGCAGCCGCTTCCGGAGCTCCGGGTCCTGGGTCGTGATCCCGACCGGGCAGCGACCGGTGTGGCAGTGGTAGCACTGGCCGGCCGGCACGCCGATCGTGCCCTCGTAGTCCGTGACGCCCGGGATCTCCTTGTTGCAGTTGAGCGCCATCAGGGCGGAGTGGCCGATCGCGATCGCGTCGGCGCCGAGCGCGATGCACTTGGCCACATCGCCGCCGTTGCGGATGCCGCCGGCCACGACCAGGTCGATCTCGTCGGCGAGACCCACGTCCTCGAGCGCGCGGCGCGCCTCGGGGATCGCCGCCATCAGCGGGATGCCGGTCTCCTCGGCGGCCACGTGCGGCCCGGCGCCGGTGCCGCCCTCGGCGCCGTCCAGGTAGATGAGGTCCGGCCCGCACTTCGCGGCCATGCGCACGTCGTCGTACACGCGCGCGGCGCCGAGCTTCAGCTG
>DASUYU010000261.1:0-16929 GCA_036377235.1 Thermoleophilaceae bacterium
GCTGCCGATGTTCCGCGGGCCCGAGGAGGTCCAGCGCTTCGTGGACACGGTCGCCGGCCGGGCGGAGGTGGTGCTGCTGCTCGAGACACCCGAGGCGGTCGCGCGGGTGCACGAGGTGGCCGCCGTGGAGGGCGTGGACGAGATCCATCTCGGGTTGAACGACCTGACGCTCGCGCTCGGGCTGCCGAACCGGTTCATGCTGCTCGCCTCGAAGGTGGCGGAGCGCGTGGCCGGCGCGGTCATCGCGGCCGGCCTCCGCTTCGGCGCCGGCGGCATCGGCCGCGCCGGCGACGATTCGCTCCCGATCCCGGCTGACCTCGTCTATTCGCAGTACGCGCGGCTCGGCGCCCGCGCGGCCCTGATCTCGCGATCGTTCTTCGGCGAGGATCCGGCGGCGCTCGACCTGGCGGCCGAGGTCGACCGCGCCCGCCGCCGGATGGCCGAGCTGCGCAGGTGCGACGCGGACGAGCTCGAGGCCGCCCGCGCCGAGCTCAGCGAACTCGCAGACGCCGCCGTGCGCTGGTGAGGAGCCGGCGCGCCTCGCGCGGCGCGCGCAGCCGGATCTGCCGCCGCGGTCCCGGCGTGAGCGGGTGGCGGGCCGCGAAGGCCATCCACACGAGCAGCTCGTAGCGCTGCACGCGCTCGTGGTCGAAGCTCTTGCCGCTGGTGGCGGACGGCCATCGGTAGCGGGCGAGCCGCCGGTGCACGTATGCGAACCGCCAGCCGGCGGCGATCAGCCGCGCGTACAGGTAGTAGTCGCCGGCGGCCCACGCCCAGCGCGCGTAGCCGCCGACGTCGCGGACCGCGTCGGCTCGCATCGTCGCGGTGAGCGCCGGGACCGGATTCTGTTCGGCGAACTTCGGAAACGTGTCCAGGGGATGGACCGACGGGTCGCCGATGTAGTCGTCGTGGCCGGTCGGATGGCCCACGATCGTGGCGTTGCAGTAGGCCAGCCCGATCGCCGGGTCGTCGAAGCACGGCAGGATCGCGGCGAGGTAGCCGGGCTCCCACGCGTCGTCGGGGTCGAGCTGGGAGATCAGCGGGGTGCGGGCGAGCTTCAGGGCGGTCGTACGCCCGACGGGGCTGCCGCGGTTGCGCCGGTGACGCACGATCCGCACCCGCGGGTCGTCCAGGCCCGTGAGCGTCTCCCGGACCGGTACCGGCGATGCGTCGTCCACGATCACGAGCTCGAACCGCGGGTCGGTCTGCGCGAGGACGCTCTCCACCGCCTCGCGGATGGTCCGCTCGGAGTTGTACGCCGGCATGATCACCGTGGTCAGAGGTGACGTCACGTTGGCGCGCTAGGCGGTTCGGGGCGAGAGCCTGTAGGCCGCCGCGTCGAAGCTCTTCGTGCGGCGGCGGTACTCGAACGTGAAGCCGGGCCACTGGATCGAGTTGCGGCCGTTGCGGTCGAAGTACCAGCTGGCGCATCCGCCCGTGTTCCAGACCGTCGTGGCGAGCCGCTCCTGGAGCTCCTCGTTGTAGGCGACCTGGACCTCGGGGCGGACGTCGAACTCGGCGGCGCCGGTGCGGCGCATGGTGTCCAGCGCGTCGAGCGCGTAGGCGATCTGCGACTCGAGCATGTAGACGATCGAGCTGTGGGCCAGGTTCAGGTTCGGGCCGTAGATGAACAGGAAGTTGGGGAAGCCGGTGACTGTCGTGCCGAGATACGCCTCGGGGCTGCCGGCCCAGACGTCGGCGAGCGAGCCGCCCTCGCGGCCGTGGATGCGCTCCGCGATCGGCAGCTCGGCGGGCTTGAAGCCGGTGGCCAGCACCAGCGTGTCGATCTCGCGCTCGACCCCGTCTCCGTCCACGATCGAGTGCTCGCGAAGCTCGCGAACGCCCGAGCTCACCAGGTCGACGTTCGGCTCCTGCAGGGCGGGATACCACTTGTTGGACAGGATGATCCGCTTGCAGAAGATCTCGTAGTCGGGCGTGAGCCGCGCGCGCAGCTCGGGGTCGCGGACCTGCCGGCGCAGGTGGACCCGCGCGTTCAGCTCCTGGAGCTTCGTCCAGCGGCGGTCGCGCGTCATGCCGAGCGCCATCGGCTCGCGGAGCGCGTAGATGCCTGCGCGCGACAGCTTCTGTATCCCCGGCACGCGCCGGTACAGCTCCCGCATCCCCCTCGCGACCGCGTGGTCGGGATGCGGGATGACCCACGGCGGCGTGCGCTGGAAGAGGTGCAGGCGCTCGACGATCGGCTGGATCTCCGGCACCACCTGCACGCCGGACGCGCCCGACCCGACCAGCGCGACGCGCTTTCCGGTCAGGTCGTCGGAGTGGTCCCAGTCGGCAGTGTGGAAGGCGTTGCCCTGGAACCGCTCGAGCCCCGGCAGGGCGGGGGTGAACGGCTCGCTCAGGAGTCCGGGCGCCGCGACGAGCACGCGCGCGGCCACGGGCCCTGTGGAGGTCTCGAGCTGCCACCGCTGGACGTCAGCGAGCCAGCGCGCGTCGAGCAGCTCCGAGCCGAGCCGGACGTGCGGCCGCACGCCGAAGCGGTCGGCACAGTCGCGCAGGTACTCGAGGATCTGGTCGCGCATCGGATAGGCCCGGTCCCAGTTCGGGTTCGGCGCGAACGAGAACGAGTAGAGGTTCGACGGGATGTCGCACTGGCAGCCGGGGTAGCTGTTCGACCACCACGTGCCGCCCACGTCCTCGCCGCGCTCGATCACGATGTGGTCGTCGACGCCGTGCTGCTTCAGCCGGATGGCCATTCCGAGCCCGCCGAAGCCCGCGCCGACGATGGCGACGTCGTGGACATGGGTTCCCTCCACGCGCGGCACGCTAGCCGAGCCGTATCTTGAGCCGGTGGCCGATCCGAACATCGACGTCGTCCAGCGGCTCTTCGACGACTACGCCCAGGGCGGCGTGGAGGCGGTCCTCGTTGGCGCGGACGAGCGCATCGTCATCGAGATCCCGCCGGAGCTGTCCGCGGAGCCCGACACCTACCGCGGGCACGACGGCGTGCGGCGCTACTTCGCGGGCTTCGAGGGAATGATCGACGACGTCCGGTACGAGGCGCTCGAGCTGACCGCGGTGGGGGACGACATCGTGCTCGCGCACATCCGCCTCAGCGGCCGCGGGCTGAGCAGCGGCCTCGATGTCGACATGGAGGCGTTCGTGGTCCACGAGCTGGCGGGCGGGAGGATCGTTCGCATCCGCCCGTACGCCGACCTCGAGGGAGCCCAGGCCGCGGTCGGCTAGGCCGTCAGCCGGTCTCGGCGCGCTGCTTGAGGCCCTCGGCCGCGTCGCCGAGGAGGAAGTCGCGGACCTTCGCCTCGGCCGGGCCGCGCAGCAGCATGCCGAGCATGCGGCCGGGGTCGGCCTCGAGCGCGTACGTGGCGCGCGTCCGGCCGTCACCCAGATCGTCGAACCTCCACGATCCGACGAGCGACTTGGTGTCGCCCTTCTCCTGCACCCAGCGGATCGCCGTGGGCGGCTCGTAGGAGAACCGCAGCGTGGCCTTGACGGTCTTCACCTTGGCGTCGGACTCGGTTTCCACGAGGAGCGCGCGCTTCTCGCCGTCCCGTTCCAGCACCTCGACGTCCTTGAGCGAGCCCTGCCACTCGGGGGCGTGGTTGATGTCCGACGCGATCTCGTAACAGCGCTCCACCGGAGCGTCGATCTCGACGGAGCGCTCACCGCTGATCGTTCCCATGCCGGCGAGCCTATCCTGCTGTGCGCATGGAACCGGACGCCGTCGAGATCCGTGTGATCGGGTGCCTGATCGAGAAGCAGCGCACGACGCCCGACGTGTATCCGCTGACGCTGAACGCGCTGCGGCTGGCCTGCAACCAGACCACGAACCGCGACCCGGTCGTCGACTACGACGAGAACACGATCCGGAGCGCGATCGAGCGGCTGGTGCAGCGCAAGTGGGCGACGCTCGCGAGCTGGTCGAACCGGCGCTCGATGAAGTACAGGCAGACGCTCGACCGCGCACTCGACCTCGGGGACGCCGACATCTCGGTGCTCACGGTGCTGATGCTGCGCGGCGCGCAGACACCGGGCGAGCTGAAGGCGCGCACCGAACGGCTGCACTCCTTCGGCGACATGGGCGAGCTGGGCGAGACGCTGGAGCGACTGATCGGGCGCGACCTCGTCGTCCGGCTGGACCGCCGGCCGGGCCAGCGCGAGGAGCGGTACCGCCACCTTCTCTCTGAAGAGACAGAGACCCCGGTCCCGGATGTGGCAGCTCCGTCCCAGGAGACGATTCCTCAGGACGACGATCGCATCCAGCGCATCGAGCGGCAGCTCGCGGAGCTCCGCTCGGAGATCCAGGCGCTGCGCGAGGAGCTCGGGGCCTGAAGCGATCCGTCTCCCTGGTCATCGAGGACGGCGACCACGTCCTGCTCGTCCGGCGACCGGACGAGGACGATGACCTTCCCGGGGTGTGGGGCCTGCCGGCCGCGTCGCTCGTGCCCGGCGAGTCCGATGAGGACGCGGTCCGGCGCGCCGGCCGCGAGAAGCTGGGCGTCGAGGTACGGCCGGTCGAGCCGGTCGGCACCGACGGCCCCATGACAAATTTTCGCGCGGAGATCGTGACGGGAGAGCCGGCTGTGCAACGGGGCGGTCCCAACACGCAGTACGCGCAGGTCAGATGGGGCGGGCTGCATGAGCTCGTGCCCGCCGCTCGAGAAGGATCGCTCTGCTCGCGCGTGCTGCTGCGCGCCCGCGGCGTCGACTGGGCCGACCGGTGAGCCCGCGCCCCGGACTGCTCGCGCGCGGCCCCTGGCGCCCGGATCAGGTCGTTGCCGTGTGGCGCGAGGACCCCTACGAGCCGCCGGCCGAGGTCGACCGGGCGGCGGACGGTGCCGTGGAGGGTCTGCGCGAGCGCGGCTCGCCGGCCCACGACGGCATGGCCACGCGCCTCGCCGCCTGGGAGGCCGGCGAGGACCACCTCCGCCTGGAGCTCCAGCCGGTCCGCTGGGCGCTGCGGCTGCTCGAGGACGCGGCGGACAGCCTCACCGCGCTCTGCGTGGTCCGCTCAGAGGACGGGCGGTGGCTCGCCGGGCTCCGCGCCGGCTGGGTGTCGAGCTGGGCGGGCCGCTGGGCGCTCGGTGCCGGCGGCGCCGTGGACCTCGGCGAGAGCCCGGCGGAGACGCTCACCCGCGAGCTTCAGGAGGAGTGGCGACTGAGCCCCGACGACCTGTCGGTGGAGGCGCTCATCACGCTGCCGACAGGCCTCCACATGCTGGTGGGCCTCGCCACCGTGCCGAACGACTGCGACCCCGTGCCGGACGAGGAGCACGACGAGTGGGCGTGGTGGCCGCCCCACACCGCCGACTGGCCGCCCGAGGCGGACGACCGGCTCAAGCTGATGGCAGACCTACTGGGCAGCTGACCCCGGTGCCGCCGATCCCGCAGTAGCCGTTCGGGTTCTTCGCGAGGTACTGCTGGTGGTAGTCCTCGGCGTAATAGAACTCGGGCGCGTCCACGATCTCCGTGGTGATGTCGCCGTAGCCGGCCGCCGTGAGCCGCTCCTGGAACCGCTCGCGCGAGGTCTCCGCGGCCTGGCGCTGGGCGTCCGAGGTCACGTAGATGCCGGAGCGGTACTGGGTGCCCACGTCGTTGCCCTGGCGCATGCCCTGGGTCGGGTCGTGGCCCTCCCAGAAGACGCGCAGCAGCTCGTCGAAGGAGATCTCCTCCGGCCGGTAGGCCACGAGCACCACCTCGTTGTGGCCGGTGCGCCCGCTGCAGACCTCCTCGTAGGTCGGGTTCGGGGTGAACCCACCGGCGTAGCCCGCCGCGGTCGTGTATACGCCGGGCGTCTGCCAGAAGCCGCGCTCGGCTCCCCAGAAGCAGCCCATGCCGAAGATCACGGTCTCGACGCCCTCGGGGAAGGGCGGGACGATCGGCGTGCCGAGCACGAAGTGGGTCTCCGGGACGTGGAAGGGGCGCTCCTCCCGGCCGGGGAGCGCGTCTGCCGCATCGGGCATCGCGGTCTTGTTGCGAAACAGGAAGCTCATACCCATTGACTGTAACGTCCGCTCCGCCGATGGAACTGGACTATTTCGCGCCCGATCTCACGGGCGAGCGCTTCCACGAGACGATCAACGCGCTGCGCCGGGAGACCTGGCTCGCGAAGTCCGACCTCGGCTGGTTCGTGCTCGACCGCGAGGCGGGCTCGTTCTTCCTCCGCACGAAGAGCGCGACCTTCCCCGGCCTGCGCATCGCCGAGATGTTCGGGGTGGAGGAGGGGCCGCTGCTGGAGGAGATGCGGCGCAACATCCTCCACATCAACGGCGACGCCCACCGGCGCCTCCGGAACCTCGTGAACCCGGCGTTCACGCCGCGCGCGGCGGATCGCTGGCGGCCCGCGATGCGCGAGTTCCTCGACCGGCTATGGGCTCCGCTCGAGGACGCCGGCCGCTGCGAGTTCGTGGGCGACTTCGCCAAGCCGTATCCCTCCCTCACGATCGCGACGGTGATGGGCGCGCCGCTCGACGACGCGCCGAAGCTGCACGAGTGGTCGAACCTGATCCAGCGCCAGTTCGACCCGCACAGCCTCACGCACGAGCGCGAGGCGATCGAGCGCGCGTGCGCGGAGTTCTACGAGTGGGCGGGCGCGCTGATCGAGCGCCGCCGCGACCAGCCGGGCGACGACCTCATCTCCACGCTGATCGAGGCCTCGCACGACGGCGACAGGCTCGACGACGCCGAGTGCATGAACCTCGTGCTGAACGTGCTGGTGGGCGGCGTGGACACGACCCAGTCGCAGCTCGCCCACGCGCTGCGCGTGTTCGCCGCGCACCCGGACCAGTGGGAGCTGCTGGCGGAGAACCCGGAGCTGGCGCCGGCCGCCGTGGAGGAGCTGCTCCGCTTCGAGCCCATCACGCCGTTCACGGCGCGCATCCTCCACGAGGACGTGGAGTACCGCGGGATGACCTTCAAGGCGGACGACATCGTCATGGTCTGCTCGTTTGCGGGTAACCGGGATGGCGTGGACGGCGACCCCGACACCTTCGACATCACCGCTGACCGCGGCGACTCGAAGCCGCTCACCTTCGGCGCGGGCATCCACTACTGCCTGGGCGCGAACCTGGCGCGCGCCGAGCTGCAGGAGGCGCTCGGCTTCCTGCCGGGGCGCATGCCGGGGCTGAAGCTCGACGGCGACGCGGAGCTCGGCTCGATCCACGGCATCTACGGACTGGAGCGCCTGCCGATCGCATGGACGTAGGGCTCGCTCACTTCCTGACCGACTACGGGATGCAGCCCGCCGAGCTCGGCCGCCGGGTCGAGGAGCGCGGCTTCGAGTCGCTCTTCCTGCCCGAGCACACGCACATCCCGGTGAGCCGCGATACGCCCTATCCGGGCGGGAGCGAGCTGCCGCCGGAGTACAGCCACACGCACGATCCCTTCGCGGCGCTGGCGGCGATCGCGGCCGTGACCGAGCGGATCAAGATCGGGACGGGCGTGTGCCTGATCATCCAGCGCGACCCGATCGTCACGGCGAAGGAGGTGGCGACCGTGGACCAGATCTCCGGCGGCCGCTTCCTCTTCGGCGTCGGCGCCGGCTGGAACCGCGAGGAGATGGAGAACCACGGCACGGACTACCGGACCCGGTTCACGCGCATGCGCGAGAGCGTCGAGGCGATGAAGGCCATCTGGACCGAGGACGAGGCCGAGTACCACGGCAAGATCGTGAACTTCGACCCGATCTGGTGTTGGCCGAAGCCCGCTCAGCGGCCGCACCCGCCGGTGCTCGTGGGCGGCCTGGGCGAGAAGGTGCTCGACCGCGTGATCGCGTACGGCGACGAGTGGATCCCCAACCGCGTCAAGAGTCCGGAGGACCTCGGGCTGCGTATCGCGGAGCTCCATCGCCGCGCCGAGGAGGCGGGGCGCGGGCGGATCCCGGTGACGGTGTTCGGCGCGAAGCCGGAGGTGCGGCTGCTCGAGCGGCTGCGGGATGCCGGGGTCACGCGCTCGCTCTTCTATCTGCCGGCCGCCGAGCCGGACGAGGTCGAGCGCGCGCTGGACGGGCTGGCCGAGGTGGCGGCTGAGTGGGCCGGCTAGACGAGCTCGACCTCTCGCTGTCCCTGTCGAAGTCGGAGTACGGAGATCGGCTCACGGTCGCACAGGAGCGGCTCACCGCTCTGCGGCTCGCGCTGGGCGGGAAACTGCCCGGCTTCGAGGGAAGGCTCGGACCGGCGCTGGCCGTCGTGTTCGAGGGCTGGGATGCCTCCGGCAAGGGCGGCGCGTTGAAGCGGCTGGTCGAGCCGCTCGACCCGCGCCACGTGCGCGTGGCGCAGTACTCGGCGCCGACCGACACCGAAAAGCGTCACCACTTCCTATGGCGCTTCTGGCCGGCGCTGCCCGGGCTTGGTGGCATGACCGTCTTCGACCGCTCGTGGTACGGGCGCGTCCTGGTCGAGCGGGTGGAGGAGTTTGCGACGAAGGAGGAGTGGGAGCGCGCCTACCCGACGATCGTGGGCTTCGAGCGCACCTTCTGCGACGAGGGCGGCATCCTGGTGAAGCTCTGGATGCACGTCTCGCCGAAGGAGCAGCTGCACCGGTTCGAGAAGCGCCAGGGCAACCCGCTGAAGAGCTGGAAGATCACCCAGGACGACTGGCGGAACCGCGAGAAGCGGCCACTGTACGAGGCGGCCGTGGAGGACATGCTGGTCCGCACCGACCATCCGCCGGCACCGTGGCACCTGATCGAGGGCGACTCGAAGCGCTTCGCGCGCGTAAAGGTGATCGAAACGGTGAACGCGGAGATCGAGCGGGGGATGCGCGAGCGCGGGTTCCCGGTGCCCGACTAGGCGGCGAACAGCGTCAGGTCCGGCGCCCGCTCGCCCTTCAAGACCCCAACGTCAACTTCCACACACTCGATGCCACGGGCTTCGGCAAGGGTGCGTGCCTGTGGCTTGATCTGCTGCGCTGCCAGTACTCCACGACAGCGGTGAAGGCCTGGTTCTTCGCAGATGCGTTCGAGATATCTGGTGAGCTGCTCGACGGCGTCGATGGTGCCGATGCGCTTTATCTCGACGGCCACGAACTCGTCGTTCTCGTCGCGGCACATGAGGTCCACCGGCCCGATGTCCGTGGGCCACTCGCGTCGCATGAGCCGCAGCCCCTCGGGCGGCGCGTCGGCCAGCAGCTCCTGAAGCTCCCGCTCGACGCCCTCCTTCTCGAGCGCGGCGGCCTCGCCCATGTCATGAGTCACGTCGGAGAGCACCTCGGCGATCCGGATCTCGATCCGGTCCTCGGCCCCCTTCTTGCGCACGACGATCAGCCCGGGCTCCTCCTCGATGACGGTCGGCGGAGTCATCCAGTTCTGCGGCTTCACCTTGTGGCCCACGCCACCGTCGGACCACACCATGAACGTGCCCTCCGCCTTCAGCATCAACAGACGCAGCCCCTCTGGTAGACGGGTCGTCAAGCGGCCGGTGTAGGTGATCTCACAGCGGGCAACGATCAAGCGCACAGCGGCGACCGTAACCGCCCGCTCGGACGCCGCCCGGTTGCGGTTTTCCACGGCGGCGAGCTGCGGGGCAATACGCACACGAGCAGTGGGTGACACGGATGCGCGTGGCGAGCCGGTGGATTTAAATCGACCTGTGAGACCACTTCCAGGAAGGGGCACTCCATGTCCACGGATGTGAAGGAACGAAGTCAATCGGAGGCTCCCGCTGCGAGTGGAAATGGCAGCGAGCCGGCCATTGAAACCGGCGTCGACGAGCGCCTCGTGGGGATCGAGCGCGAACTGAGCAGGCAGGGACGTGAGGCCAAGAAGACGCGGCAGGCTTACGGCATATTCGCCGTTATGGCGGTGGTGATTGCGCTCGTCAACTTGCTCGTGCTGGCCGTCAAGCTCGACAAGAAGGACACCGCCACGGCCGGTGTCTCCCAGGCCGTCAGCGCGGCGAAGCCGGTTGCGTCCGGGCCGCTCGAGCACACGAGCGCTGCGACGCTCAAGGAGTACTCGATCACGCCCCGACCTTCAGAGGTGGCGGCGGGCCGCGTGACGTTCAAGGTCCATAACGCGGGAGCCATCAACCACGAATTCGTGGTGCTCCGGACAAACAAGAAGGCCTCCGAGCTCTTGAAGGGAAGCGAGGCCGACGAGAGCGGCAACGTAGGCGAGATCGGCGACCTCCAGCCCGGCCAGACGAAGACGCTCTCGCTGAACTTGAAGGCCGGACACTATGCCCTGATCTGCAACCTCGCCGGCCACTACAAAGCCGGCCAGCACGCGGACCTAACCGTCCGCTGACCCGGGGCGGCTCTGTCGATCTCTGTTCGTTGAGGCTGAGCCGACCCCCGCCCCAAGCGCGCCGTCAACTCGCACTTCTGCGGCTTGAACCCACCGGTGTCGGCATAGGCGACGATGAGGCGCACGTTGTGAACCTAATCCGCGCGCCGGACGGGCGAACGGCGGCATCGAGGGGGAGCCCGGGGGGTTTGCCGGATTAACCACCCATACGGTGGTCAAGGCGGCAAGCCCCCGCGCCGGGGCACGGAAGGGCGGCCGGGCGGAGACCGGGGCGAGGCGCCCCACCTCCCTTCACCGCCGCCGTTTACGCCGGACGAGCAGGCCGCCGCCGATTCCAAGCGCGGCCAGAGAAGCGGCGATCAGGGTCGGCCGCGCCCGCAGCCGGCGGTAGCGCTCCTCCACCTCCGGCCACAGGAGCTCCTCGGTGAGCTCCAGCGCCGCCTCGGGGCCGGCGGGCAGCTCCGCCACCTGGATCGGCTCCGAGAACGCCACCTGCACCCGGCGCGGCACCGGGACGCCGCCGCGGAAGATCTTCTCGGTGCCGGTGATCGCGCACGGCACGAGCGGCGCGCCCGTCTCGAGCGCCAGCCGCCCGGCGCCGCGGCGCGGGTGTCCGAGGTTGTCGGGGTCGCGGATCCGGGTGCCCTCAGGGAACAGAGCGAGGAGGCCACCCTGGCGGAGGATGATGCGCGCGGTCTCGAGCGCGTCCTCGTCGGCCTGGCCGCGGCGGACCGGGAAGGCGCCCAGCCGGACTAGGAGCTTCCCGTAGCGCGCCTGGATCAGCTCCGTCTTCGCCATGAAGCGCACGTGGCGGCGCGTGCAGACGCCGATGAAGAAGGAGTCCCAGAAGCTCTTGTGGTTCGGCGCGACGATGGCCGCGCCCTCGGCCGGGATGTGCTCCGCTCCCGACACGTGCATGCGGAAATAGAGGCGGAACAGGGGCGCCACGATCCCCCGCACGAGCGCGTACAGCCACCCTGAAACGCCCTTCTCACGCGCAAGCCGATGGGCTTCCTCATTGCTCACAGTGCCGGAAGCTATACGCGTTTTCGGCGGCAAAAGGACGGGTACGGCACCCCCATGAGCATCATCGACAAGATCACGGGACGTACGAAGAAGGCAGCCGGCGACGTGGCCGGCGACAGCTCGCTTCGCGCTGAGGGGCGTCGCGAGGAGCGCAAGGGCGAGGAGAAGGACAAGCTCGCCGACGCGCAGGACCAGGTCGAGGAGAAGGCGGCCGACGTGGCCGACCTCGAGCGCCGCACCTGACCGCGACGCATCCCTTCGGAACCAGATGTGCGGACGGGCGCCAGGACGGCGCCCGTCCGTCGTTTCGGCGGCGTACCGTAGGAGCCCGTCATGGACGACCGTGAGCTGAAGATCTCGTCCGCCCAGCTGGCGTACCGGACGGTCTTGCTCGCGGCGGGGCTGCTCCTCTTCGGGCTCCTCTTCCGGCAGCTCGTGACGCTGCTCCTGGCGATGCTGGTCACGATCATCATCGCCATCCCGCTCGCCGCGGCGGCGAAGCGGCTCGAGCGCTACCGGATCCCGCGCCCGGCAGGCGCGCTGATCGCGCTGCTCGGCGGGGTCGGTTTGCTCGCGCTGCTCATCTACCTGCTGATTCCGCCGTTCGTGGACCAGACGAACCAGTTCGTCGACGACGTGCCGTCGATCGTCAAGGACCTGGAGAAGGTCTACGCCGACGTGACCGGCCAGAGCACCGGCGAGGTCGGCGACAAGGTCCAGAACTTCGTCGAGCGCTACACCAAGGAGCCCGACAAGTTCATCGGGCCGCTCACCTCGATCGGACTGAACGTGGCGGGCATCCTCGGCGCGCTGGTCCTCATCCTGATCACCTCGTACTACATGGCCATCCGCCCCGACCCGCTTGTGAACGGGTTGGTGCGGCTGGCGCCGCCACCCCGGCGCGAGCACCTGCGCTTCGTGCTCGGCCGCATCCGCCAGTCGTGGATCGGCTGGATGGAGGGCGTGGCGATCGACATGCTCGTGACGTTCGTGATGCTGTACGTGGCGCTCACGATCGTCGGGCTCGACTTCGCGATCTTCTTCGCGGTCCTGTCCGCGCTCCTCGTGGTGGTGCCCTACTTCGGCGCCATCGCCGGCGCGGTCCCGCCGGTGCTGTTCGCGCTCACCGATTCGCCCGGCAAGGCGATCCTCGTGCTCGGCGCATACATCCTCGTCCAGCAGCTCGAGAGCAACGTGACGATCCCGATCATCATGGCCCAGCGCGTTCGGCTCCACCCGGCCGTCATCGCGATCGGCGTGGTGGTCGTGGGCCAGCTGTTCGGGTTCATCGGCCTGTTCGTCGCCGTGCCGATCCTGTCGCTGATCATCATCGCGGTCGAGGAGTTCTGGGTGAAGCCGATCGAGGAGGGGCACGCCGAGCACCGAAGATCGGAGATCGCGCTTCCCGAGCCGGTGGAGCAGCAGCTCGGGACGGACCCGCAGAAGGGCGAGGCGCCGCCGCTGCGCCCGGCGTCCTGAGCGTCAGACCAGCTTCACGATCGCGATCACCATCCCGATCAGGACGAAGATCACGATCAGGATCTGCAGGACGATCCAGAAGCGCGGCAGCTCCATGGGGCGCGGCGGCTACTCGATGATCGCCTGACGCAGCGCGATCGCGACCGCGTGCACGCGCGTGTCCGCCTCGAGCTTGAGGATCGCGCGCTTGGTGTCCGACTTGACCGTCTCGGTGCTGAGCCCTATCCGCCGGGCGACCTCCTCGGTGTGGAGGCCCTCGGCGAGCAGCTGGAGGATCTCGCGCTCACGCTCGGAGAGCGGCGCGTCGGGGCCCACCTGCGACATGAGGAGAGCGGGCGACAGCGACGGGTCCACGAACGGCTTGCCGGCGGTGACGGTCCGGATCGCGCGGAGGAGGTCCTCCGGCGGCGAGCCCTTCATCACGTAGCCCCGTGCTCCCGCCGCGATCGCGTCGGAGAGCAGGCGCTTGTCGCCGTACGCCGAGAACATCACGGTTTTCACCTCGGGCGCGGCCTCGGCGATGCGCTTCACGGCAGAGATGCCATCGATGCCCGGCAGTCGCACGTCCATGATCACGACCTCGGGGCGGAGTTTCTTCACGGCTTCGATCACGTCCTCGCCGTTCTCGACCGAGCCAACCAGATCCAGATCTGGGGCCTGTCCGAACATGAGGCCGAGACCTTGCCGCACCGTCGGGTGATCGTCGACGGCTAGACAGCGGGTCATCGTGTCCATCGTCCAACACTAATACCTGGACCCGAAAACGGCCATCGACTTATGATGCGCCCGTGTTCTCCTCAATGGTTGTAGGCACCGACGGCTCCGACACCGCAAGCGAGGCGGTCCGCCAGGCGGCCGAGCTCGCGAAGCAGGTGAGCGCGAAGGTTCACCTCGTGAGCGCGTACGAACCCGTGCCCGAGGGGCGCCTCCGCGAGGAGCGCCAGCAGGTGCCCGGCGACCTCCAGTGGATGGTCAACCCGCGCGAGGACGTGAGCCAGACGCTCGAGGAGGCGGCCGGGCGCCTACGCGAGGCCGGCATCGACGTGGAGACGCACGCGCGCGAGGGCGACCCCGCCGACGCGATCCTCGACGTCGCGGAGGAGGAGCGCGCCGACCTGATCGTCGTCGGCAACAAGGGCATGACCGGCGCCAAGCGCTTCCTGCTCGGCAGCGTGCCGAACAAGGTCTCGCATCACGCTCCCTGCAGCGTGATGATCATCAGGACGACCTAGGGGGCGAGCGCCGCCGCGGCGTCCACGAGGCCGGCGCCGTAGCGGTCCGGCCGGTCCGTGGGGCGGGCGGTCTCCTTGATGCGCGCCTCCACCTCTCTCGGACTCGGGTGCGGCCCGAGCCGCTTGGTGGCGATCAGGAGCGCGGCGATCGCTGCGACGTGCGGGCTCGCCATCGACGTGCCCGTGTAGTCGCGCCGCAGCCCGAAGCGCTGGACGGTGAAGTCGGTCGCGAACGTCTGCTGAACGATCGGCTTCCCGGGGGAGTCAGGGTTGCAGTGGGCGGCGTCCCACGCACTGTCGGTGTTCGGCGCGTCGGGCCCTCCGCCCGGCGCGGCCACGTCCAGGCCGTGGCCGGTGTTCGAGTAGTCGGCCTGGCAGCCATCGATGGTGGTGGCGCCGACGGATATGACGCTCTTCACGCGCGCGGGATACGCGATGGTCGCGTCGTACTGGTTGCCGGCTGCGGCCACGACCACGATTCCGCGCCGCTCGGCGAGGTGCAGGGCGCTGACCACGTCGGGTATCTCGGCCGAGCGCACCTCGGGGGGAAACTCGAGCGAGAGGTTGATCACGTCGGCGTGGTAGCGGACCGCGTACCGGATGGCGCGCGCGATGGCGGCCGAGTCCCCGTCGCCGAGCGAGTCGAGCACGCGCAGCGGCATGATCTTCACGTTGTAGGCGATCCCGGCGGTGCCGACGCCGTTGTTCGTCGTCTGGGCGATCGTGCCGGCCACGTGGGTGCCGTGCCCGTAGGCGTCGTTCGGGTGCCGGTCGCGCTGGATGAAGTCCCACGGATGGATGAAGGTCTTGCGGCGCAGGTCCGGCGCCCGCCGGTAGCGCCCGTGCCGCTCGTACGCCACCCCGCTGTCCAGCAGCGCCACGACGGCGCCTCGCCCTCCGGGCGCGCCGAGCGCGGCGGCCTCGGTCCATGCGTCGACCAGGTTGATCCCGTAGGTGCTGAACATGTTCCACTGGAGATGCCAGCCGGGGTCGTTCGGCTCGACCGCCGCGGCGTGCGCCTTCCAGTTCGGCACCGCGTACTCCACGTTCGGGTCCTGCTGGAGCTCGTCGATCGTGGCGCGCACGGACTCGCCGTCCTCGATCTTCAGCTGCTCCGAGCCGCCGGGCAGGCCCGCCACCGGCGCGGCGCCCGCGTCGGCCGCCACGTTCGCGGCCACCCCGCCGCCGACGCCCTCCGCGTATTTCACGATCACCTGATCCGGCACGTAGTCAGCGGCCCGCGCGCCCGCGGGGATGACGAGCAGCACCCAGAGGGCGGCGATCAGGGGGAGGAGGCGTATCGGCATTGGGTTACGGTGGGCTGCTGAGTGTACGAACGCAGGAACAACTTGACCATCGGGAAGTTGTGAAGCCGACATGAGCACCGGCCGCGGGTTCTTTCCGCGCGACGAGTACTTCATGCGGCTGGCCCTGCGGGAGGCCGAGCGGGCGCTCGAACACGACGACGTGCCGATCGGAGCGGTGCTCGTCCACGAGGGCGAGGTGCTGGCCGCGGCGCGGAACGAGCGCGAGCTCCGGGGCGACCCGACGGCGCACGCCGAGGTGCTGGCCCTGCGCGACGCGTCGGCGAAGCTCGGCACCTGGCGGCTGCTCGACACGGTGCTGTACGTGACGCTCGAGCCGTGCGCGATGTGCGCGGGGGCGATCGTCCTGGCGCGCGTGCCGCGGGTGGTCTACGCCGCCGACGACCCGAAGGCCGGGGCGGCCGGCAGCGTCTTCGACGTGCTGGCCGAGCCGCGCCTCAACCACCGGCCCGCCGTGGACCGCGGGCTGCTCGCCTCCGAGGCCGCCGACATGCTGCATGCATTCTTCGCCCCCAGGCGATAGATCCGCTCCACAGCTGCCGATAAGGAACACGATGTCCGTGGATCCACAGGTGATCCTCCAGCGGATCGAATCCATTTACGGGCCGCTCCCAGAGGGTGTACCGACCGTCTCGTACGTGTACGAGCCGGGCGTGAACGGCCAGTGCCTGTACATCAGCCCGTCGGTCGAGCGGGTGCTCGGGTACGCACAGGAGGACTGGATCTCCGACGGCGGCCTGTGGGACCGGCTGCTCCACCCGGAGGACGCGGACCGCGTGATCAGCGCCGAGGCCGAGTGCGCGAGCTCCGGCGAGGCGCTCGTGCAGGAGTACCGGATCAGCCGTGCGGACGGCCGGGTCATCTGGATCCGCGACGAGATGACGGTCGTCCGGGGCGACGACGGCCGGCACGAGCCGCTCTTCTTCGGCGCCTTCATGGACGTGACGGACCGCAAGCGCATGGAGGCGGAGCTGGAGCGCCTCGCCCTGTACGACTCGCTCACCGGGCTGCCCAACCGGGCGCTCTTCGGGGACCGGCTCGACCAGGCGATCGCGCACCGCTCGCGGACGCAGGCGATCGCTGTGTACTTCCTGGACGTGGACAGGTTCAAACGGATCAACGACAGCCTGGGCCACGCGGCGGGCGACGAGGTGCTGCGCGAGGTGGCCGCGCGCGTGCAGCGGATGCTGCGCCCGGAGGACACCGTGGCGCGCTTCGGGGGCGACGAGTTCACGGTGCTGTGCGAGTCGATCGGCGGCGTGCTCGAGGCGGTGGGCGTGGCGGACCGGCTCCAGCGCGAGATCGCGCAGCCTCTGCGCGCGGGCGGGGCGGAGCTCCGTCTGAGCACCTCGATCGGCATCGCGCTCGCCGAGCCGGGCGAGGACGCGGATCACTCGCGGCTGGTGGAGGACGCCGACGCGGCGATGTATCGCGCCAAGGAGCGCGGCGGCGCGCGCACCGAGCTGTTCGACATGGGCATGCGCGAGCGTGCGGTGAACGCGATCTCGATCGAGCAGGAGCTGTCGCGCGGGCTCGAGGCCGGCGACCTCCGGCTGTACTACCAGCCGCTCGTGAGCCTCCAGTCCGGTGAGATGGTCGGCGCCGAGGCGCTGATCCGCTGGGAGCACCCGGAGCACGGCCTGCTCAC
>DASUYU010000262.1:0-3196 GCA_036377235.1 Thermoleophilaceae bacterium
GCGATGACCGGCCACGCCATGGAGGACTTCGTCGTGATCACCGGCTTCTCGGGCGCCGGGAAGTCGCAGGCCATGGCCACCTTCGAGGATGCCGGCTACTTCTGCGTCGACAACCTGCCGCCCGAGATGATTCGCTCGCTCGCCGAGCTGTTCGGCCACGAGGGCAGCAAGGTCGAGCGCGCGGCGGTCGCGTCCGACGTGCGCGGCGGCGAGTACTTCGACCGCCTCGTCGTGGTGCTCGACGACCTGGACGGCGCGGGCCTGCCGTACCGGATCCTCTACCTGGAGGCCGACGACCGCGAGCTGATCAACCGCTTCAAGGAGACGCGCCGGCGCCACCCGCTCGCCGACGGCGGGTCGGTGGAGGCGGCGCTCGCGCGCGAGCGAGCGCTGCTGGCGCCGCTGAAGGAGCGCGCCGACGTCTCGATCGACACGAGCGACCTCTCGGCGGCCCGGCTGCGCAAGGTCGTGGCGGACAAGATGCTCCCGCACGGCCGCCCGGGCAGGCTCGCCGTGACGTTCATGACGTTCGGCTTCAAGCACGGCACGCCGCGCGACGCGGACCTCACCTTCGACGTCCGCTTCCTGCCGAACCCTCACTACGAGGCCGACCTCCGCGAGCAGACCGGGCTCGACCCGGACGTGGTCCACTACGTGGAGAACTCCGACGGCATCGGGGAGTTCTACGCGCGCCTCACACCCCTGATCGACTACCTGCTGCCGAACTACGAGCAGGAGGGGAAGGCCCACCTCACGGTCGCGATCGGCTGCACCGGCGGCCGCCACCGCTCGGTCGTGATAGCCGAGCACCTGGCACGGGAATACGCGGCCAGGGACGACTACATGGTGGAGGTGGTCCACCGCGACGTGGAAAAGCCTCCACACCGCCCCTAGCGGGCCGATAGATTCAGGCCCACCGCACCGAACGCGAAGGAAGGACGACACGACATGGCCTTGAAGGCCGGAATCAACGGCTTCGGCCGCATCGGGCGCAACGTGTTCCGCGCGGCCCACGCCCGGGGCGCCGACATCGACTGGGTGGGCGTGAACGACCTCACCGACCCGAAGACGCTCGCGCACCTCCTGAAGTACGACTCGATCCTGGGCCCGTTCCAGGGCGAGATCGACTACACCGACGACAGCATCGTCGTCGACGGCGACGAGCTGAAGGTGTTCGCCGAGCGCGACCCGGGCGCCCTTCCGTGGGGCGACGTGGGCGCGGAGGTGGTGATCGAGTCGACCGGCTTCTTCACGAAGCGCGACGACGCCGCGAAGCACCTCGAGGCGGGCGCGAAGAAGGTGATCATCAGCGCGCCGGCCACGGAGCCCGATGTGACGCTTGTGCTCGGTGTGAACGACGACGCGTACGACCCGGAGAACCACCACGTGATCTCCAACGCGTCCTGCACCACCAACTGCCTCGGCCCGGTGGCGCGCGTGCTGCACGACTCGGTGGGAATCGAGCGCGGGATCATGACCACGATCCACGCCTACACGGCTGACCAGAACCTCCAGGACGGGCCACACAAGGACCTCCGCCGAGCGCGTGCCGCCGCGGCGAACCTCGTGCCCACCTCGACCGGCGCCGCGAAGGCGATCGGCCTCGTGGTGCCCGAGCTCGACGGGAAGCTGAACGGCGTGTCCGTGCGCGCGCCCGTGATCACGGGCTCGGTCGTGGACCTCGTGTGCGAGGTGTCGCGCCCGACGAGCGTCGAGGAGGTCAACTCGGCGTTCGCCGAGAAGGCCGACACGGGCCGCCTCGAGGGCATCCTCAAGTACTCCGAGGACCCGATCGTCTCGAGCGACATCGTCACCTCGTCCTACTCGTCGGTCTTCGACGCGCCGCTCACGATGGTCATCGACGAGAGGCTCGTGAAGGTGATCTCCTGGTACGACAACGAGTGGGGTTATTCGAACCGAGTGGTGGACCTTGCCCAGCGCGTTCTCGCCGGCTCGCCCGTCGCCTGAGGTGTTCGGCAAGAGGACTGTCCGGGACCTGGACGTAACGGCCGGCCAGGCGGTCCTCGCACGCGTCGATTTCAACGTGCCGCTCGAGGCCGGCCGGGTGACCGATGACGCTCGCATCCGGGCCGCCCTGCCCACGATCGAGCTGCTGCTGGAGAAGGGCGTCCGGCTGGTGCTCTGCTCACACCTGGGCCGGCCGAAGGGACGCGATCCCGAGACCTCGCTCGCGCCGGTGTCCGCACGGCTCCGCGAGCTCATCGACGCGGAGGTGCACCAGGCGCCCGAGGTGGTCGGGCCCGAGGTGCGCCGCGGAGTCGACCGGCTGGAGCCCGGCACGGTGCTCGTGCTCGAGAACACGCGCTGGGAGCGGGGGGAGACCGACAACGATCCGGCCCTCGCGCGCGAGCTGGCCTCGCTCGGCGACGCCTACGTGAACGACGCCTTCGGCGCCGCTCACCGCGCGCACGCGTCCACCGCGGGGGTTGCGGAGTACCTGCGCCCGGCCGTGGCCGGCCTGCTGCTCGAGAACGAGGTGGTCACGCTGCGCTCGATCGTCGAGGCGCCCGAGCGCCCGCTCGTGGTGGTGCTCGGCGGCGCGAAGGTCACCGACAAGATCGCGCTGATCGACCGCTTCCTCGACACCGCCGACTCACTCCTCATCGGCGGCGCGATGTGCTTCTCGTTCTTCCGCGCGCAGGGCATCCCGACCGGCGACTCGCTGGTCGAGGAGGAGGGCGTGGAGCTGGCGAAGCGGGCACTCGAGAAGGCCGACTCGTCGGACTGCCGGCTGCGGCTCCCCGTGGACCTGGTGGCCGGTGACCGCTTCGACGCCGCGGCCGAGCACCAGGAGCTCGACGGCGTGGAGGTCCCGGACGGCTGGATGGGCCTCGACATCGGCCCGCGGACCGCGGCCGCCTACGCGGAGGAGATCGCGAAGGCGGGCACCGTGTTCTGGAACGGGCCGATGGGGGCGTTCGAGCTGGCGCCGTTCGCCGCGGGCACGCGCGCGGTCGCCGACGCGGTCGCGCACGCGGGCGGCACCACGGTGGTGGGCGGCGGCGACTCCGGCGCTGCGCTCGCGCAGTTCGGCCTGGCCGGCGAGGTGGACCACCTCTCGACGGGCGGCGGCGCGTCGCTGGAGCTGCTCGAGGGCAAGGAGCTGCCGGGCGTGGAGATCCTCGATGACGCCTGATACGGGTCGCCGCCCGCTGATCGCCGGGAACTGGAAGCT
>DASUYU010000263.1:0-3656 GCA_036377235.1 Thermoleophilaceae bacterium
GCATCATCACCGGCGTGCTCGCCCCGCCGCACGAGGCGAAGGAGGGCGACACGGTGCGGCTCGAGCTCGAGGCGCTGGGGGGCGTGGAGCTCCGCTTTACGTAGCATCAGCGGCATGAGCACCGACGCCGCAACGCTGCCCCAGGCCCTCTCCGACTCCGCGCGCTCGTTCGCGTCAGGCCCGCACCGGTTCGTCATCGGCGGCGAGCGCACCGAGGCCGCCGACGGCCGCACCTTCGAGACGCTCGACCCCGCCACCGGCCGCCCCATCGCGGACGTGCCGTATGCGAGCGCGGAGGACGTGGACCGCGCCGCGCGCGCCGCGCGCGAGGCGTTCGAGGACAAGCGCTGGTCGGGGATCGCCGCCGCGGAGCGCACCCGGGCGATGCTGGCCTTCGCCGACGCGGTGGACGCGCACGCGGACGAGCTCGCCGAGCTGGAGTCGCTCGACAACGGGAAGCCGGTGAAGATGGCCCGCCGCGTGGACGTGCCGCTCACGGCGGCCCACCTGCGCTACTTCGCGGGCTGGCCCACTCGGATCAACGGCGAGGTGCTGCCGGTCGCCCAGCCGAACATGCATTGCTACACGCGCAAGGAGCCGGTGGGCGTGGCGGGCCAGATCATCCCGTGGAACTTCCCGCTGCTGATGGCGGCGTGGAAGGTCGCCCCGGCGCTGGCCGCCGGCTGCACGATCGTGCTGAAGCCGGCCGAGCAGACGCCGCTCACCGCGCTCCGGTTCGCCGAGCTCGCGCTCGAGGCGGGCCTCCCCGAGGGCGTCCTGAACGTGATCACCGGCGACGGCGAGACCGGCGCGGCGCTGGTGGACCACCCGGGCGTGGACAAGATCGCCTTCACCGGCTCGACGGCGGTGGGTCGCGAGATCGGCGAGAAGGCGGGCCGGGCGCTCAAGCGGGTCACGCTCGAGCTGGGCGGGAAGTCGCCGAACATCATCCTTCCCGACGCCGATCTCGACGCGGCGGTCAAGGGCGCCTACCAGGCGATCTACTACAACACCGGCCAGGCCTGCAACGCCGGCTCGCGGCTGTTCGTGCACAGGGACCAGTACGACGACGTGCTCTCAGGCCTCGCCGAGGCGGCCGGCAAGGCGCGGCTCGGTCCGGGCCTCGACGAGGGCACGCAGATGGGCCCGCTGATCTCGGCCGAGCAGGAGGAGCGGGTGCGCGGCTACATCGAGTCGGGCAGGTCGGAGGGCGCCGAGCTCGTCACCGGCGGGAACGCGCGCGACGGCGACGGCTACTTCGTGGAGCCGACCCTGTTCAGCGCGACCAGCGACGACCTCAAGATCGCGCGCGAGGAGATCTTCGGCCCCGTACTGGTGGCGCTGCCCTACGACTCGATCGAGGAGGTGGCACGCCGGGCGAACGACACCGACTACGGCCTGGCCGCCGGCGTCTGGACGCGCGACATCGCGGCCGCCCACAAGCTCGCCGCGCTGCTCCGCGCCGGGGACATCTGGATCAACACGTGGAGCGCCGGCGACCCGGCCGCCCCCTTCGGCGGCTTCAAGGCGTCCGGAGTGGGCCGCGAGCACGGCCGCGAGGGCCTGGAGGCGTACCTCGAGAACAAGACCGTCTGGGTGAACCTGGGCTAAGGGGCCTGGCCACACGAACTTACCGGCGCCCGATCCGGTACACGGGACCGTTCAGCGACACCGCGTAGACGCGGCCGCGGCTGTCTTCGCCGAACGACACAAGACCGGACACCTTCAGGCGGGTCGCGTGGTAGCGCGCGGACGGGCGGCGGAGGCGTGACAGCCGCAGCGTGCCGTCGCAGTAGTCGCCGAACACGTACTGGCCTGTCCAGCCCCGGCCCAGCGAGCGGTCGCGGAGCACGTACCCGCCCGTGATCGAGCAGTAGCCCTGGGAGTGCGTGCGCTGGAGCACGGGCGGGATGTGCCCGGGCGCGGAACCGGACTCGTACCGGCTCCTGCCCTCGAAGCTGTCCCAGCCGAAGTTGTAGCCCCCGCGCGGCTGGCGGCCGCCCGAGCGCCCGGGGATGAAGTCGATCTCCTCGATCTCGTCCTGGCCCACGTCTCCGAGCGTGAACGCGCCGGTGCGCCGGTCGAACGAGAACCGCCACGGGTTGCGCACCCCGTACGCGTAGATCTCGGACAGCGCGCCGGAGCGGTTCCGGAACGGGTTGTCCGGCGGGATGGAGTAGCCGCCGTCCGGCCGCGGGTCGATCCGGATGATCTTGCCGAGCATGCGGCCGAGGTTCTGGGCGTTCTCGTCCGGGTCGCCGCCCGCGCCCCCGTCCCCGAAGCCCGCGTACAGCATCCCATCCGGGCCCACCTGGAGCTGGCCGCCCTTGTGGTTGAAGCGGTGGTGCGGCACCCGGAGCACGGACCGCCTGGAGCTCGGGTCGGCGCGGTTCGGGTTGGACGCCGATGCGCGGAACTGGTCGATCTGGATGAAGCCCTGCTGGTCCGTGTAGTAGACCCAGAAGCGGCGCGAGGTCCGGTAGTCGCGCGCGAAGGCCATCGACAGGAGCCCGCTCTCGCCGCCGGTGGTCACCCGGCTCCGGATGTCGAGGAATGGCGTCGACAGCACTCGACGGCCCTTCAGAACGCGGATCGTGCCCGGGCGCTCGACCACGAAGCGGCGCGAGTCGCCCCCCGGGGCGGTGAGATAGGTGGGCTGGTCGAAGCGGCCGAGCTGCAGCAGCCGCACCGGGCGGCGGGCGCTCGGCTCCGCCTGGGCAGCGGGCTGAGTGGACGTGTCCGTGGCCGGCTTCGTGGCCACGGGCTGGTTGTCGTCCCCGCTGTCGCAGCCCGCGAACGCAGCCAGGCACACGAGCCCGATCGACGCCAACGTCCTCACCGCGGCTGAGTATGGCAACGCCATCTAGCGTGAATACGCCCGCTACGCTAAAAGCGTTCGGGCTGTGGCGCAGCCTGGTAGCGCGCTCCGTTCGGGTCGGAGAGGTCGCTGGTTCAAATCCAGTCAGCCCGATAGAACGCCCGCTCTGCATAGCCCCGCATAGCCCGCAGTTACAGGCCGTGCGGGGCTATTCGTCTTATGCGCCTAGGCGCGCTATGGAGCGAGCGCCGAGCAGAACGTCTCACCGTTGAGCTGGGGGTGCGGCCCGTGCGTGTAGACGACGTTGCCATCGGCGTCGCGGACGATCTGTCCGGCGTCGAGCTGGACGATGCCTCCTGCTCCCTGGATGTGGACCGTCAGACCTGTGCTGCGGTCACTGCCGTCGGGATAGAAGGTGTTCGTGTAGGTGTCGCGTTCGTAGATCGTCTTGCCGTTGGCCGTGATGGTGGCGTCGTAGTTGACGTGGGCGATCACCTTGGTGGCGTTGCCATCCTGATCGAAGAAGACGTTGAAGAAGCCGTACTCGTGCTCCAGCGGGACAAAGACGTCAAAGCCCTCCGCGGCACAAACTTCCGTGTCGGTGAAGCTGTCGGTGAAGTCGAAGGTGCCGCGGTCCGGCTTCGATGCGCTGGCGGCCGGGACGATGGCGAGCGCGGCTACGATGGCGACCGCGCCGACGAAGGCGAGTCTGCTTCTGGCTCCCGAGGTTCCAGCGATCATTCGGACGCTCCTTCCCAGAAAGTTCTGCGCAGCCTCGGACCATGAGGTTGTGCGCCTGTTATCTCTGTACTCGAAGACCGGCGCAATCTGTGACCAG
>DASUYU010000264.1:0-6293 GCA_036377235.1 Thermoleophilaceae bacterium
GGTCGCCTCGCAGCTGAACCCGCTCCACCACCTGGTCGAGCTGGTGCGGCACGCGTCGTTCGGCTTCAAGGGCACCGACCTGCTGCGGGTGGCGTTCCTGATCGTCGTGGCGATCGCGCTGTGGCGGGTCGCGGTGAACCGCATGGAGAAGCGGCTGATCGACTAGAGCGGGAGCTCGGTGCCGAGTCCCGACTCGGCCGCGCGGCGGTTGATCTCGGCCGCGACGGCCACGTCCTCCGGCGCGATGCCGAGCGGGACGTAGACGCGCAGCCCCGGCGGGTGCTCGGCGGGGGGGTCGAGCGCATCGCTCAGCTCGAGCGGGTCGTCCGGGTAGCCCGCGAAGTAGCCCTGCTCGGCGTAGTGGCGGTACTGGGGCACGTCGTCGACGACGAACAGGGCCGCGTCGTCGAACAGGTCCTCGGACAGGGAGGCGTCGAAGTCGATCGCGCACGCCACGGTGGCGCCCGCCAGGTGGGAGCGGTGAAGCGGCCGCTCCGGGTCGCGCACGATGGCGGCCGTGGTGATCACGACGTCGGCGGCGTCCGCCACCTGGTCACCCCGATCCACGACCCTCACATCCAACTGTGCGTGGGCGGCTGCCAGCGCCTCCGCGCGCTCCGGATGGCGGTCGAAGAGCGTCACGCGCGCGAGGCTCGGTAGGACCTCCTTCGCCAGCTCCAGGTGCACGCTGCCCTGGCGGCCACAGCCCAGGATGCCGAGTGTCTCGACCGGCCGCTCGGCGAGCGCGCGGATGCCGAGGATGCTGGCGGCGGCCGTGCGGATCTCGGTGATCCAGGTGGCGTCCATGACCGCGAGCGGCGCGCCGGTGCCCGCGTCGGTGAGCACGAACAGGCCGTGGATGTAGGGGAGGCCGGCGTCCTGGTTGCCGGGATAGCCCGCGACCCACTTGATCCCGACCGCGTCCGCGCTCTCGAGGTAGGCGGGCATCGCGTGGATGAACGCGTCGTCACGCGGGTGGACGCCGATCTTGGCCGGCATCTCTACGGTGCCGTCCCGCTTCGCCCGGAAGACGTCGTGGAGGATCCCGAGCACCTCGACGCCGCCGAGCGCCACAGCCTCGACGTCTGCCCGCGTCAGGTAGCGGAGGGTGGACGCCATCGCGCGCCGGAGATTATGTCGCTCAACCCGTGGCCGGCTTGTGCCGATCAATCTCCCTAATTCCTACTGACTTTATGGAGAATAGGATAGATTGGGGAGGGATGGACTCGTTCGACCTGCATCAGCACCTCTGGCCCGAGGCGGTCCTGCGAGTGCTGGAGGGCCGGGCCTCCGCGCCGCGTGCGCGGTGGGAGGGAGACCGGTGGCGCATCGACCTGCCGGGTGAGCCGAGCTTCCACGTCGATCCACGCGAGCATGACATCGCCGCGCGCGAGGACGGACTCGAGGTGGACCGCGCGATCGTGGGGCTGTCGTCGCCCGTCGGGGCGGAGGAGCTGCCGGCGCGCGACGCGCTCGCGGTGGTGGCCGCCTGGCACGAGGCCACGGGCGCGCTGCCGGCCCGGCTCGGATGGTGGGCGGCCGGTCCGGCAGAGCTGCCGCCGGCCGACGAGTCGGACATCGTCACCCAGGCGCTGTCCGACGGTGCCGCGGGACTCTGCCTGCCGGCCACGCGGCTGGCGAGCCCGGAGCGGGCAGAGACGGTGCTGCCGCTGCTCGGCGCGGTCGCGGACGCGGGCGCGCCGGTGTTCATCCACCCCGGGCCAGTGGCCGGCCGCGGATCCGCCCCGGCGTGGTGGTCGCCTGCCACGGCCTACGTGGCGCAGCAGCACACCGCCTGGCACGCCTTCCATGCGGTGGTCCGGCCGAGCCTCCCGGGACTTCGTGTCGTGTTTGCCCTGCTTGCCGGTTTGGCGCCCCTCCACGTCGAGCGAACCGTCCTCCGCGGCGGCACCGTGGGCGAGTCGGCGCTGGGCGATCAGCTCTCCTTCTACGACACGTCTTCCTACGGACCGCGCGCCGTGCGGTCGATTGCCACCGCAGTGGGCATCGGCCAGCTCGTCCACGGCACCGACTATCCGGTCGCCGTCCTCGCGGCCGACCCCGTCGCCGAGGCGTTCAGCAACGGTTGGGCCGAGATCGTGCGCCGCAACGCTCCGTCACGCGCGCTCGGCTACACGTGGGTGCCGGCGTGAGCGAGCCGGCCCGCGCACTGACTGCTGTGCTGGACGTGTGGGCCAACCTGCCCGAGCTGTGGCGGCCGCTGGTGAGCCACGTCGCGGACGAGCGCACCTACTTTCAGCTCCACCGCGACGACGACGTGGAGCTGTACCTGATCTGCTGGATGCCCGGCCACGACACCGGCTTCCACGACCACGACGAGAGCGCGGCCGCGATCGCTGTGCTCGACGGGCAGGTGAGCGATGAGCGGCTGTCCCTTGGCGGTCCGGTCGCTCGCACGCTCACGGCCGGCCAGCACGTGACGATAGCGCCGGAGGCAATCCACCGCGTGCGCCACGCAGGCGATCTGCCCGCGGTCACCCTCCACGCATACTCGCCGCCGCTCCACCGCGTCGGCACCTACGAGGTGGCTGAGGACGGCGCGCTCCTCCGCAGGCCGCGTCCGGCTGAGCGCCCGCTCACGGCCGTCGCCTAGCCTGCGGCACTCGCGGCGGCTGTCGCGGAGTTCACACCCCGCCCGGCCTGAGCCGGCGTTCTTCGGGTGGAGGGCGGCGCTGGCCGGCGGGCTGGCCTCGCCGGCCCCGGTCGCGGCCGTTTGCGCCGGCGAACGGCAGCACTGAGGGAGTGGCTCCAAGGGGGTTTGCCGGATTGATCCCGCATATCGGGACTAAGGCGGCAAGCCCCCCTTCGAGCCGCTCCCCTCAATGCCCGTCGTTCGCCCGAGCGAGAGCGCGCACGGGGCGTCAGACTCCCCCGCCATGCGCGCCCTCTTCACCTCCACGCGCGGCGCCGGCCACTTCAACCCGCTGGTTCCCTTCGCGCGAGCCTTCGAGCGGGCGGGCCACGAGGTGATGTTCGCCGGGCCACCGGATCTCGCGGACTCGGTCGAGGGGGCCGGCTTCCGGTTCTGGCCGCTCGACCCGCCGCCGGAGGCCGAGCTGGGGGCGATTTGGTCGCGCGTTCCCGAGCTGCCGCCCGATGAGGCGAACCAGGTGGTGGTGGGGGATATCTTCGGCCGCCTCAACACCACGGCACACCTGCCGCGGATGCGGGCCGCGTTCGACGAGTGGGGTCCGGATGTGCTGCTGCGCGAGTCGAACGAGTACTCGGGCGCGCTTGTGGCGGAGGAACGCGGCATCCCGCACGGTCGCATCGCCATCGGCCTGATGTCCACCGAGGACATGGGGCTCGGCATCGCGGCGCCCGCCGTCGACGCGATCCGCCGGGCGGAGGGCCTGCCGCCGGACCCCGACGGCGCCGCGCTGCGCGGTTCGCCATATCTCAGCGTCTTCCCCCGCACGCTCGACGAGGGCGAGCAGCCGGACGAACACCGCTTCCGCGATCCCGCGTGGGAGGAGCTCGCGAAGGAGCTGCCGGACTGGTGGCCGGGCCGCGAGGAGGAGCCGCTCGTCTACGTGACCTTCGGCAGCGTCGCCGGAAGCTTCCCGCAAGCGCTGCCGGCGTACGGCGTGGCGCTCAGCGCCGTGGCCGGCCTGCCCATCAGGGTGCTGCTCACCGTCGGCCGCGACCTGGACGTGGACGCCCTGGGGGACGTGCCGGACAACGTGCACGTGGAGCCGTGGGTGCCGCAGCAGGACGTGCTGGCCCACGCGTCCGCCGCCGTCGTTCACGGCGGCTCCGGCTCGACACTCGGCGCCCTGGCCGCCGGGGTGCCGCTGGTGGTCATCCCCCTGTTCGCCGACCAGCCCCAGAACGCCCGCCGCGTGTCCGAGGTGGGCGCCGGCCTCGCGGTCGAGCCCGACCGCGAGGACATCCCCGCCACGATCGCGCCGGTGCGAGCCGCGATCGAGACGGTCCTGTCAGAGCCGTCCTACGACGAGCGCGCCGACGCCCTGGCGGCCGAGCTGCGCGCAGAGCCGCCCGTCGACGAAGCGGTGGCCCTGTCGGAACGCCTCGGTCGGCGCTAAGCTCGACTGTTTGGCCGTCGATCCGACACCGCGCGAGCCCGAACCCGTCTCCGGGCAGGTCTGGCTGCTCGCCGACAATCCGCGCGAGCCCGAGCTCGTCTTCGACTTCCGGTTCAACGAGGACCTGAACGAGGCCGTCAAGGAGCTGCCCGGGCGCTGGTTCGACTGGCGGCGGAAGCACTGGCGGGTGCCCGCCCGTCCGCGGGTCGCCAAGTCGGTCGAGGAGCTGCTCGCCCGCTTCCCGGATCTCGTGCCGAGCCCGGACGTGCTCGCCTGGCTGAGCGACTCCGACCGCTGGCGCGCGGTGTGCACGGTGGTCGCCCGCGACGGGCGCGGCCATTTCCTGGTGCGCACCCTTCAGGGCGATCGCCCTGACGAGCTCGACCGCGGCACCGACGCCGGCGACGGCCGCACCCTGTTCCCGTTCAGCGCCGAGAACGCGACGCTCTTGAGGGAGCTCGAGGGCGTCCGCCTCGATGATCTCGCCGCGGCGTGCGCGCGCCTGCTCCAGCTCGGCGAGCAGCCGCCGGCCGCTGAGATGACGCTTCAGCTCGGCGAGGAGGGCGAGCCTCACTTCACCGTCTTCCACACGTGGGACCGCGCCCCGGCGATCGCCTTCCGCGAGCTGTCCGAGGCGCACCCGGTGCACCGGCCCGGCCGCTTCTTCCTGCGCGACGCGCCGTGGGGCGTGGCCGTGCCGGCCGACGCCGCGCTCTCGCCTCAGCTCACCGAGTTCATCGAGGCCCACCCGGAGGTCCACGTCGAGGAGCCCGCCCGCGAGCTCCTCGAGGAGCTCACGGACGAGTACGAGCGCGCCGCCGAGACCGTCGCTCTCTCCTACGCCGAGGACGCTGAGCTGGACGGCCTCGAGCTGGGCGGCGAGCTGCACCCGTTCCAGCGCGCGGGAGTCCGCTACGCGCTCGCTCGCCGGCGCACCTTCATCGCCGACGAGCAGGGCCTCGGGAAGACCGTGCAGGCGCTCGCGACGATCGAGAAGGACGACGCGTTCCCCACCGTCGTCGTCTGCCCGGCCAGCATGAAGCTCGTCTGGGAGCGCGAGGCGCAGCACTGGCTCCCGAACCGGACCGTCGCCGTGCTGGGCGGCCGCACCGACGAGGCGTGGACCGAGGAGACCGCTGCCGCCGAGATCGTCGTCCTCAACTACGACATCCTCGACTGGCACGCCCGGAGGCTCGCCGAGCTCGAGCCGCGCGCCCTCATCCTGGACGAGTCCCACTACGTGAAGAACGCCCGCGCGGCGCGCACCAAGGCCGCGCTCGAGCTGGCGAACCAGCTGCCCGACGACGCGCTCCGGCTCGCCCTCACCGGCACGCCGATCCTGAACCGGGCCGAGGAGCTCGTCTCGCAGCTGCGCGTGCTCGGCCGCCTGAAGGACTTCGGCAGCGGCGCTCGGCTCACCCGCCGGTTCAAGGCGGCCGGCAGCGACGACCGGCTTCACTGGAACCTGCGCGCCCACTGCTACGTCCGCCGCACGAAGAAGCAGGTGCTACCGCAGCTGCCGGCGAAGCGCCACGACACCGTCCCGGTCCTCCTCTCGAACGAGCACGAGTACCGACTCGCGGAGCGCGACGTGATCGCCTGGCTTCAGACGCTCCCGCTCGACCTGCGCTCGATCGACGCCAAGGTCGCGGCGGCGCTGCGGGCCGAGCAGCTCGTCCGGCTCAACAACCTCCGCCAGCTCGCCGCGCGCGGGAAGCTCCCCACTGCGCTCGCATGGGTGGCCGACTTCCTCGAGTCCGGCGAGCCGATCGTGGTGTTCGCCGAGCACATCGCCACCCAGAAGGCGGTGCTCGAGCGGTTCCCGAACGCCCTCCACATCCTTGGCAGCGACACCGCGCACGCACGCCAGCATGCGGTCGACTCGTTCCAGGACGAGGACGGGCCGCAGCTGATCGTCTGCTCCCTGAAGGCCGCCTCCCAGGGCATCACGCTCACGCGCGCGTCGAACGTGGCCTTCCTGGAGCTCGACTGGACGCCCGCGCGCCACGACCAGGCCGAGGACCGGCTCCACCGGATCGGCCAGGACAGCGCGGTCACCGCGTGGTACCTGCTCGCTCCCGACACCATCGACGAGACCATGGCCGAGCTGCTCGAGCGCAAGCGCAGCCTGATCGACGCCGTCACCGACGGCGAGGTGCGTGACGAGGAGCGGCTCGTGGACGCGGTGGTGCGCGAGCTCCGCGGCCGCCCGTACCGGCACCTGCG
>DASUYU010000265.1:0-7279 GCA_036377235.1 Thermoleophilaceae bacterium
GTGATCGACACCTACCGGATCGGCGACGAGCTGGAGGGCAAGGTCACCAAGGTGGTCACCTTCGGCGCGTTCGTGGAGATCATGGACGGCGTCGAGGGGCTCGTGCACATCTCCGAGCTCGCCCATCACCACGTGGAGAACCCGCGTGAGATCGTCGAGCCCGGCCAGGACGTGCGCGTGAAGATCCTCGAGATCGACTCCGAGCGCCGCCGCCTCTCGCTCAGCGTGAAGAGGGTGGAGGAGCAGCTGGCGCACATCCGCTCGGCCGCCGAGGCCGGAGCCGCAGCGGCTGCTGAGGCCGGTGGCGGCCAGGAGATCGGCGACGTACCCGACCTCGGCCTGTCCGAGGACGTCTTCGCCGGCCCGTCCATCAGCGGCGCGGACGCCCTGAGGGCGGCGCTGCCGCAGCAGGAGCCGCCCGCCGAGGACGAGGCTCCCGCCGCCGAGGAGGCCCCGGCGGCTGAGGAGGCCGCGGCCCCCGAGGAAGCTCCCGCTGTCGAGGAGGCCCCCGCTGCCGAGGAGGCTTCCGCCGAGGAGGCGTCCGCGGAGACGCCCGAGGCGGAGCCCGCGCCGGACGCGGTGGACCCGCAGCCGGCCGAGGAGGCTCCCGAGACGGACACGGCGGATACGCCGGACGAGTCCGCGCCGGCCGCGCCGGACCAGAACGAAGCCGAGTCCACGGAGGAGTAGTTGGCCGGGGTCCCGTTCGTGGGACTCACGGGCGGTCTCGGCGCCGGTAAGTCCGAGGCGCTGCGCGTGCTAGGCGACCTGGGCGCGGTGACTCTGTCCACCGACGCGGTGGTGCACGAGCTGCTGGCATCCGACGAGCTGCACGACATCGTCGTGGCGCGGCTCGGCGGCGAGGTCGCTCGTGACGGCGCCCTCGACCGCTCGCTGATCGCGGAGCGCGTGTTCGGGGACGACGAGGCGCGCGGCTGGCTCGAGGGCGAGCTGTGGCCGCGCGTCGGGCAGCGGGTCGCGGACTGGAGGCAGGAGGTGGAGGCGCTCGACCCGCCGCCGGCGGCGGCGGTGGTGGAGGTGCCGCTCCTGTTCGAGTCGGGCATGGAGCCGGCCTTCGACTCGACGATCGCCGTGATCGCCGACGAGGACGTTCGCGCCGATCGCGCCGGCGCCCGCGGCCACGCATCGGTCGAGGAGCGCGCCGGCCGGCAGCTTTCGCAACAGGAAAAGGCGCAGAAAGCGGACTACACGGTGCGCAACGACGGTACTCTCGAGGAGTTGAGAGAGAACCTGTCCCGCGTACTTGCGAGACTCGACACTCCGCCCCCATGAGCTCTCACGCCGCCCCCCGCAGAGTTGCCCGCCGCCCGTCGCGCGCCCGCATCCGGCGCCGGCGGCTCGCCATGCTCGCGGTGGCGCTCGTGCTGGGGGCCGGCCTGGCGGCGCTGGTGTCGGGATTGGGCCCGGACGTGGCCCGCGAGCTGACTCTCCCGCTGCGCCACGACGACATCATCCGCCAGCAGGCGCGGGACAAGAACCTGGATCCCGCACTGATCGCGGCGGTCATCTACGAGGAGTCGCGCTTCCGCGACCAGACCTCTCACGCGGGCGCGCGCGGGCTGATGCAGATCACGCCCGAGACGGCCGACGCCATCGCGAAGCACTCGGGCGGCGTGCGCTTCAAGCAGGAGGACCTCGCCGACCCGCAGATCAACATCTCGTACGGCGCGTACTACCTGCGGCTCCTGATCGATCACTACGGCGGAAACGAGACCCTGGCGATCGCCGCGTACAACGCCGGCATCGGGAACGTCGACCGCTGGGTCGCGGACGCCGGCGGGGCGGACAACTTCGACACCGCGGAACACATTCCATTTCCGGAGACTCGGGCGTATGTTGAGAACGTGATGCAGCGCCGCGAGGACTACCGCCACAACTACGCACACGACCTAGGGCTCTAACGTGCGCCGCGTCCTGCCGGTGGTCCTGCCGGCCGGGGTGTGCGCGGCAGCCTTTGCGCTCGCCACCGCGTCCGGCGCCGGGGCGGCGACGGCCATGATTGGCCCGCCGAACTTGGCGAACACCGGAAGCACCATCGAGTGCGGCACGGCGGTGTTTTGCTCCGACACCATGACGCTTGCGCAGACGGGCGCGGACTCGTTTCGGGCGACCGCTCCCGCCGACGGCACGATCACGAGCTTCCGCGTCCTCGGCATCCTCAGCGTGGTGGCGGACATCCGCCTACGGGTGGTGCGACCGGTCGCGGGCGGCCAGTACAAGGGGGTGGGCAGGAGCGCACCCGGCAACGTGACCGGCACCCCAAACGCGACCAGCCTTCCGATCGAGATCGGCGACCACATCGGCGTCGACCTCGACGGCAACGGGGGCAGCGCACGGATCTACTACGCCGCCGGGTCGGGCTCTACGGCCGCGTGGAACAGTCCGGGTTTGGCGGAGGGAAGCTCGGCGCCGCCGGACGTCGTGGGAGCCCTGACCATCATGGTGAACGCCACCGAACAGCTCGCCGTCCCCACGATCGCGCAGCTCGGGCCCGCCTCGGGTCCCACGACCGGCGGAGGCACCGTCGTCATCACGGGCGACCACCTCGCGAACGCCGGCGAGGTGCAGTTCGGCGGCACGCCCGCCTCGTTCACGAACGTGTCGAACACGGAGATCCACGCGGTGGCCCCGCCCGGCTCCGCCGGCCCGGTGGACGTGACCGTGACCAACATCGGCGGGACGAGCGCCGGCGGAGGACCGGCCACGTACACCTACCTGCCGACCTTCGGCCCCGACACCGGCGTAACTGTGAGGCTCGCGCGCCCGCAGCCGTCGGTCCGCCGCGTGCGCGCCGTGATCGCCAACGCGAACCCCTTCGAGATCGCGGGCACGCTGGCGGGGCGGACGCTCACGGCGGTCCCGGTCTCCAGCAGGGCGCGCAGGGTCTCTCTCGGCCGGAAGCGCTTCACGGTCGCGGCCGGGGCGCGCAAGCTCGTGACGCTGCGGGTCCCGCGGTCGCTCCTGCGCTCCGGCAGGCGATCGGTGAGGGCGCGCCTGACCGCGGCGCTGAGGGATCCCGCGGGCGCCACGCGCAGCGTGAGCCGGCGGGTGACCCTGCGGCTCGTGCGACGGCGCTAGGCCGGAGCTCGCTGCGCTAGGACCGTTAGCGCGCCCGCACGCGGAAGGCGGCAGCCCTGCGTGCGGAGTGGTTGCCCGCGGCGTCGACCGCCACGATCACCGCGCGGTAGCGGCCGGGACGACGCGCCTTAGAGCGGATGCGCCTGCTCAGCCTCAGGCGGTTCGCGCCCTCGACGGCGCTCCGCCTGACCGTGCCGAGGGTGCGGAAGCGAGCGCGCCGGCCGGCGAGCCGCCGCTGGATCTTCACGGTCACACCCGCCTTCTCGCTGATCCGGTAGGAGACCCGCGAGCTGCGCGCCCGGAGGCCGCTGATGACGGGGGCCAGGGTGTCGGCCGCTTCGCCGCCACCGGGTGCGGGTGCGGCGGGCGGCTGCAGCTCGAACGCTCCGATGTCGTGCCGCGCGATCCCGTCGCCGTTGCCGTCGGCCACGCGCGCGTGGCCCCCCAGGTCCGTGCCCTGCGGGGCATCCGGGGCGCCGATGTCGATCAGGGGAGAGTCGGGGAACAGCTCGAACTCGTGCCCGGGCGCCTCGTTGAACCCGGCGGCGCCGACGTTCGTGACGTGCGACTTCTCGATCGTCGCGTTGCCTTGAGCGATGCTCCCGGTCGGCGAGAGGTCGGAGTACGCCGCCGACACGGTGGCCAGCCCGCCGCCGCTGGCGGAGGCCTTGAGCGGGCTGCCCGGGCCGCGGATGACCGAGTTCTTCAGCGTCACGCGTGCGTCGTGCACGTTTGCGGTGCTGGCCGTGGCGCCCGCGATATCCGCGTCCGTCGGCGTCACGATGGTGAGCCCGTCGGCGTCCACCTCGGAGTCGGAGATGGCCGGCGTTTCGGCCAGGACGGCGTGCCCGAACCCGCCGGTCAGGCGGACGAGGCTGTCGCTCACCCGGGTCAGCTCGCCGGTGCTCGCGATGCCGACCACGAGCCCCGTTATCCGCGAGCGCTCGATCGCGGCACCGTGCTGGGCCGAGATGCCGGTGCGGCCGGTCACACTCGAGTTGCGAACCGTGTTGCCGCCCGATCCGGACACGCCGCCATTTCCGAGCAGGACGCCGGTGGTGTCCTGGGCCGTCCCGATGTCCACCGTCGAATCCTCCAGGGTGCCGCCGTCGATCAGCCACACCCCGCGCCGGTAGTTCTGCGTCTGCAACGGCGGCTCGAAGACGCGAATGCGCCTGGCGGCGTTGCGCGTCCACAGGCCCGTCGTGGCAGCGGGAGCGTCCTCGGGCAGGCGAATCGTGAGGTCGTGGACCGACGTGCCCGCGCCGCCGAAGACCTCCAGCACGGCGAAGGCAACCTCGCCCGTGAGGATCGTCTTGTCGCGACCCTGCCCGATGATCTCGACCGGAGCGTCCTTGTTGAGGTACTCGAAGCCGGCGAGCGTCTGCGGCTTGTAGACGAAGGCGCCCAGGAACACGCGATCCGGGTTGTTCTCGTCGTCCGCGAGATCGAGCGCCTCCTCGATCGAGTCGACCTTCGTCCCCACGCAGCCGTCGCTCGGAGCGACGCAGTAGTCGGTGGCGGAGGCGAGTGAGGGGAGCGCGGCACCGATGCACAGCGCCGCGCAGCCGGCCGTCGCAAGGCGAATCAGGTTCATGCCCGTAACGCTCGTCCGAACGGCGCGCCCCGGCCAGTGGGGAGGACCGACGACAGGGCGTCGGTTTGCCGCCAGTCAGGCGCCGTACAGGGCGCGCGACCAGAGGACCAGCAGGGTCTCGGCGGCGGCCTCGGGGTCGGCCGAGTGGGCCTGGACCACCGGCTCCAGGAAGTCGCGCCAGGCGCGCTTCGCCTCGTGGTCCTCGCTCGACGCCTCGGCGAGGGCGCGCAGCAGCGGCCCGTGGGTCGCGTACAGCCGCGCCAGCCGCACCAGCGCCTCGCGCGCGCCGGTCGCCATGTCCACGCCGGGCCGAAGCAGCGGCGCGATGATCGCGTCGCGCTCCAGAGCCAGCGGCTCGACCAGCTTCCGCAGCAGGTCGCAGCGGTTGTCGAAGTAGACGTAGAACGACTTCCGCGACAGCGTGGTCGCCTCCATGATCGCCCCCGCCCGGCACCCACGATCTCGACCGGTGCGGCCTTCGACGAGTAACTGAAGGAGCCCCTGCCCGCCTCGGGGAGGTACGTGGCGGGGCCCAGAAGCACCCGATCGGGCCTCCTGCGTGCTCGCGGCCTGGTCCAGTAGCCGGTCGCGGAGGCGACGTCCGAAGGGGCTCGCAGGGCCATTGGGGCGGGCCGAGAAGGGAGCGTCGGTTTCCCGCCAGCCGCGCTACTGCGGCGAGGCCGCCTCCCACCGCGCGTAGGCCTCCTCGACGGCCCTCCTGGCGGCCTCGTGCTTCTTGGTCGCGCGTTCGCTGCGGGTGGGGCTCGCCCAGGCGGACGGGTCGGCGAGCTCGTCCTCGATGGCGCGGAGCGCGGCCTCGGCCTTCTCGACCTCTCGCTCGAGGTCGGCCGCTCGCTTGATCGCGTTCTTCGACGGCCCGGCGACCTTTCCGCGGCCGTTCGATTTCGCGGCCTTGGGCTTCGGCGCCCGCTTCGCGCTCGCCTCCGCCTCCTTGCGCTCCTCGCGCACGCGCGAGTACTCGGCCCAGCCGCCCAGGTAGCTGCGGATCGTGCCGTCCTCGAGCGCGAACGTGCGCGTGCCGACCGCGTCCAGCAGCGCGCGGTCGTGCGACACCAGAAGGACGCTCCCGCCGAAGCCGCGCAGCGCGTCCTCGAGCGCCTCGCGAGCGTCGATGTCCAGGTGGTTCGTGGGCTCGTCGAGGATCAGGACGTTCGCCCCGGACGCCACGAGGATCGCCAGCGATAGCCGCCGCCGCTCGCCTCCGGACAGGCCGTCCATCGGCTTCTCGGCCTCTTCTCCGCTGAACAGGAAGCGCCCAAGCAGGGCGCGTGCCTTGTTGGGCGTGAGCTTGGTGGCCCGCTGAGCCGCCTCGAGTGCCGTCCCGGTCGAGCCGAGTTCCTCCGCGTGCTGCGAGAGGTACGCCATCTGGACGTTGTGACCGGTGCGGAGCTTGCCGCCCTCGAGCTCGCGGCGGCCGGCCAGCGCCTCGATCAGGGTGGTCTTCCCGGCCCCGTTCGGGCCCACGAGCGACACGTGCTCGCCGCGCTCGAGCCACAGCTCTCCGTCCTCGACGAGGGTGCGGCCCGGCACCTCGAGCCGGCCGCCGGTCAGCTCGAGCACCACGCGCCCGGTGCGCTCGGCGCCGCCGAAGGTGAACCCGAGCGAGCGGTTGTCGGCCGGGTCGCGCTCGATCCGCTCCATCTTGTCGAGCTTCTTGACGCGCGACTGCGCCTGGCGCGCCTTCGTCGCCTTGTAGCGGAACCGCTCGATGAACCGCTCCATACGGGCGATCTCCGCCTGCTGCTTCTCGATCTGCTTGCCGAGCTGGATGTCGCGCGCCGCCGCCTCGCGCCGCCATGCATGCCACGTGCCGGGGAAGAACCGAGCCCGGCCCGCCTCGAGCTCCAGGACCGACGTGCCCACGGCCTCGAGGAACCACCGGTCGTGGGCCACCAGGATCACCGCGCTGTCGAGGCCGGTCAGATAGTCCTCGAGCCACTCGAGCGAGGCGATGTCGAGGTGGTTGGTCGGCTCGTCGAGCAGCAGCAGGTCCGGGTCGCCGGCGAGCGCCCTCGCCAGCGAAGCGCGGGTGAGCTCCCCGCCGGAGAACGTGGCCAGCCTCCGGTCGAGCTGCTCGGTGGCGAAGCCGAGCCCGTGCAGAGGACCCAGCGCGCGGTTGCGCCAGTCCCAGCCGCCGGCGTGCTCGAGGCGCCCCTGCGCGCGCGAGTACCGGTCGAGCAGCGTGCCGTCGTTCGGCCGCTCGGCCATCTCGCCCTCCAGGCGGCGGAGCTCGGCCTCGAGCGAGACCAGGTAGCTGCACCCCGACAGGACGTAGTCGCGCAGCGTGAGGTCGCGCTCGCGGGGCGGGCGCTGGTCATGGAGGGCCACGCCCGTGCCCTTCTCGAAGACCAGCTCGCCACCGTCGATGCCGGTCTCGCCCGACACCATCCGGAGGAGGGTGGTCTTGCCGGCGCCGTTGCGCCCGGCGAGCGTCATGCGGTCGCCGCGCTCGAGCTTGAACGAGACACCGCGGAACAGCGGCGAGCCCGCCATGTCCTTGTCCAGAGCGCTTGCGATCACAACGGCCATGTCAAGACCAAGGCTAAGGGTCGGGGTCAAACA
>DASUYU010000266.1:0-16581 GCA_036377235.1 Thermoleophilaceae bacterium
CCGATATGGACACGACGACATCGTTTGTCATGGGGCGAGGCTCCCGGGCAAGCGTGTGAAGCGTCATCACGCAAAACGCGTGATGACAGGTCATCCAGCCCGCACCGATCGTCCCGGCCATGGAAACCGCACTCTGGACAACACAGCTGCTCCTGGCAGCCATCTTTCTCGCCACCGGCCTGACCAAGCTCTCGCAGCCGCGCGCGCAGCTCGCGGCCGGCCCGATGGGATGGGCCGCCGACGTGACCGATCTCGAGTTCCGCACCGTCGGCCTACTCGAGGTGCTGGGCGCACTCGGGCTGGTCCTGCCGGGCGCCCTGGGCATCGCGCCGATTCTCACCCCGCTCGCCGCGGTGGGTCTCGCGATGACCATGATCGGGGCGATCGTCACTCACGTGCGCATGGGCGAGACGGACCGCCTGGCGGTGCCGATCGCCCTGCTCGTGCTTACGTTGCTCGTCGCAATCGCGCGCTTCGCCTAAAGCAGCTGACGTTCTCGCAGCGCGGTCCGAACGCGACGCCGGCGCCAGGGCCTCGCCTCGGCGAGCTGTCTGAGCGCCTGGCTTGCGTCCTGATGGCGCTGTCTGCAGCTTCTGAGCGCCTCCTGCGCCTGATCGAGCTCCGTGCGCAGCTGCGCAGCGGTTGCGCGGAGCAGCTCGAGCTCCGCGCGCTCCTCGTCGCGCAGCTCGACGCCCCAATCCCAAGCCTGTTCGGTCTGAGCCATTGACCGGCCTTCGCCGTCAGCCGCCGCGCTCCTGCCTACTGAAGTCCGATCCTGCGCTACCTCTGTCGATAATGGATCGAATGACGGCCAAACGCCGGCGGCTGGAGCCGCTCAAGGGGTTCGCCGGGCAGGTGTCGTGGTCGCTCGGCGCGCGGATCCTCGCCGCCGGCCTTCAGCTCGCCGTGATCATCCTGCTCGCGCGGGGCCTTCCGCCGAGCCGGTTCGCGGTCGTGTCGACGGTGAACGTGATCCTCCTGATGATCACGGCGATCAACGGGTTCGGGCTGATCCGGCAGATCCAGTACCGCCGCAGCATCGACCGGGACGACCCGACCCTTCCAGCGCTCTACGCCACGCGCCTGCGCTACGCCCACGCGAGCGCCCTCGGCTGGGTGGCGGCGATGGTCGCGCTGTGGGCGATCACCGGCAACGACATCTACCCGGCGCTGCTGCCGGCGGCGATCTGGCTGCTGACCGAGCAGATCACGCAGACGTGGAACGGCATCTCGATCGTCGACGGGCGCGCGCACGAGCTCGTGTCGTCCTACGTGGCCCGGCGCACGCCCGTCGTCGTCGTGCTGGCGATCGCGCTGATCGCGGACCTCGACATCGTGTGGTCGTGGACGATCGGCCTCGCGCTCGGCGGCATCCTGGCGTTCGCCCAGGCCGTGCGCCGGCAGGAGCCGTGGGCGCGCCACCTGCTTCCACCCCGCCGGCAGCCCGGGCAGCACGTATCGCACGACTTCGGCTACTGGCTGAGCCAGGTCGGCGACCAGCTGCGCGACTTCGACGTGCCCGCGCTGGCGATCGTCGACATCCACGCGGCGGGGATCTACGCGCTCCCGGCACGCCTCCTGCGGCCCATGAACATGATCGCGGCGGCCACCGCGCAGATCGCCTTCCCCGAGCTGAGCCGCCGCCCGCAGGTGTCGCGGCGCCAGCTGATCGGCGGCGTGCTCGCGGGCTCGCTGCCCTCGATCGTCGTCGCGCTCGTGCTGCTCGCTCTCGCGGGGTTCCTGCCGGTGCTCGTCGGCGACGAGTACCAGGCGAGCGTCCCGATCATGCGCATCCTGTGCCTGTGCGCCGCGCTGTGGGCGCCGTGCACGCTGCTCCTGACCTACCTCCAGTCGCGCTCGGACGACGCGACGAACATGCTCGGCGTTGTCGTCGTCGTGCTGAGCGGCGTCCAGATCCTCGCGGTCTGCATCGGCGGCATTGCCGACGGCGCGACCGGCGCGGCGATCGGGTCCACGCTCATCCAGGCCGTGATCCTGGCAACGCTGTCGCTGATGGCGCTCGCCCAGACGACCGGCGGCGGGCTCAGACGACCCCGTGCGATCGCAGCGGGCCGACGAAGTGATGCTCGATGAACTCCACCTCGCGCTCCTGCTGTGCGTCCGGCACCGGTGTCATGAAGTCGCCGTAGATCCACTCGAGCAGCTCCGTGCTGCCTGACGGGATCTGGAGCTCGCCGCCCCTGAAGCGGGTGGGCACGGCGGCGTCGAACCACGAGCGGCGGAAGAACTCGCGCAGCCCGTAGGACCCGCAGCTGCTCGCGATGACCTCGCCGCTCGAGCGCGCCGCGAACCAGCGCGTGAACGCCCCGAACGTGCGGTGCAGGACCGGCGCGGGGACCGGGGCCAGCACGATCTTCAGGGCGCGGGTTACGAGCCGCTTCCTTCGCGTGTAGTGCGTGCGCGAGCCGGCCGGCATCTGTTTGACGAGGTACATCTGGCAGCAGAGCCGCGTGCCGGCCGCGTACACGCGCTGCTTCCAGCGCGCGGCCGGCGCCGGCTCGAGCGGGAACAGGTCCACGTGGACGCGCGTGTGGTCGACGCCGCGCAGGCCGATGCGGGCGAACAGGTACTCGTAACCATTGCCGTCCTCCGGCAGGTGGAGCGTCATGTCGTCCGGCAGCCGCGTGCGCAGCGTCTCGATCAGCCGCTCGTACTCGCGACCCCAGATGAAGACGTCGGCGTCGATGTCCCAGGGAATGAAGTCGTGGTGACGAAGCGCGCCGATGGCGGTGCCGTAGGCCAGGTAGTAGGACAGGCCGGCGGCCCTGGTGGCCGCGTCCAGCTCCTGCAGGATCCTCATCAGGAGGTCGTGAACGCGGCCGATGCCGGCCTCGGTGCGCCGCCTCGCACTCTCTTCCACCCGCGTCAGCCTAGCCCTGGCTCTCAGCCGTCCGAGGGCGATCGAAGGCCTCTGCGTACGCACGGACACGGTCGCCCAGCTCCACCTCGGAGAGGCCGAGGTGCTCGAGAATCGTGTAGCGATCCGGGCGAGTGGCGGGCGCGTAGTAGACGGCCTGGGCGAACTGGCGGGCCTCGAGCCCGAGGTCGGCCGGGGTGCGCGGCAGCCCGTGCCTGGTCAGGCAGGCGTCGAGGTCGCGGGTGAGCTTGTCGTCGCCCCGCAGCCAGGACGTGAACAGGCCGCCGACGCCGGCGAGCTCGCCGTGGTGCGCCGTGGCCGGGTAGAGGTGGTCGATCGCGTGCACGATCTCGTGATCGCCGCCGGAGCAGGGGCGCGAGGAGCCCGCGGTGGCCATTGCGAGCCCGGACAGCACGAGCGCCTCGGCCAGCGCGATCAGGAAGTCGTCGTCCTCGACGCCGTCCTCGCGGTGAAGGATGGCCGTCGCCGCGGAGCGCGCGAAGGTCACGGCCAGTCCGTCGAGCGGCTCGCCGCGCTCACGCGCCGCCAGCCGCCAGTCGGCGATCGCGCCGAGGTTCGACAGGACATCGCCGATCCCCGATCGCCGCAGGGTCACGTCGCTCGCGCGCACGTAGTCGAGGTCGACCACGACCGCGATCGGCATCTGCACGCCGAAGCTCGTCAGGCGCTCGCCGTCGTACAGCGACGACACCGGCGAGGCGATGCCGTCGTGGGCGAGGGAGGTTGCGACCGACACCATCGGCAGCCCGGACAGCGCGGCGGCGTGCTTGGCGGTGTCGAGCGTCTTGCCGCCGCCGATGCCGACCACGGCGTCGAAGAAGCCCCTCCGCAGGCGGGCGCGCAGCTCGGTGGCCGAGTCGACCGAGCCGCCCTCGACCATCCAGATGTGGGCGCTGGTCAGCTGCGGCCGCAGCACCTCCGCGATCTCCTCGCCCTGCCCCGGCCCGACGGCGACCGCGACGCGGCCGCCCCTGGAGATGCGGCGATCCGCGAGCAGCGGCGCGAGCCCGGCAACGGCGCCGGGGCCGATGTCGATGGCCAGTGGGGCCCCGACCATCCGGGTCAGCAGCGCCACGCCACCTCCCGCGCCCTGTCCAGGTCGTGCTCGTCGTCGACCTCCACCCACTCGAGGCCGCCCATCGAGGCCACCCCGACCCGCCCGCCGCGGTCGGCGTACTCCTGGAAGCCGTCCTCGTAGTACAGCGACGGGTCGCGCCGCCAGGTCGCCTCGAGCGCTTCGGCGAGGCCTTCGGAGGCCGCCGGCTCGATCAGCGTCAGGCCGATGTACTCGCCCGACGCCTCGACCGGGTCGTGCGCCTTGTGAATCCCGCGCAGCAGCCCGTCGCCGTCCAGCAGCACCTTCATCTCCTCCTCGCCGAGCGCCTTGGCGTCGTCGAGCGCAAGCACGAGGTCCGAGTGTCCGCGCCCGGCGAGCAGCCGCTCCTCGACCGCGGCCGGGTGCACGGTGTCGCCGTTGCACAGGAGCACGCCGCGAGCGAAGTGCTCGCGCGCGCACCACAGCGAGTAGCAGTTGTTCCACGTCCTCGCCTTCGGATTGAAGACGGTCTCCACCGTGATGCCGTGGCGCTCCTCCAGCGCCTCTCGGCGCTCCTCGATCCGCTCCGCGGCGTGGCCGGTGACTACCACGACCGTCTCCATACCCGCGCGGCTGAGGTTGCACAGCGCGATGTCGAGGATCGTGCGATCCCCGTCGACCGGCAGCAGAGTCTTGGGGAGGTTTTCGGTGAGCGACTCGATCCGCCGCCCGGCCCCCGCCGCAAGCACCATGCCGATCAGTCGGCCTCATCCTCCCTCTTCGCAGTACTCCGGGAAAGTTACCCTCGCACACGGCCGGGCACGCCGACTTTGCTCTTTGAGGCAGTGGCGGGCGGCTTGGCCCTCGCGGCGCCGGCTGACGCGCACTACCGGGATCCGGCCGGAACGAGGACCACCGATGAGTCGCCGGTCAGGCCGGCCGGGGCCAGAGCCGCGGCGGTTACCGCGACGGGCCGCGCGGCGGTGTAGCGGTAGAGCGTGTAGCGCCCGCGATCCGGCCGCGCGGGGCTCGTGAGTCGCGGGCTCGAGCACTAGCGGTCGATCATCCGCTGGTTCGCCTCGCTGTAACGCGCGCCCTGGGGGTCGAGCTGTGCCTCCTCGATCTCGCGGAGGTCGTCCTCGGTCAGCTCTACCTCCGCGGCCGCGAGGTTCTCCTCGAGCCGGTGCACCTTGGTCGTGCCCGGGATCGGAACGATCCACGGCTTCCGCCCGAGCAGCCAGGCGAGTGCGACCTGCGCCGGTGTCGCGTCGTGGCGATCGGCGATGCGCTGGAGCAGGTCGACGAACGCACGGTTGGCCCTGCGCGCGTCGGGGTCGCTGAATCGCGGGGAGGTGTTGCGGAAGTCGCTGCTCTCGAACTCCGTGTTCTGGCCGATCGCGCCCGTCAGGAAGCCCTTGCCGAGCGGGCTGAACGGCACGAAGCCGATCGAGAGCTCCTCGAGCGCCGGCAGGATCTCCTCCTCGGGCTCACGCCACCAGAGCGAGTACTCGCTCTGGAGCGCGGTCACGGGCTGCACCGCATGCGCCCGGCGGATCGTCTCGACGCCCGCCTCGGAGAGACCGAAGTGGCCGACCTTGCCCTCGGCGATGAGCTCCTTCACCGTCCCGGCGACCTCCTCGATCGGCACGTCTCGATCGACGCGGTGCTGGTAGAGGAGATCGATGCGATCCGCGCGCAGCCGCTGCAGTGACCCCTCGACGCCATTCCTGATCGTCTCCCGCCGGCTGTCGAGTCCGCTCGCGCGGCCCGCGCCCGCCACGTCGAAACCGAACTTCGTGGCGATCGCGACCTGGTCGCGCACCGGCTCGAGCGCCTCGCCGACCAGCTCCTCGTTCGCGTACGGGCCGTAGACCTGCGCGGTGTCGAAGAGCGTGACGCCGCGCTCGACGGCGTGGCGGATCAACTCGATCGACTCCTGCTTGTCGGCGGGAGCCCCGAGGCCGAAGCTCATTCCCATGCAGCCCAGGCCGAGCGCCGACACCTCGAGATCTGCTCCCAGCGTTCGCCTGTCCATCAGTCCTCTCCCAGCCGCTCGCCCGCCTCGACACGCATCTCCAGCCGGTTGGCGGGGGGCGCCAGCGGGCAGGCCCAGCGGCTGTCGTAGGAACACGACGGCTGATAGGCGAAGTTGAAGTCGAGCACGAGCCGGTCGCCCTCCGCGCCCAGGTCCGCCCCCTTCACGGTGTCCAGCACGTAGCGGCCGGCTCCGAACGTCTCGTCGCCGCTGGTCGCGTCCGCGAACGGCACGAACAGGCCGCCGCCGTAGCCCTCCAGCCAGTACACGTCGAGGGCCACGCGCTCGGCGCGGGCCTGGGCGAAGCGCCGAAAGGTCATCGTGCCGCCGTCGCTCGAGGGCAGCTCGAGTCGCTCCTCGTCCGTCCGGGTGACCTCGGCGAGGAGTCGCCACTCGGGGTCGTAGTCGTAGACGAACGGACCCGCGAACGAGCTCCGCTCGCCGGCGGGCACCGGCGACTGAGGATGCTCGCGAAAGAGCCGCCGCCTCGTTTCGCACCAGCGGCGCCAGCCCGCCTCCGGATCGGCAGCCGCGCGGATGCCCGCGTACAGCTCAGCCACCCGGCGCTTCCAGTCGAGGAGGTCCAGCTCGTCCACGAGGGGCAAGCTAGCGGCCGCGAGGCCGGCAGGACCCGGAGGCCCTGCCGGCCTGGAAGCGGTGGGTCTAGCTCTGATGCGAGAGGGCGACCGCGCTCTCCGCGCGGGCGGCCTGCTCGATCAGATCCGCGGTGGCACGCGGCTGCGAGACGTAGATCGAGTGGCTGCCGGCCTCCTCGACCACGGTCGAGCCGGCCCGCTCCGACATCTGCCGCTGCGCCGGCGGCGGGATCATCCGGTCGTCTGTGGCGACCAGGTACCAGCTCGGCTTGCTCCGCCACGCCGGCTCGCTGACCTCGCCGTTCAGCGCCTCGACGCCCCACGGCACCTGAGAGTCGGCCATGAACCTGGCGTCGTCCTCCGGCAGATCGGCCGCGAACGACTCCGCGAACTTCTCACGGTCCAGGAACAGGAAGCCGTCGACGGGCGGCAGGATCGGCGGGACCGGCGCGCCGGGCGGCGGGTCGGCGATCAGCTTGTTCACGGACTCACCCGCGTCGGGCGCGAACGCCGCGATGTAGACGACGCCGGCCACGTTCTCGTGGCGGCCCGCTTCCGTGATCACCACGCCGCCGTAGGAGTGGCCGACCAGGATCGCCGGCCCGTCCTGGGCGTCGAGGACGTTGTGGGTGGTCTCGACGTCGCTGTCGAGTGACAGCGTCTGGTTCTGCACGACGCTCACGTTGTAGCCGTCTGCCGTCAGCGCGTCGTAGACGCCCCGCCAGCCGGAGCCGTCGACGAACCCGCCGTGGACGAGAACCACGTTTCGTACTTCGCTCATGATGACCTCCTTGTCTTGCTTCGCCGGCCTCGCGAGGCCAACTGGTCATCACGAGTCTGTCCACGGGGCCGCGCCGTGGCATCCGTCAAGTGACGACTCTTCTCGGCTCCGGCCTACGTACGTAATCCCAGGCCGAGCGCACCGCCCAGCTCCGCCCGGGAGGTGATCCCGAGCTTCGGGAAGACGCGGTAGAGGTGTGTGCTGACCGTCCGGTGCGAGAGGAACAGGCGCTGCCCGATCGCGCGGTTTGACAGGCCTTCGGCCGCCAGCTGCGCGATCTGGAGCTCCTGGGCGGTCAGCTGATCGCGCGCCTCCGGAACGCGGCGCCGGCTCCGCTCCCCCGACGCACGCAGCTCGCCTCTCGCCTGATCGCCCCACAGCGCGCAGCCGAGCGCGTCGAAGGTGTCGCGTGCCGCGCGGAGCACGGTGCGGGAATCCGCCACGCGGCGCTGACGCCTCAGCCACTGGCCGTAGGCCAGCTGGATCCTCGCGCGCTGGAACGGCCACCGCGTCAGGTCGGCCGCCAACGCCTCCTCGAAGCGATCGCCGGCCTCGTCCGGCTCCGCGAGCAGCGCCCGGGCATGCCGGATCCCCAGCTCGATCCAGGTGCCAGGACGCTTCCCCGCCCCGGCCTCCACCTGCGCCAAGCGCTCCCGCCCCGCGTCGACGCGGTCGGTGTGCCGTGCGGCCTCGGCGAGATCCGCGATCAGCCAGGATGAGATGACCGGGTGGTACGCGCTGTCGCCGGGGTCGAACAGCCGCTCGGCGTACCCGTAGGCGTCCGCGTGACGGCCGTCGGCCAGCGCGGCCAGCACCTTGCCGAACTGCGCGAACGCCACGGTGATGTTCGCGCCGGCGGGCTCCGCGACGCTCTCGGCGTTCGCCGCGGTGAGCTCGGCCGTCTCCACGTTGCCCCGCATCGCGGCCACCAGTGAGACGGCCGTGTCGGCCGCGGCCTCCCACTGCGGCTCGCCGAGCTCCTGCGCGAGCCGCCTCGCCTCGCCGGCCGCCGGGATCGCGGCGTCCCAATCGCCGATACGCGCCGCCATGCCCGAGTGCAGCGTGAGGAGCCGCGGCAGATGCCCGAGTCGCCCCTCTGTCCGCAGGCCCTGGATCGCCGTCGCGAGGAAATCGTTGCCCAGGTCGAAGGCACCCACCACGAGCGCGGCTGGGCCGAAGAAGAGGGCAGCTTCCGTGTCCACGCGCCCTTCCGCGGCCGCGCGCTTCAGACGCGCGAGAACCTCGCCCGCATGACCCAGCGGATCCGCATATGCGTGGACGGCGAAGACCCGCGGGTCCTCGGCATCGGCGCCTCCCAGCCGATGCGCGGCCTCGATGAGGAGCCGTCTCACATCCGGCCCGGGATCGACCCACCAGGTGCGAGACGCGACAAGCCAGAGTAGATCGACGTGGAGGTCGTGGTCGCCCGCCGCTCCGGCCTGTTCCGCCGCTGCGATGAGGGACTCGAACCGTCCGGCGTCGAGCGGGCGGGTCAGGGCGGTCTCCTCGACCCATGTCAGCCGCGCCCTATCCAACTCACCGAGATCCAGCCGCTCGGCCTCGCGCAGGCACGGCACCACGACATCCGGCCTCCCGAGCTCGACGGCCAGTCCGGCGGCGGCGAGCATTCGCCGGGTCCGGCCCTCCGGCTCGCCGAGCTCCGCGGCACGTCTCAGGGCGGCCACCGCCACCGGGATCGCGCCGCGCTGCCGCGCCCGCTTGCCCGCCTCTTCGAGCTCGGCCGCGACATCCTCATGGTCGCCGGAGAGGAGCGCCGCGCGATGCCATGCACGGCGGTCCGCTTGATCCTCGAGCACACCCGCAAGTGCCTCATGCACACGGCGGCGCTCCGCCAGGCTCGCGGTCTGGGCGACGGCGGACCGGATGAGTGGGTGCCGGAATCGGAGGGACTGCAGGTCAACGTCGACGATCGCCGACTCGGCAGCGGGCCCGACCGTATCGAGATCCACGCCCGCCCCGGCGATCGCGCTCGCGGCATGCAGGATCTCGGGGAGGCTGTCCTCGTCGTTCAGCGCGGCGACGAGCAGGACGAGCCGTGTGGCGTCGGGCAAATCGGACACGCGAGCGGCGAATGCGCGCTCGAGGCGCTCGGTAAGAGGCAAGCCCCCCGCGCCCGGCTGCTCGTCGTCGACCTGGCCGGGCGCGGCCGGAAGCTCGATGAGCGCGAGCGGATTTCCCGCCGCCTCTCTGAGGATCTGCGTGCGCGCGACGAGCGGAAGCCGCGGAGCTGACGCGTCGAGCAACGCTGCGGCGGTCGACTCGTCGAGCCCGGTGAGCATGTGCTCCGGCAGCCCCGCGTCGCGTAGGACCGAGGGGTAGCCGTCACGCGTGGCCGCCACGAGCACGATTGGGTCGGACTCGATGCGACGAGCGAGAAAGGCGAGGACGTCTGCGGTCGGACGGTCGAGCCAGTGCGCGTCCTCGACGAGCAGCAGCACCGGTGCATCGGAAGCGACCTCCGACACGAGATCGAGGGCGGCCATCGCGATGCGGTACTGCTCGGGCGCCACGTCCGGCGTGAGCCCGAACGCGGCATCGAGCGCGGCGCGCTGGACGGCGGGCAGGTCGGCGGCACGTGCTCGGACCGGACGCAGCAGCTGATGCAGTCCGGCGAACGGGAGATGCGCCTCGGATTGCACGCCGGCGGTGGTGAGGACCGTCATGCCGAGGTCCTGCGCCTCGGCAGCGGCCTCGGCCAGGAGGCGAGACTTGCCGATTCCAGGCTCGCCGTGCAGCACGAGCGCCTGCCCACGCGTGCTCACTTCGTCCAACAGGGACGAGAGGAGCTTCTGCTCCTCCAGGCGGCCGAGCAACGGCGCAGCTGGGCCATTCGCCGTGCCGAGCATCAGCGCCAATCCTCTCACGGCGCCTGTAGCGTCACCGGCATCGACGGAATCCGGGACGAGTGCCGGCGCGTGCTCGAGCAGAACTGGCGCGAGGGCGAGACGGGCGGCAGGCGGTACGCGTACACGTGCCCGAGCCCGGACCGCTATCCGTACCAGTGGTACTGGGACTCGTGCTTCGCCGCCATCGCCTGGCGGCGATTCGACCCGTCGCGGTCACGCGCCGAGCTCGAGTCGCTGCTGAGCGCGGCCCGTCCGGATGGATTCATCGGCCACACGATCTTCTGGAAGCCGCTCAGGGGTGCGAGGTCGGTGTTCTACAACCGTGTCGCGCCCGGCGACCTGATGACCGCCAGCATCCAGCCGCCGCTCCTGGCATGGGCGTGGCAGATGGCGGTCGGCGACCCACGCGAGGTTCCTGCGTTGACACGCCACCAGGACTGGCTCGCGGAGAACCGCGATATCGACGGAAGCGGACTGCTGTGGATCGTGCAGCCGGACGAGTCGGGTCTTGATGCCTCGCCCAAGTTCGACGCGGTCTGGGGGTGGCAGGCGCAGGGGCTGCCCGGCTTCCCGCTCCTGGTTCGCCGCAACCGGCGGCTCGGCTATGACGCGCGCCGCGTGCTGGCGAGGGGCGGCCCGGTGGTGTGCGAGGTCGTCACGAACGTGCTGTACGGCCTGTCGCAGCTCGCCCTCGGCCGCCCGTCCCTCACCCCCACGCTGGTCGAGCGGCTCTACGACGAAGAGCGCGGCCTGTTCCGCGACCTTGTTCTGCCGGCGCGGGAGCGCCCGCAGCCGGTCACCTGGGCGGCGCTGGCGCCGCTTGCCCTGCCGGACCTCCCCGAGCCGATCGGTCGCCGGCTGATCGAGGAGCACCTGCTCGACCCCGAACGCTTCTGGCCGGCGTTCCCGCCGCCGTCGGTGTCGCTGGACGAGCCTGCGTTCTCGTTGGACGAGACCCACCTCGGGCTCCGGCGCTACTGGCGCGGACCCACGTGGGTGAACGCGGCCTGGCTCCTGTGGCTCGGACTCAGCCGGCTCAGGTATCCGCAGGCGGACGAGCTTGCGCGGCGGATGGCCGCCGCGGTAGAAGGGGCGGGCCTCCGCGAGTACTACGACCCGCGAACCGGCGCGGGCATGGGCGCGCGCGACTTTGCGTGGTCAACCCTGGTGCTCGAGCTGGTGGAACCCGCGACCTGACCGCTACCGGCCGTCCAGCCGGATCGTCCACGGCTCGATCGACTCGATCACCAGGTGCGATCCGCTCCACGGGTCGCGCGCCAGGGTCGAGCGGATGTCGTCCTCAGACTCCGCCTCGACGGCGTGCACGACCCGGTGGTTCGGGATCGGCCCGCCGAGCACGATGAAGCCCCGCTCCACGAGCGCGTCCATGAAGGCCGCGTGCTCCCGCCACCCGCTCTGACCCTCGAGCGGCTCGGACCGCTTCCACTCCGGACCCGACTGCGACAGCACGAGGTGGAACATCGGCATGGCCGAAGTATCGCCTTCGGTAGCGTCGGGCCCGTGAGCAATTGGAAGATCGTGAACCTGCAGAACGACGTGAACGACTCGGCCGCCGGGCGCCTTGACGGCCTCGAGGTGCGCATGGCGCGGAACGACCTCGAGTCGCGCGATGTGGGCGTCAGCCTGTTCCGGTACGGGCCGGACGTGCGCAACCCCGTCTCGCACCAGCACCGCGAGCAGGAGGAGGTGTACGTGATCGTCTCCGGCTCCGGCCGGGTGCGCCTGGACGACGAGATCAAGGATGTGCGTCAGTGGGATGTGATCCGCGTCGATCCCGCCGTTGTGCGCGCCTTCGAGGCCGGTCCGGACGGAATGGACGTGGTGGCAGTCGGCGGACCGAAGCCCGAGGGCGGCGACGGCGAGACGACCGACAGCCCCTGGCCCGACGCGGACGGCTGAGCGCGAGAGAGATGCACGCCGCCTTCGTGGTCGAGGCCGAGCTGGCCCTGGACGACGGCTTCGATCCCGCGGCCGTCGGCGCTGCCGTGACGACCGAGCTGTGCGGCCACTGGGAGCACGACGGACCCTGCCGCTGGCCGCACAACAGCGCCATCGAGCCCGATCGCCGGCCGGCGAGGTTCCGCACGCTGTTCGTGGCGGACGAGGCGGAGGCCGAGCACGTGCGGCAGCGCGTGGAGGCCGTGCTCGGCGACGGCTCGGGGTGGCGCCTCGTGTCGCTGCGCGAGCGCGCCGTGACGGATGCCGAGCGACCGCTGGCGCAGCGGCTCCTGAGCGGCCCGCGAGCGGGCTAGGTGGTGCGGGCGCCCGCGCGCCCCACTAGCCTGCCGCGCGCGATGAATGAGCAGTACGACGCGATCGTGGTCGGTGGCGGGCTGGCCGGGCTCGTCGCGACAGCCGAGCTGGCGCGCGCCGGCCGGCGCGTCGCGCTGGTCGAGCAGGAGCCCGAGGCGTCCCTCGGCGGCCAGGCCTTCTGGTCCTTCGGCGGGCTCTTCCTCGTCGACAGCCCCGAGCAGCGGTGGCTGCGCATCAAGGATTCGCACGAGCTCGCGCTTCAGGACTGGCTCGGCACCGCGGCGTTCGACCGCCCCGAGGACGAGTGGCCGCGCCGCTGGGCCGAGGCCTACGTGGACTTCGCGGCCGGCGAGAAGCGCGCCTGGCTGAAGGAGCAGGGCGTGCGCCTCCTCCCCATGGTCGGCTGGGCCGAGCGCGGCGGCTACGGCGCCATCGGGCACGGCAACTCGGTGCCGCGCTTCCACATCGCGTGGGGCACCGGGCCCGGAGTGGTCGGGCCGTTCGCCAGGCGAGCGCAGGCCGCCCGAGAGCGCGGGCTGGTCGATCTCCGCTTCCGCCACCGCGTCGACAAGCTCCTGACCTCGAAGGGCGCCGTCACCGGAGTGACGGGCAGGGTGCTCGCCCCCGACTCGTGCGCCCGCGGCCAGTCGAGCAGCCGCGACGAGACGGGCGACTTCGAGCTGAGCGCGCCGATCGTGATCGTCACGTCAGGCGGCATCGGAGGCAACCACGACCTCGTCCGCAAGAACTGGCCCGATCGGCTCGGCAAGCCGCCCACGCACATGATCTCGGGCGTCCCCGCCCACGTGGACGGCCGCATGATCCAGATCACCCAGAAGGCCGGCGGGAGCGTGATCAACCCCGACCGGATGTGGCACTACACCGAGGGCATCCAGAACTGGGACCCGATCTGGCCGATGCACGGCATCCGGATCCTGCCGGGCCCCTCGTCCCTGTGGCTGGACGCCACAGGCAACCGCCTGCCGGTCCCGCTGTTCCCCGGCTTCGACACGCTCGGCACGCTGGAGCACATCATGCGCACCGGGCACGAGCACACCTGGTTCATCCTCACCCAGAAGATCATCGAGAAGGAGTTCGCGCTGTCCGGCTCGGAGCAGAACCCGGACATCACGGACAAGAGCGTCCGCAGGCTGATCGAGTCCAGGGTGGCCTCGGGAGCTCCCGCGCCGGTCGAGGCGTTCAAGAAGCACGGCGCCGACTTCGTGGTCGAGCGCGACCTGCGCACGCTGGTCGAGGGAATGAACCGGCTCACGGACGAGCCGCTGCTCGACCTCGGCCGCGTGGAGGCCGAGGTGATCGCTCGCGACCGCGAGATGGACAACCCGTTCACCAAGGACCTCCAGGTGACCGCCATCCACGGCGCGCGCCGCTACCTGGCCGACCGGCTCACGCGCGTGGCCGCTCCGCACAAGCTGCTCGACCCCGATGCGGGGCCGCTGATCGGCGTGAAGCTCCACATCCTCACCCGCAAGACGCTCGGCGGCCTCCACACGGACCTCGACGCACGCGTGCTCGACAAGAAGGGCGAGCCAGTACCGGGCCTGTACGCCGCCGGCGAGGTGGCCGGCTTCGGCGGCGGCGGCATGCACGGATACCGCGCCCTCGAGGGCACCTTCCTCGGCGGCTGCCTCTTCTCCGGCCGGACCGCCGGCCGCGCAGCCGCCGCGGCACTGCGTTGATCAGCGCGGCAGCGCCCAGCGCGCCCTGAAGCGCCACGCGCGGACCGCTGTGGCCGTCGCGCGATCACCAGGTTCGCAGCCTAGGCGCGGCCACCACGACGGCAACCACGACGGTTCCGCGGCGGCGCATGCCAGCAGGGATAATGCCCCGTTGATGGAAACCGAACACGTCGATGTGCTGATCGTCGGCGCAGGGCTCTCGGGCGTCGGCGCAGCGTGCCACCTCGAGATGGAGAGCCCTGGCAGGACCTACGCGATCCTCGAGGCGCGCGACGCCATCGGCGGCACGTGGGACCTGTTCCGCTACCCGGGCATCCGCTCGGACTCGGACATGTTCACGCTGGGGTACGACTTCCGGCCCTGGGAGGAGGGCAAGGCGATCGCGGACGGGCCGTCGATCCGCCGCTACGTCCGCGAGACGGCGCGCGACCACGACGTGGAGCGCCACATCCGCTTCCACCATCGCGTCGTCCGCGCCGACTGGTCGAGCGAGGACGCGCACTGGCTCGTGGAGGCCGAGCGCACCGACACCGGCGAGACCGTGCGCCTCACCTGCTCGTTCCTGTACGGCTGCACCGGCTACTACCGCTACGACGAGGGATACCTCCCCCACCTCGAGGGCCGCGAGCGGTTCGGCGGGCCGATCGTGCACCCGCAGCACTGGCCGGACGACCTCGACTACGACGGCAAGCGGGTGGTGGTGATCGGCAGCGGCGCCACCGCCGTGACGCTCGTGCCCGCGATGGCGGAGCGGGCCGCGCACGTGACGATGCTCCAGCGCTCGCCGAGCTACGTCGTCACGCTGCCCGCGGAGGACCAGCTCTCGAACTTCCTGCGGCGCCGGCTCCCGTCGAAGGCAGCCTACGCCGTGGTTCGCTGGAAGAACGTCCTGCTCCAGATGGCCACCTTCAACCTGAGCCGGGCCCGTCCCGAGCTGATGAAGAAGGTCATCCGCCGCGGCGTGCTGAAGCGCCTGCCGGCGGGCTACGAGGTCGATCTCCACTTCAAGCCGCGCTACAACCCGTGGGAGCAGCGGCTCTGCCTGGTGCCGGATAACGACCTGTTCGACGCGATCTCCGCCGGCACGGCCTCGGTCGTGACCGACGAGATCGAGACGTTCACCGAGACGGGCATCCGGCTGCGCTCGGGTGACGAGCTCGTGGCCGACGTGATCGTCACCGCGACCGGGCTGAACGTGCTCCTGTTCGGCGGCGTCGACGTGGCGGTGGACGGCGAGCCCGTCGACTTCTCGGAGGGGATCCTCTACAAGGGCATGATGGTCTGCGGGGTGCCGAACTTCGCGATGGCGCTCGGCTACACGAACGCGTCATGGACGCTGAAGTGCGACCTGATCGCCCACTACGTCTGCCGCCTCCTGAACCACATGCAGGAGCACGGCCACGAGATCGCCACGCCGCTGCCGCCCGGGCCATCGGTGGCGACCGAGCCGTTCATCGACTTCAACGCCGGATACGTGCTGCGCGCCGTCGAGCTGTTGCCGAAGCAGGGCCCGACGTCGCCGTGGCGGCTCTACCAGAACTGGTTCCGCGACGTGCGGCTCCTCAGGCGCGGTCCGGTGGACGACTCGATGCAGTTCTCGAGCCGGGCGCCGAGCCGCCGCCCGCTTCAGCAGGCGGCGTAGCCGCGCCCGACCCGGTGCTCGTCGACGACGGTCCCCTTCGGGCCGATCGCCTGGACGGTTACCTTCCGGCAGAAGCCGTCGCCGTCGGCGGGGACGACCCAGAAGCGGCCGCGACCGCCCGGCGGGTCCGGGGTGAAGGTCGTGTCCGCCTCCTTCCACTCCTGGTCGCCGAACCGCAACCGCACCGCGTAGACGCGTGAGCCCGTGTGGCCGAAGGCGAACATACCCCGGCGATGGGCGAAGAAGAGGGCGAGGCCGGTCTTGAGCGGCCGCAGCGTACGTCCGCCGCAGCCCTCGCCGCTCGGGGCCGGGTTGGGGTGCCAAAGCGCACGCACCGACATGCCCACGCACATGCCGCCGCGCGCGGGCAGGCGCAGATAGAGCTGCCAGCGCGAGCGGGGGGTCACTCCGCTGGCGACGATGACCGGCACGCCCTTGGGGTCGCCCCAGAGGCGGTAGTGGTCGGCGTCGGCCCGCTGCCAGCGCCGGCCGGGGCTTCCGCCTGGGTGGAGGACCGTGCTGCGGTAGGGCAGCGCCTCCGCGACCGTCCGGGCGGCGTTTCGCACGCTCCGTCCGGCGAGCGCCTGATGAGCGTGGTCCGCCTCGCCCGCGTCGACGCCGCCCACGACCAGGTTCCCGCGCAGGCGGAGCCGCACGCCGCCGAACGGGAACCACACCCCGTGGTCACGCGCAACCGGCGCGAGGTAGCGGCGCCCGATCTCCATCCGGGTGGCGCCGCATCCCACGAACG
>DASUYU010000267.1:0-7989 GCA_036377235.1 Thermoleophilaceae bacterium
CTCCGGATCGCGCGCGGCGGCCTGCGCGAGGGGCTGCTGCTGGAGCTCGTCGAGGGCCGGCGGCTTGGCTAGCTCTCAGCGATCGCGGTGAGCTCCGCCGGGCGCAGCAGGACCATGAGCTCGCCCTTCTCGATGCCGGCGAGCCCGCCCTTCTTCATACGCACCTGCGCGCCGGTGAGCGCGTGCACCGCCATCGAGAAGTCGGGGTCGTGCCCGACCAGCAGCACGTTGTCGCCGAGACCGGCGGCGAGCGCCTCTCCGTCGAACGGCCCGCCCGCGAGCTTCGGCTCGTGCTTCGGCTCGACTCCGAGCGGCTCGCAGGCGAGCTTCGCGGTGTCGGCAGCGCGCACCTTCGGGCTCGTCAGGCACGCGTCGATCTCGACTCCGAGCCGCTTCAGGGCGCGTCCGGCGGCGCGGGATTGCCTCTCACCCTTCTTGGTGAGCGGCCGCTCCGCGTCCGGCGATCCGTCGGCGGCATCCCCATGGCGCAACAGCCACAGCACGAGTCGTCACTATAGGTAGGTCATGGAAGCCGTAACGGCACCCCCGGAGGTCCCGGCGCTCGATTCGCCCGAGCTCTACGCGAACCGCGAGCTCTCGTGGCTGCAGTTCAACGAGCGCGTTCTGGAGCTGGCCGAGGACGAGCGCACGCCGCTGCTCGAGCGCGTCAAGTTCCTGTCGATCTACGCGTCCAACCTCGACGAGTTCTTCATGGTGCGGGTCGCCGGCCTGCACGACCAGGTGGACGCCGGGATCGACGCGCGCGGCCCCGACGGCCTCTCGGCTCGCGAGACGCTCGAGCGCATAACGCAGCGCCACGACGAGCTCTGCGACCGGCTCTCCGCCGCCTGGGAGAACGAGGTGCGCCCCGCGCTCGCCGGCGAGGGCATCCGGGTGGTGGACGTGCGCGACTGCTCGGACACCGAGCTCGAGAGCACCGACAGGCTGTTCGCCGAGCAGATCTTCCCGGTGCTCACGCCGCTGGCGGTCGGCCCCGGGCGGCCGTTCCCCTACATCTCGAACCTGTCGCTGTCGCTCGGCGTGTTCGTACGCGACCCCGTCTCGGAGGTGGAGACGTTCGCGCGCGTGAAGGTGCCGAAGGAGGTGCTGCCGCGGTTCGTGCCGATCGGTGACGAGACGTTCGTGCCGCTCGAGTCCGTGATCGCGCGCCACCTCGGCGACCTCTTCCCCGGGATGGAGATCCTGCGCCACGACTTCTTCCGCGTCACGCGCGACGCGGACTTCACCGTGTCCGACGAGGCCGACGACCTGCTGCGGGCGGTCGAGGACGAGCTGCGGCGGCGCCGCTTCGGCGAGGTCGTCCGGCTCGAGGTGGCCTCGACGATGGATCCGCATATGCGCGGCTACCTGGTGGAGCAGCTCGCGATCGACGAGTCGCAGGTCACGGACATCGAAGGCCTGCTCGACCTCGACGACCTGATGGCTCTGTACGACGTCGACGGTCACCGGGAGCTCCGCTACGAACCGTGGACTCCCGACGTGCCGCCGGCGTTCGCCGACACGGACGAGGGGGACCTGGATGTGCTCGCGGTGATGCGCTCCGGCGACCAGCTCGTCCACCACCCGTACGACTCCTTCGCCGCCACCGTCGAGCGCTTCATCCGGCAGGCGTCGCGGGACCCGAACGTACTCGCGATCAAGATCACCGTGTACCGGACGTCCGACGACTCGGCGCTCATACCGGCGCTGATCGACGCGGCCGAGCGGGGCAAGCAGGCGGTCTGCCTGGTGGAGCTGAAGGCTCGGTTCGACGAGCGCCGGAACATCGGCTGGGCGCGCTCACTGGAGGAGGCCGGCGCGCACGTGGTGCACGGGCTGCCGGGGCTGAAGACGCACGCCAAGGCGGTCCTGGTGGTGCGCCGCGAGGGACCGGGCGTGCGCCACTACGTGCACATCGGCACCGGCAACTACCACGCGAAGACGGCGCGTCTGTACGAGGACTTCGGGCTGTTCACCTGCGACCGCCAGATCGCCGCCGACGTGGCGGAGCTGTTCAACTCGCTGACCGGCGCGGCGCGGACCCCCGAGTACCGGAGCGTGATAGTCGCGCCGGACCACATGCGGAAGTGGTTCCTCGACGAGGTGAAGCGGACCATCGAGGCGAAGCGCTCGGGCAGCCACGCGCGGATCGTGCTGAAGATGAACTCGCTCGTGGACGCGCGCTGCATCCGCGCGCTGTACGAGGCGTCGCAGGCCGGCGTGCAGGTGGATCTCGCGGTACGCGGCATCTGCTGCCTGCGGCCGGGCGTGCCGGACATCTCGGACAACATCACGGTCGTGTCCGTGGTGGGCCGCTTCCTCGAGCACTCGCGCATCTACGGGTTCGAGCGCGGCGAGGAGCGCGAGTACTGGATCGGGTCACCCGACCTGATGCCGCGCAATCTCGACACGAGGGTCGAGCTGCTGGCGCCGGTGCGGGAGGAGGCGTTCCGCGCGGAGCTCCAGGACACCCTGGAGCGCTACCTGGCCGACGACACCTATGGGTGGGAGCTCTCCGAGGACGGCGACTGGACGCGCCGCACGGGCGGAACTCGCGTGGCGCACGAGGAGCTGATGGAGCGGGCGCTCGAGCGCGTCCGCGCGGCGGACTAGCGGGCCAGCTGCCGCTTCAGCACGAGCACGCGCGCAGCGGCCTCGCGGACCAGCTTCCGGAACACCGGGTCGCGGCGCGCGGTGCGCAGGAGCCGCGGGTAGACCGCGTTCCAGCTGGCCGAGCCGGTCATCAGGATCAGGTCCGCCCCGGCCCTGAGTGAACGCTCGGCGGCTATCGCGATCCCCGACCTGGCCAGCACCGCGGCGGCCTCGAGGCTGTCCGTGGCGATCACGCCCCGGAAGCCAAGTTTCCGGCGCAGCAGCCCCGTGACGATCGGGCGCGACTGCGAGGCGATCCGATCCGGGTCGAGGGCCGGATACGAGGCGTGCGAGAGCATCACGAGCGGCACGCCCTCGGCGATCGCCGCCCGGAACGGGACGAGGTCAGGCGCCACCGGCGCCCGGATCGTGGCCGGGCCGTCGTCCGTGTTCACGGTCGCGGCCCCGAGCCCCGGGAAATGCTTGGCGGTCGGCGCCACGCCGCCGGCCAGCATCCCGGCCACGGCGGCCCGCGTCCGCGCCGCGATGCCGCGCTCGTCACCCGCAAACGAGCGGGTGGCCATGACCGAGCCGGCACGGGGAACGTCGGCCACCGGAGCGAGGTTCACGTTCACGCCGGCCTCCCGGAGCCCGCGGCCGGTGGAGCGCGCCACGCGGCGGACGTCGGCCGGCGCGCCCTGGAACGGCTGCCCGGCGCGCGGCCCCACGTGCTCCACCGTCCGGATGTCGCCGCCCTCCTGGTCGACCATCACCAGCGTCCTCCCGTGCCCCGCCTCGCGCAGCGAGCGGGTGAGCCTGCGCCAGTGCGCGGCGTTGCCACCGTTGGCCGCGCCGAAGAGGATCACGCCCGCCGTCTCGCGGGCGCGGAGCCGGCGACGGATGAACTCGGGGCGAGTCGCCCCTGGGAAGCTCGAGATCGTGATCTGACCGACCTGCTGCCGGAGGGTGAGCCCGTCCACGGCCTCGCGTGCCGCCGCGAGATCGCGCTCCTGTTGGGTGGTCGCGACCGCCGCGGCACCCTCCGAGCCGCCCCCGTCACCCGAGCCGACGGCCGCACCGAGGAACAACGCCCCGAGCGCCGCTCCCGCGAGGGCGGCGAGCCGCCGCCGCGCGATCTCGCGCCGCTCGGTCAGCGAGCGCCGGCGGTCACGGAATCATCCGAGCGGCTGCCGCTGGATCCCGGGCCGCCCTCCTCGGATATCCCGGCCTCCGCCGCGCCCGCCGTGAGCTCCTCCAGTCCGAAGCCGTCGACCGGGCCCAGCGCGCCCGTGGCCTTCAGGCCGCCGGACGCCGCGCGCTCTGCCGCCCAGGCGAGCATTCGGCCCGTGAACGTGTAGCCGTCGACGCCCCGCAGCTGCACCTTGGTCAGCTCACGGCCGGAGGCGTCGTAGGCGATCGCCACGATCAGCGATCCGGACTTCGCCCGTGTCTCGGCGTCGGGGCCACCGGTGGAGCCCTGCACGAACCGCTCCGTCGCAGAGGTCCACAGCTTCTCCGCCCCCGGCACCTTCATGCCCACCGACGTGCACGCGGAGAACAGCTGCATCGCCCGTGACGCCGGTCCGAACCAGCCGAGGTACGCGTTCACCTCGCGCAGCCGGGACGCAACCCGCGGGAGCGCGAAGTGCTCGGAGCTTCCGACGGAGATCCCCGACAGGTCCTTCGAGCCGACCCGGAAGCTCCGGACGCGCTTCGCGCCGCGCTCGGTCTGGATCCGGCCGTCGCGGAAGCCGTACGCGGGCGCCACGATCGCCCCGACGAGCGACGCCTGCGTCCCGCCGCTCGGGCGCGCGCCGCCGCCGGAGATGAAGTAGCCCACGTCGACGCGCGTGGCGAGCTCACCGGCGCGGTCGAGCGCGAGCGCCCCGGCGAGGTTGCCCGGCACCCAGTCGTATCCCATCGCGGTGAGCATCCCGATGCCCGCCTCCTGGGCGGGCGGGCCATAGCGCTCGAACACCTCGCGGATGAACTGCGGCTCGCCGGTCGAGTCGATGTAGTGCGCGTGCTTCGTGGTGGCAGCGGCCGCGGCCGGCTGGCCCCACTTCGCGAACGGCCCCACCGTCGTGACCAGCACGTCGCCGCGCTCGACCAGCGCCGCCACGCTCGGCGGGTCGGACACGTCGGCGGTCCGCGTCTCGAGATCGCCGCCCAGGTCCGCGGCCAGCTCGTCCAGCTTCGACTGGGTCCGGGCCGCGAGCACCGGCTTCAGCCCCCGCTCCACCATCGCCTCGGCCGTCAGCCGGCCGGTGTAGCCGGTGGCGCCGAACAGGACGATTCGCGCCGCCACGGCTGCCTCAGTCCTCCGGCCGGCGCTCTTCGAGCGTCGCGCGGACCCGCTCGATCGCCTCCGGGATGTGCCGCTCCATCCGCTTCAGGTCCCAGCCGGTCAGCGTCACGAGCTTCATCGACGTCTTGGCCGTCACCGTCGCGTTGCGGAGCGTCTTCTCGAGCAGGCCCATCTCCCCGAAGAAGTCGCCCGGGCCGAGGTTGGCCACGTGGTCGCCGTGGCGGGTCACCTCCGCCTCGCCTTCCTCGATGGCCATGAACTCGTATGAGAAGTCGCCCTCGCGGACAAGCTCGCGTCCCTGGTCGACCGTGACCTCCTGGGCGAAGGTGGCGATCTGCCCGAGCTCCTCCTCGGGCACGTCCTCGAAGAGGGGGATCGACTTGAGCCGGCTTGCGTCCAACGGGTCCTCCTGGTCAACGCGAATTCGGTCGCGGCGACTCTACCCACTGATCGGAATCCACGCGCCGCGCGTAGGAGCGGGAAATGGCACGAGTGGCGATCGTCGGAGCCGGAGTATCGGGGCTGGTCTGCGCTCACCTGCTGAGGAACAGCCACGACATCACGGTGTTCGAGGCGAACGACTACGCCGGCGGGCACACCAACACCGTGCGGGTGGACACCGACGACGAGACGCACCGCGTGGACACCGGCTTCATCGTCCTGAACGACCGCACGTATCCGAACTTCGAGCGGCTCCTGGGCCGGCTCGGCGTGGCCACGCAGCGGTCGGACATGAGCTTCTCGGTCTCGGACGGCGGCGACTTCGAGTACAACGGCGGCGGGCCGAACGGCCTGTTCGCGCGGCGCTCTCATCTGGTGCGGCCGTCGTTCCACCGGATGATCCGCGACCTGGTGCGCTTCAACCGCGAGGCGCCCGCGCTCGTCGGCCTGAACGGAAGCGGCCCGTCGCTCGGCGAGTTCCTGGACGACGGCGGCTACTCCCAGGAGTTCGTGAAGCGGCTGATCGTGCCGCAGGCGTCCGCGGTCTGGTCGGCGGACCCGAAGAGCATGTGGGAGTTCCCGGCGAGCATGCTCGCCGAGTTCTTCGCCAACCACGGGATGTTCGGCCTGAGCGGCCGGCCCAACTGGCTGACGATCACGGGCGGCTCGGACCGGTACGTGGAGGCGATCACCCGGCCGCTCGGGAACCGGCTGCGCCTGTCGACGCCGGTCCGCCGCGTGGAGCGCCATGAGGACCGCGTGGAGATCACGCCGGCCGGCGGCGAGCCCGAGCGCTTCGACGAGGTGATCTTCGCGGCCCACTCCGACCAGGTGCTCCGGATGCTCGGCGATCCCACTCGCCCGGAGGCCGAGGTGCTCGGCGCGATCCCGTACCAGCGCAACGAGGCCGTGCTGCACACGGACCGCTCGATGCTGCCGCGGCGAAGGCGCGCCTGGGCGAGCTGGAACTTCCACCTGCGCGACGAGCCCGCCGGGCGGACCACCGTGACGTACCACATGAACCGCCTCCAGTCGCTGCGAGCGGGGCAGGAGCTGTGCGTGACGCTCAACCAGACCGAGGCGATCGACCCGGAGTCGGTGATCCGCGTGATCGCCTACGACCACCCGGTCTACACCCCGGCCGGCCTGGCCGCCCAGCGGCGCTTCGACGAGGTGAGCGGCGTTCGGCGCACGCACTACTGCGGCGCCTACTGGGGCTACGGCTTCCACGAGGACGGCGTGGTGTCCGCGCTCCGGGTGTGCGCCCGCCTGGGTTGCTCGCTCCCGTGAGCGCCAGCGGGCTGTACGAGGGCTGGGTGCGGCACCGCCGGCACGAGCCGGTCCGGCACGAGTTCCGCTACCGCCTGTTCATGGCGTACCTCGACCTGGGGGAGCTGCCGGAGGTGCTCGACCGCGTCCCGCTGTGGTCGGCGCGGCGGCCGGCACCGGCGTGGTATCGCCGCTCGGACTACCTCGAGGTCGATCACGACGGGCCCGTGCGCGTCCTCACGCACGTGCGCACGTTCGGGCACCTGTTCAATCCGGTGAGCCTCTACTACTGCTTCGACCCCGACGGCGAGCGCGTCGAGAGGGTGCTCGCGGAGGTCACGAACACGCCCTGGGGCGAGCGTCACACCTACTCGCTCGATGCACTGGACTCCACGATCGGCAAGGCTTTTCATGTGTCGCCTCTCCTGGGAATGGACTCCGAGTACAGGATCCGCATGACGACCCCCGGCGAACAGCTGCGCGTGCACATGGAGAGCCGCCGCGACGGCCGCGTGGAGTTCGACGCCACGCTCGCCCTGCGGCGGCGCGAGCTGTCTCCCTGGCCGGTGCTCCGCCGGCCGTTCATGACCGCGCGCGTGATGGCCGGCATCTACGCGCAGGCGGCGCGGCTGAGACTGAAGGGAGCCCCCTACCACCCGCACCCGGCGAGATGATCGCCCGAGCTCTCGTCCACGGCCTGCTGGGGCGCCTGCACGCGGGGAGGATCGAGGTTGTGGAGGCCGGCCGGCGGCGTTCGTTCGGCCCCGCCGACGCGGAGCTCGCGGCGACCGTCACGGTGAACGACCCGTCCTTCTGGCGCGCGATCGCGCGACGCGGCAGCCGCGGGCTCGGCGAGTCGTATGCCGTGGGTGCGTGGGACTGCGACGAGCTGGTCGCCCTCGTCCGGATCGCGGGGCGGGAGGTCTCCCGCCTCGATCGGTGGCGCGCTCCAAGCGCGCCGCTCCGGAACGCCGTAGCCCGCCGGACGCGGCTCAACACACGCGCCCGCGCGCGCGAGCAGGCCGCGGCGCACTACGACCTCGGGAACGAGCTGTTCGCGCTGTTCCTCGACGAGACGATGACCTACTCCTGCGCGGTGTTCGAGACGCCGGAGACCTCGCTGCGCGAGGCGCAGCGGGCGAAGCTCGACATGGTCTGCCGCAAGCTCGAGCTCGAGCCGGCCGACCACCTCGTCGAGATCGGGACCGGCTGGGGTCGCTGGCCGTGCATGCCGCCGGCGAGTACGGCTGCCGCGTGACCACCACCACGCTGTCGCACCGGCAGCACGCTGTCGCCACCGCGCGCGTGCGCGAGGCCGGGCTCCACGACCGTGTCGACGTGTTGCTCGAGGACTACCGCGACCTGCGCGGGCGGTACTC
>DASUYU010000268.1:0-4253 GCA_036377235.1 Thermoleophilaceae bacterium
GTTCGCGTGACCGCCGTCCTTGAAAGCGCCCACATGCGATGAGCGCACCAGCGGCAGCACCACGATCACCACGCCGCGTGCGCTGTCGTCGCCCAGCTTCGCGGCCGCGGGCGCGGCACGCGCAAGCGAGCCGAGCACGCCGGCGCCCGCCGCGGTGGCGCCGCCGCGGCGCAGCAGGGTGCGGCGCGTCAGGCTCATCCCCCGAGCACCGGCTTCAACCCGTGACGGCTGAACTGCGGCAGCGTCCCGCCGGCCTCGTCGGACAGGATGCGCCAGTACTTCTCGACGATGTCCGGGTGCTGGTCCGCGATGTTGTGCTCCTGGCGCGGGTCCTTCTTCTGGTCGTACAGCTGCGGGCGGAAACGCGAGCTGTCGGTGAGGAAGAACCACTCGTCGTCGCCGGCGAGCACGTAGTCGTCGTAGCAGGAGGTGAAGTGCGGGCGCGGCGGCGGCCGCCTCCCGTCGAAGATCACCGACAGGTCCTCGCCGGTCATCATCCCCGGCGGTCTCACGCCCATGAACGACATCGCCGTCGTCGCGATGTCGTGGTTTGACGCGTAGAACGGGTCCCACTGGCCCGCGAGCTTGCCCTCCGGGTGCCGGATGAAGAACGGCACGTGGTAGATGTGCCACTGCGCGCGTGCCCCGTGCTTGCCGACGACCCCCTGCTCCCCGAGCGTGAGCCCGTGGTCGGACGAGTAGATGACCACCGTCTCGTCGAGCAGGTTCTGGTCCGCCAGCCGGTTCATCAGCCTGCCGATCCACTGGTCGGTGAAGGCGATCTCGCCCGCGTACAGCTCGCGCACCCGCTCGATCGTGTCCGGGTCGAGCTTCATGTCGATCACCCACGAGTAGGGCGTCTCGAAGGGCTGGATGGGCGTGATGCCCCTGGTGACCTCGATCCCCTTGGGACCGCCGTACTTGTCCTGGAACACCTTCGGAGCGTCGAGCGGCTCGTGCGGGTCGAATCCGTCCGCGCCGAGGAAGAACGGGCGCTTCCTCTTCAGGTCGTCGACGATGTTGATGGCGCTGCGGAAGACGCGCGCGGTGGGGTAGTCGTTGTCGGTGTCGCGGTAGATCGAGTTCCATCCGACCATGGAGCGCAGCCGGCCGACCTCCACCGAGTCGCTCAGCTCGGGCAGCAGGTAGCGCTCGATGGCGCTGCGCGGCGCCGGGCGCTTGAACGGCTTGTTGAGGAAGCGGTAGGCGCCCTGCGAGAAGCTCGGCTTGATCTCGTCGACGGTGCTGCGGAAGTTCGCGAACCGCGGCCCGATGAGGAACGGGTTGTCCGTGCAGTAGCCGGTCTCGACGCCGGCCTCGCCCAGCACCTCGGTGATGATCGGCTGGTTGTCCTGGATCGAGATCCAGCCGGGGCCGACCGGCAGGCCGGGCGTGGGAACGTAGTTGCGGAACGGGAACGAGCGCACTCCGGTGAGAAGGCCGCGGCGTGCCGGTCCGGTGGGCATCGCCTCCGGCACGGCCATCTCGAAGGCGAGCGAATCCCTGCCGAGGGCGTCGATGTTGGGGGTGTCGGCCAGCCGGTTGCCGTAGCCGAAGTGCCGGTTGTAGTGGCCGATGAAGTCCGCGCGCGTGGAGTCTGTGAAGATCAGGACGACGTTCGGCACGTCCTTGCCGTGAGAGGTGGCGGGCTCGAAGTAATCGTCGCCGCAGGCGCTCATACCGGCAGCGACAGCGCCGGCCGCGCCGGCGCCGAAGAGACCCCGACGCGTGAAGCCGTTCCCCCGTGGCATTCGAGGGCGGCAGGCTATCTGACCTACCTTAAGCGCCATCATGAGGGACGTGAATTCCACGCCCCTCGCGAGGCATCTCCTCCGCGCCCGCGACCTCGCGGACGACCGCTACGCCGAGCCGCTCGACCTCGAGGCGCTGGCTCGGGCCGCGCACGTGTCGCCGCGGCACTTCAGCCGAAGCTTCCGGCAGACCTTCGGCGAGACGCCGCACCAGTACCTGCTCACGCGGCGCATCGAGCGGGCGTGCTACCTGCTGCGGACCACGGACATGCAGGTGGCGGAGGTGTGCCTGGCTGTGGGGTTCCGGAGCGTCGGCTCGTTCACGACCACCTTCAGCCGCCACATGGGCATCTCGCCCACGGCGTACCGGCACGGGAACGGCGGCGTCTCTGAGGCCGACGGCATCCCGTTGTGCTTCATCAAGGCCTGGACACGGCTGCCGGCAGGTGGCGCGTTTGGAGAAGAAATCCGGCGGCCGGACGATTAACGTCGCGGGCCGACCGATCGACCACTCGGACAGGAGGCACCAGGATGCTCGATGCCATCTCGCACGTGGCCGTGTGGGTGCACGACCAGGACGTGGCGAAGGAGTTCTACGTCGAGAAGCTCGGCTTCGAGGTGCGTGAGGACAACACGCTGCCCGGTCTTGACAACTATCGCTGGCTCACGGTGGGCCCGCCCGGCCAGCCCGACGTACGCATCATCCTCAGCTACCCCGGGCCGCCGGCCGTGGACGCCGAGAGCGCCGAGCTGCTCCTGAAACTCGTGGCCCGTGGCGCGCTCGGCCCGGGCATCATCCGCACCGACGACTGCCGCAAGACGTGCGCGGAGCTCGAGGCGCGTGGTGTTGAACTGAGTCAACAGCCCGACGAGCGCTTCTACGGCATCGACGCAGCCGTCCGCGACCCGTCCGGGAACGAATGGCGGATCGTGCAGCCGCTCGAGTACGACATCGAAGCCGTGAAACTGCAGCACGCCGAACGTGCCTGACGAGCTCGTCAGCGTCCGCTACATGGTGGACGACGTCGAGGGCGCGATCGCCTTCTACACAGCCCACTTTGGCTTCGCGGTGAACACGAATTTCGCGCCGGCGTTCGCCGACGTCGTGCGCGGCAACCTCCGGCTGCTCCTGAGTGGCCCCGACAGCTCGGCAGGCCGTCCGATGCCTGACGGCCGCACGCCGGAGCCGGGGGGATGGAATCGCCTCCACTTCATCGTCGACGACATCGAGGCCGAGGTCGAACGGCTGCGGGCCGCAGGCGTCCCGTTCCGCAACGAGATCGTCAGCGGGCCGGGCGGTCAGCAGATCCTGGTCGAGGACCCTGCCGGAAATCCGATCGAGCTCTTCCAGCCGGCGGGCGCCTGATCAGCCCGACCATTGGGTGTGGGGTCGCACCTGAGGCGCTCCGTCCACCTCGATGTCGACGCGCTCGTTGTAGAACGCGACCATGCTCCTCACCGGCATCGCGTCGTTCAGCGGCAGCTCGTAGCTCCATGCGATCGCGCGCTCGCCCGCGGCGTCCCAGTGCGTTGCGTTGCCCTTGTAGGCGCACGTCGTGTGGTGATCGTCGTTGCGGGTGAGCTCCGCGACGACGTCGTCGCGGGGGATGTACCAGCGGGTGGGAAGGCGGGTCTCGAACAGGGCGACCGCCCTGCGGGTGTCGGCGAGCGGCTGGCCGTCGAGCGAGACCTGCACGTGCCGCGACGTGCGCAGCGCGTCGATCCGGTGGAACGGGTCGCGCGCGTGGCCGAGCAGCTCCTCGTCCTCCTCCAGCCATTCGTCCGCGGCGTCCCAGGCAATCTCCACGAGCCCGTCCTCGTGGCGGGTGATCGCCTCCTCGGGCAGCAGGTCGAGTCGCACGTCCTCCTCGTGGAACACGTGCACCGGGATCACCTTCGGCGGCTCGTACAGGAGCTTCGTCCGGCGGCTGTCCGCCACCGTCTGGCCGCCGCGCCGGGCGCGGATCCAGCGCTCGGAATCGACCAGGTGGGCCACCGTCCTCGCCTACGACCCCGAGGAGGCCGAGACCTTCTCCGGCACCTCGATCTCGCGCTTGAGGATCTTGCCGGTCGGGCCCTTCGGCAGCTCGTCCGTGAACCAGATCTTCCGCGGGTACTTGTAGGCGGCCACCTGCTCCTTGACGTAGCTCTTCAGCTCGTCCTCGTCGACCGACTCGCCCTCCTTCAGCACGACCGCGGCGCCCACCTCCTCGCCGAGCTCGTCGTGCGGCACGCCGATCACGGCCGCCTCCTGGACCGCCGGATGCTCGTAGAGCACCTCCTCGATCTCACGCGGGTACACGTTGTAGCCGCCCCGGATGATCAGGTCCTTCTTGCGGTCGACGATGAAGAAGTAGCCGTCCTCGTCCATCTTCGCCATGTCGCCGGTGCGGAACCAGCCCTCCTCGGTGATCGCCTCCTTGGTGGCGTCCGGGCGGTTCCAGTAGCCCTTCATGATGTTGTGGCCGCGGATCACGATCTCGCCGACCTCGCCCTGCGGCA
>DASUYU010000269.1:0-8379 GCA_036377235.1 Thermoleophilaceae bacterium
CTCGAGCTTGGCGTTAGCGCGCTCGATCTCACGCGCCTTGGTGCGCACGGAGCGCGGCACCCAGTCGAGCGAGCGCAGCTCGTCGATGATCGAGCCCTTGATGCGCGTGATCGCGAAGGTCTCGAACTTGATCTCGCGCTCCGGCTCGAAGCGCTCGATCGCGGAGATCAGGCCGAGAAGGCCGTAGGAGATGAGGTCGGCCTCCTCCACGTGCGAGGGGAGGCCGCTGGACATCCGGCCCGCCACGTACTTGACGAGCGGCGCGTAGGCGAGCACCAGTCGCTCGCGGGCCTTCTCGTCGCGCTCGTCCTTATAGCGGCGCCAGAGGTCCCTTAGCTCTATCGCCTTGAGGTTCGTCTCCATTCGAGTCCTGGGTCACGCACGTGGGTGAGAGCGCGCGTACGCCTTCTTGAGGCGCTTCGACTCTACCCGAGTGTATGTCTGAGTCGTGCTGATTGACGAGTGTCCCAGCAGCTCCTGGATCGTGCGGAGGTCTGCGCCGCCCTCCAGGAGGTGCGTGGCGAACGAGTGGCGGAGCGTGTGCGGCGACACGCCGGCCCGCCTGGTCTGGATCCGGAGACGGCGCCTCACGTCCGAGGTGGACAGGCGCCTTCCGGTCTTCGAGATGAACAGCGCCGGGCTGGCGCCGGTGTTCAGGACCGTCCTGCCGCGCGCCAGGTAGCGGTCGATCGCACGCCAGGCGTGCTCTCCGACCGGCACCACGCGCGTACGGCCGCCCTTTCCCTCCACACGGACCTCTTCGGCATCCGGGTCGAGGCTCTCAACGTCGAGGTTCACAAGCTCTTCTGCCCTGAGACCGGCCGCGTATGCCAGTTCCAGGAGCGCGCGGTCGCGCAGGTCGAGCGGCGTGGAGCCGGGGATCCGCTCGAGCAGCTCGGACACCTCGTCCGGCTTGAGGACCTTCGGCAGGTACGCGTCCTTCTTTGGGCTCGACACGAGCTCGGCCGGATTCGCCTCCAGCTCGCCGCGCTCGACCAGCTGCCGGTAGAAGGTGCGGATGGCGGCCAGCTTGCGCGCGACGGTGGACTTCATCGCGCCACGCTCGGATACCACGCCCGCGAAGTGGCGGAGCTCCCGGTGGGTCAGGTCGCCCGGCTCGAGGTCGCGACCGGCCGCCCACTCGGCCAGCTGGGCGAGATCGACCCCGTAGGCACGCCGGGTCTTCTCCCCCATGCCGCGGGCGAGCTGCCAGTCGTCGAAGCGGGCGAGCGCGTCCTGCCAGCTAGCCTCGACCGGAGTGGGTGTCTTCTTCGTCAACACGGAGGACGGGCGGGTGGCGACGCGGACTCAGCTCGTCGAAGCCGGGCTGGCGGACGAGCACGAGCAGCCCATTGCGCCCTGGCACCAGATCCAGGGCCCAAGCGACGCCTCGACGATGTGGTATTCGGTCTTGCGCAAACAGGAGCGCGGGATCTTCATCGGCACCCTGTGCATTCGACACACGGACCGCCGGACCCTGCTTGAGGAACGGGGCTGGGAGGAAGTGCCGATCGCGGAGATCGGCGTCTCAGAGTCGTAACAAACCCTCGACCACCCTCAGAAAAGGGTCAGACCCCTTTCGGGGGCGATGGCGCTAGGCGATGTAGATGGGGGCTCCGACGGGGACCTGGTCGTAGAGCTCTATTACGTCGGGGATCGCCATCCGGATGCAGCCGTGCGAGGCGGCGTGGCCCAGTGAGTAGGTCTCGTCGGTGCCGTGGATGCCGGCGCCGTTGAAGATGCCGAGCCAGCGGGCCTTCAGCGGGTTCTCGGGCACTCCGCCGGGCACGACCGTTCCGGCCAGGTCGCCCGCCCAGTCGCTGTTCGGCACGTGCCAGGCGGGGTCGATCGCCTTGTTCTGGATGTGGTACAGCCCGGCCGGGGTGTCGAAGCCCACCGCGCCGACCGCCACCGTGTACTCCTTGGACAGCTGCAGGTTCTTGTAGAGCCGGAGCTTGTAGTTGTACCTGTCGGCGATCAGCACGACGGGGTACTTCGAGGCCAGCTGCGCCTGGGTCACCTTCGGCTTGAGGATCCGCACGGGCGCCCTGACCATGCGGTCCACGCCCGGCACGGTGAGCGCCTGCGCGATCCGCTGCTCGAGCGCGGCCGTGTTCACCCGGCGGCCCTTCTGCTCCTTGACCTTCTCGAGCGACGGGAAGTCCACCTGGGCGTCGCGGGCCGGCCGGTTCAGCTTGTCGCGCACCCGGTTGACGAGCTGGTGCACGGAGTCGGACGAGTAGGTGACCCGCGGCGGCACCTGGGCGTTCTCCTCGCCGCCGGTGATGTCACGCGCGACGCGGGTGATGATCGTGCCGTTCCGGCTGGCCTGGAGTGCCTCGTCCACCATCCCGCCGATGTCGGCCTTCACCCCGGCGTCCTTCGCGGACAGCGTGAAGCGGGTGGTGCCGCGCTTCACCGTGATCGGCTGCTCGAGCGGCTTCTGGAGCTCGCGCTGGACGACGCGGGTGGCCTCCGCGGTCCTCATGCCGCCCACGTCCACGCCGGCGATCGTCACGCCCTTGGCGATCAGGTCATCGCGCGACGAGTCGTACGCGAATGCGGCGACCGCGCCTCCTACAAGGACCAGAAGGAGGACGGCCACGAGGATGAACCATCGGTGCCTCATGGGGGGAATACCGGCTCAGGGTACCTTCGGGTCCGGCGCCTGACGACGGTTGAACGCCGGATTGCGGGGAAAACGCCTGCTAGACGGTGGATCCGCGCCGGGCGAGCACGGACTCGATCGCGCCCACCACCCGCGGCCGATTGGCGTGATCGCGCTCATACTCCGCGAGCGTCTCGAGGTCCGGATCGTCCAGCGAGGCCAGCAGCGCGATCACCTCCTCCTGTGCCAGGTCGTCGTAGTGCTCGACGGGCCGCCGGCGAGTCTTGGGGCGAGGCGGCGCCGGGGCCGGCTTCGGCCGTGGCTCCGGACGCGAGCGGGCCGCCTGCTCGGCTCGCTCGGCGCGGTCGGCCGCGTCGCGAGCGGCCTGCTCGGCCGCTACCGCGCGCCGCTCCGCCTCGGCGGCGCGGTCGGGCGCGTCGTCCGTCAGGTCCATGCCGGATGTGTCGGCGAAGCGCCTGAGCAGGCGCTGCAGCTCGGCGAGCTGGTCGCGGCTCAGCTCGGAGGCCGCCTTGTCGCGCGTGTTCTTCACGTGCGGGCTCCACCGCAGGAAGTCCTCCACCTCGCGCTCGTACCGGTAAGGCTCCTGCGCTCCTCGGACCACCGGGTGCAGCCGCAGGTGCTCGCCGAGCTTCTCGACGGTCTCGCGGCTCGTGTGCTTGTAGACGAACCCGGCCGCCTTGTATCGACGGTTGTCCACGCCGCGGCCGAAGCGCATCTGCTCGAGCGCCTCCGGCGGGATGTTGACGCCGACCCGCCGCGCCACGGCCGCCGCGATCCCGGTCCCCCACGGAGACAGGATCGGCGCGTACGGCTTCCCCAGGAGGCCGGCCACCTCGCTGAGCGCGAGCACGCCGTCGCCCGCCACGTTGAACGTGCCGGGCACCCGGTGCTTCACGGCGTGCTCCAGCGCGTGCACCACGTCGTCCTCGTGGACGAACTGGTAGCGCGGGTCGAAGCCCAGGATCATCGGAACCACCGGCAGCGAGAACAGCTTGATGTGCGAGGTCTCGACGTCCGGGCCGAGCACGTTCGCGAACCGCAGGACGGACACCGCCGTGTCCGGATGGCGCTCGGCGTACTCGTTCAGCGACGCCTCCGCCTCCACCACGTCGCGCTCGATCCCGGTCTTGGGTGGGTGCGGCCGCCGCATGGTCTCGTCGAAGAAGGCCGGGTCGTCCTGGTGGCAGCCGTAGAAGTGAGTGGACGACTTGAACACGACCTTCTTCACCGGAGAGTCCGACCCCGTGCACGCGGCCAGGATGTTCATCGTGCCCATGACGTTGTTCTCGTGGGCACGCGAGGAGGGCATGGTCGCCGAGTCCACCACCAGCCGCGTGTCCACGACCGTGTCGATCTCGGCCGCCTCCACCACCCGCCGCAGCAGCGCGTGCTGAGCGCCCACCTTCACGTACTCGGTGCGCTCGAGCTCGACCTGCGGCTCCTCGTTGTCCACGCCGATCACGGCCTCGACCTCGGGGAACGCCTCGAGCGCCTGCGCCAGCCTGCCGCCCCAGTAGCGCGAGATGCCGGTGATCAGGATCCGCTTGGAGTCCATCGGCTCAGCCAAACCAGACCGACTTCCGCTTGGCGAGCATGTCGAACAGGTTCTCCTGGATCCGCGCGCGCACCTCGTGGGCGACCGTCTGGACGAGCGCCTTGTCCTCGTGCATCCCCTCCTCGTCGAAGTGGATGGGCTCGAGGAAGCGCAGCTTGAACTTGGCGGGCAGGTAGCCGAGCATGCCGAGCAGCCCGAAGTGCGGGAACGTCGGCGTGATCGGGAAGTAGAGGAGCCCGGTGAGCCGCTGCATCAGGCCGATCTGGGCGAACGCCGGCGCCGACTCCTCCGCGCCCACCACGCACACCGGCACGATCGGCACCTGCGCGCGCATCGCGGCCTCCACGAAGCCGCCGCGGCCGAAGCGGCGGAGCCGGTAGCGGTCCTTGTAGAGCTTCTCCGTCGCCTTTCTTCCCTCGGGGAAGACGAGCACCAGCTGCTCCTCGTCGTACAGCAGCCGGTGCACGTTGGCCGGGTGCGCCGGCACGCAGCCGATCTTCGAGACGAGCATGCTGAAGCCCGGATAGCCCTTGAAGAAGTGCTCGACCGTGATGTTCACGGGCCGCGGATGGGCGTGCTCCTCCTTGATCGCCTTGGTGATCATCGCGGCGTCCGGCGGGAGGGCTCCGCCGTGGTTCGAGACGAGCAGCGCGCCGCCCGTGGACGGCACGTTCTCGATCCCCTCCACCTCGGCGCGGAACCAGTAGCGGTAGAGGAAGTCGATGATCGTGCGGTCGTAGAGCCCCTCGATCCGCTCGGAGCGTCCCCAGTCGTTCAGCTGGCGGTCCGGCTCGACACCCGGAAGGTGCTTCTTCAGCTCGTCGGCCGGCACGAGCGCCGTGCTGGGCGCCTCGCGCTCGCGGATCGACAGGGTTGTGCGTCGGGACTCCGGCATGCGGGCCGATTCAAGCAGGCGCCCGGTCGAGGCGTTCCAGCACCGGGTCGAGCGCCGCCTTGAGCCGCCTCCAGTCGGGCGCGCCGATCACCCCGTCGGCCGAGACGACCTCCTCGTTCCAGGGATGCACGATCGTCGCGGCCACGATGCCGGCCGCGCGCGCCTTCGTGATGTTCACCGGGCTGTCGTCCACCAGGACGTCGATACCCAGCTCCACACATCGCGGGACCTTGTCGAACGAGCAGTGCAGGTCGTCGTAGGGCATGCCGATGCGGTCGAGCCACGCCGCCGTCGCCTCGTACGTGCTGGTGCGCCGGTGGCTCGTCACGTGGATCCAGTGCCCGGCGTCGCGCCACTCCCGGACGGTCTCGACCGCGTCGGGATACGGGACCCCGGCGGCGATGTTCTCGTCGGAATGCGACTCCTCGACGCAGTGCACGACCGCGTCGCGCTCGAGCACCGTGATGCCCCAGTCGCGCTGGTCCTCGTACGGCAGGTCGACGCCGTAGCGCTCACGCGCGATCCGCTGGAGCAGGTCCCAGTAGTGGTGCAGGGTCGAGTCGATGTCCAGCGCGATCTTCGCCACGGCTTCGTACAGTAGGGAGCATGGGACGCCGGATGATTCGCCCCGGTGCGGCCCCGTCCGCTCCGTGGCACGACCACGATGCGCTCGACGACTACGCCCAGACCGCCACGCCCGACTGGCGTGACACCGACTGGTCGCGTGAGCTGAAGACCATCGACATCGACGGGATCCCGTTCAACTACGTGGACACCGGGTCGGGCGACCGTGAGCCGGTCGTGCTGGTGCACGGCTTGGGCGGCCAGTGGCAGAACTGGCTGGAGAACATCCCGCGGCTGGCGCAGAGACGACGCGTGGTGGCGATGGACCTCCCCGGATTCGGGCTGACGCCGGAGCCGGAGGACGACGAGAAGGTCACGATCACCCGGTACGGCCGCTGGGTGAACGAGCTCGCCGACAGGCTGCAGCTCGGGAAGGTCGACCTCGTGGGCAACTCGATGGGCGGCTACATCGCGGCCGAGGTGGCGATCCAGTTCCCCGAGCGGGTCTCGCAGCTCGTCCTCGTCTCGGCAGCGGGCATCTCGAGCGCCGAGACGCTTCAGGCGCCGATCCTGACCTTCGGCCGCATGGCGGCGGCCATAGCCGCGAACAGCGTCACGCGCTACCGCCGGCTGGCCTCGCGACCGGTCACGCGCCACATGGCGCTCGCGCTGGTGGCACGGCATCCGCGCCTGCTGAAGGCCGACCTCGCTTACGAGGGCTTCTTCAAGGGCGGCGGCAAGCCCGGCTTCGACGACGCCCTGCGCGCATGCCTCGACTACGACTTCCGCGACCGCCTGCCCGACGTGAAGGTGCCGACCCTGATCGTGTGGGGCGAGAAGGACTCGATCATCCCCACGCGCGACGCCGACGAGTTCGAGCGACTGATCGAGGACAGCCGCAAGGTCGTGATGAAGGACACGGGCCACGTGCCGATGGCGGAGCGCCCGCAGGCGTTCAACGACGTGCTGGTGGACTTCCTCGACGAGGAGGGGCGGGCGGAGGACAAGGAGCCCACCCAGGGGGAGTCGCAGGCGGCCTAGCTGTCGTTTCTTGGAGCTTTGGTCAGTCGGGAGCCGGGTGGCTTGTGGCTGAGGCTGCCGTGTGGTCGTTTGAAGTTGTAGTGGTTGAGCCAGCTGGTGAGGGTGCTGGTGCGTTCGGCGCTGGAGCTGTAGGAGCGGCCGTAGGCCCAGCGGCGGGTCAGGGTCTGGATGAAGCGCTCTGCTTTGCCGTTCGTCCTGGGCCGGTAGGGGCGGGTGCGTAGGTGCCGGACGCCGAGCCTCAGGCAGGCGATCCGGTGGGCGTGGCTGACGTAGGCTGAGCCGTTGTCGGTCATCACGCGCTCGACCGCGATGCCGTGCCGGGCGAAGAACCCGATCGCGCGTTCGAGGAAGTCGATCGCGGTCGCTGCTTTCTCGTCGGGCAGCACCTCGACGTAGGCGAGCCGCGAGAAGTCGTCGACGGCGACGTGGACGCATTCCCAGCCGGTGATCCCGCGGCGCACGCCGGTAGCGTCTGTGCGCGTCGGACCGCGGCGCGATCCCGGCCGGCCGGTGATCCGTTTGCCGGGCCCGCCTTCGATCCGGCCGAGCTTCTTGACGTCGATGTGGACGAGCTCGCCGGGCCGCTTGCGTTCGTAGCGGTTGACCGGTTCGGGCGGCTCGAGCCGCGAGCGTTTGCCAAGCCCCTCGCGCCTGAGCACCGCCGAGACGGTCGAGAGCGGCATCGCCAGCCGCTCGGCGATCTCCGCGCCCGTCAAGCGCAGCCGGCGCAGCTCACAGATCGCCGCGACCCGGTCTGCAGGCGTGCGGCGCGGCACACGCAACGGGACCGGGCGGCGATCGACAAGCCCGGCCTGGCCGAGCGAGCGAAAGCGCGCCAGCCACCGATAGACGGTCCGCTCGGCGACGCCGGCGGCCTCGGCCGCCGCCGCCACCGACCAACCCTCGACGACCACCCGGTCAACGACACGACGCCTCCCAATCGGACTGAGCGGTGCTCTAGCGTGCAGCAACATCTGGGCCTCCTGGAGTTGAGCTGCCTCGACAGCGCTCAGCCTCCAGCGAGGCCCGGATGTCTCTACTGACGAAGGTCCCTAGGAACTACACCTAGCCCGTCACCGCTCCGTGGGCCGCTGAGCCCACGAGCTTCCGGTACTTCCCGAGGACGCCGTTCGTGTAGACCGGCGCCGGCGCGTCGTACGACGCCACCCGCTCCGCGATCTCACCGTCCGACAGCTCCACGTTCAGCTCGCGCTTCGCCACGTCGAACACCACCGTGTCCCCGTCGCGCACCGCCGCTATCGGGCCGCCGTCGGGCGCCTCGGGGGCCACGTGGCCGGCCATGAAGCCGTGGGTGGCGCCGGAGAAGCGGCCGTCGGTGAGCAGGGCCACGCTGTCGCCGAGGCCCTCGCCGACGATCGCTGCGGTGACCTGCAGCATCTCGCGCATGCCCGGGCCACCCGCGGGACCTGCGTTGCGGATCACAACCACGTCGTTCGGCTGGAGCTCCTGCGCCTTCACCGCGCGGAAGGCGTCCGCCTCTGACTCGAAGACGCGCGCCGGCCCGGCGTGGTGGATGCGGTCGTGGCCCGCCAGCTTCACGACGCAGCCCTCGGGCGCCAGGTTGCCGCGCAGGATCGCGAAGCCGCCGGTGGGCTTGAGCGGGTCGTCCATCCGGCGGACAACTTCCTGGCCGCCCGCCTCGCGCGCCGACGAGGCCTCCTCGGCGAGCGTCTT
>DASUYU010000270.1:0-2784 GCA_036377235.1 Thermoleophilaceae bacterium
GAGAGCGGGTTCGAGGTGGTCGCCGAGGCGGGCGACCTCGAGACGACCCGGCGGTACGTCAAGGCTCACCGCCCGGATGTGCTCGTCCTCGACCTGAACCTGCCCGAGGGATCGAGTCTTCCCGCGATTCCCGAGCTGCTCGCCGACTCCCCCGACACGGCGGTGGTCGTTCTCACCATGCAGCAGGACCCGGCCTTCGCGCGCGAGGCGATGAGGGCCGGCGCGTTGGGCTACGTGCTGAAGCACTCGGCGGGCGGCGAGCTGGTCGACGCGGTCCGCGCGGCGGCAGCCGGGGAGACGTACCTGAACCCGAAACTCGGCGCGCAGCTCGCGGCCGCCCCAGCGGAGCCGGCCGGTCCGCCCGACGGGCTCACCGAGCGTGAGGTCGACATCCTCCGCCTGATCGGGCTCGGGCACACCAACACCGAGATCGCCGACCAGCTGTATCTGAGCGTGCGGACGGTCGAGTCGCACCGGGCGCACATCCAGCAGAAGACGGGCCGGACGTCGCGGTCCGAGCTGGTCCGGTACGCCCTTGACCACGGCCTGATCGAGTAGCGCGATGGAGATCGCCGTGCTCGTGCTGGCCGGAAGCGGTACCGCGCTGGCGACCGGTCTCGGCGCGCTGCCCGTCGCGCGCCTTGGCGCACACGCGGACACGCTTCGGCCGGCACTGTGGGGCCTCACGGTCGGGCTGATGACGGTCGCCTCGATCGTCGGGCTGCTGCTTCCCGCGCTCGACGAGGGCGACGGGGCCACGGTCGCGGCCGGCTTCGCGACGGGGGTCGTCTTCCTGCTTGCGTCCCGGCGGCTCCTGGAGGCGCGCGACGTCCACGTCGGACAGCTGCGAGGAGCGGGCGTCCGGCGCTCTGTCCTCGTGTTCGGCGTGCTGCTGGTGCACAGCCTCCCGGAGGGGCTCGCCATCGGGACGGCCTACGCGTCGGACACGGAAGGGCTCGGCCTGTTCGTGATCCTCGCGATCGCGCTTCAGAACATCCCCGAGGGCACCAGCGTCGCGATCCCGATGGAGTCGGCGGGCTTCGAGCCGCGTCAGCAGTTCTGGGCCGCCGTCCTCACCAGCTCGCCGCAGCCGTTCGGCGCCGTGCTGGCGTATCTCCTCGTCGAGGAGATCGCCGGGTTGCTTCCGTTCTCGTTCGCCTTCGCCGCGGGAGCCATGCTCTGCCTCGTCGCCGTGGAGCTCGTACCGCAGACGTTCAGGCGTGGCAGCCTCCGTCTGTCCGCCGGCGGCACGCTGGCGGGGGCCCTCGTGATGCTGGGTCTGGCGGCGGCGCTCGGCGTCTAGGCGCTGCGCGCCTGCGGCCGGTCCGCCTCGTGCGCGTCATCGGGGTCCGGCGACCGATGACGTGCGGGGAGCGTGGCGGACACGCGGGTGCCGCCGCCGCGCTGGGACTCGATCTGGAGCGTTCCGCCGGCGAGCTCCACACGCTCGCGCATGCCGACGAGTCCGAAGCCCGGGGTCGCCTCCGCGGGGTCGAAGCCGGCGCCCTCGTCCCACACCTCGATCGACACCTCGCCGTCACGCTCCACGACCCGTGCGTGTGCCCGGTACGCGTTCGCGTGCTTGGCGGTGTTCGTTAGCGCCTCCTGGACGAGGCGATAGATCGCGCCCTCGATCTCGGGCGCCAGGCGGCTCGAGTCGACACCGGGTTCGAAGGCCAGCTCGGTCATGCCCGCCACGTCCAGCCCATGCGCCGCGCGGAGGCGCCCGTACAGGGTCTCCAGCGCAGGAGCGAGGCCGAGGTCGTCGAGGGCCGCCGGACGCAGCTCCGTGATCAGCCCCTGGAGCTCGTGGACCTGAGTCTCGATCTGCCCGATCGCCTGCTCCACCGCCGCGGGGAGCGCCTCCGAGCCGGCTCGCAGCGCCGACGTGAGCATCACCTCCAGGGCGCCCAGCCCCTGGAGCGTCTCGTCGTGCAGCTCGCGCGCCCACCGGCCGCGCTCGTGGTCGGCGGCGGCGATGCTCCTCCGAAGCTGCTCAGCCTCGACGTTCTGCGCCGTGGCCAGAGCGGTCGCCGCGCTGCCGGCGAACGCGCGCATCAGGCGCTCGTCTTCGGCGCTGAATGCCGCGGCCGAATCGAAGCGATCGAGCGCGACCAGGAGGCCGACGCCCCGGCCGTGGAAGACGAGCGGCACGAGCATGGCCGCCTCCACGCCGGTGGTGAGCTCGCCGAGCCCGAGACGTACGCGGCTCGACAGGTCCCTGAGCCGCTCCGCGTGTCCGGTCCGGAGAACCTCCGCGAGTGCGGTGCGCTCCGCGGCGAGCCGGGTGCCGACGACCTCCGCGCCCTCTCCGGCGGCCGCGGCCACCACGAGCTCGTCTCCCTCCGCGAGCAGGACGAGCAGCAGACGGGCATCCACCAGGGCGCGTGCCCGCTTCACCACCAGCTCGAGCACACGGTCGATGTCCGTCTCGCCGCCCGTCGCGCGCGTGATCGCCACCGTCGCTTCGAGACCGGTCACGGCGCGCTCGAGCTCGCCGCGTTGAGCGTCCAGATCCTCGTAGAGCTGTGCGTTCTCGATCGCGATGGCGACCCACCGGGCGAGCACCAGGAGCGCGTGCTCGTCGGCCTCGTCGAACTCGACGCCGCCCTCCTTCTCGGTCAGGTAGATGTTGCCCCAGGCCTCGCCCCGCACGAGCACCGGTGCCCCGAGGAAGGTCGTCATGGGTGGATGCTCGGGCGGGAAGCCAAAGCTCCGCGGGTGTTCGCTTATGTCCCTGAGGCGGAGCGGCTCGGGGTGGCGGATCAGCTCACCCAGAATGCC
>DASUYU010000271.1:0-2883 GCA_036377235.1 Thermoleophilaceae bacterium
GCCCTCGCCCAGCACGCGCTCGACCAGCGGCTCCGCGAGGATGAGGGTGTCGCCGCCGGACCGCGCTCGCACGTATGTCACCTCGGGGTCGACGGCGATCGCCGCGTGCGGCACGAGCGTCCACGGCATCGTCGTCCAGGCGAGCAGCGACACGTCCGGCTCGTCCCGCAACGGGAACTTCACGTACACCGAGGGATCCACCACGTCGCGATAGCCGAGCGCCAGCTCGTGCGACGACAGCGCGGTGCCGCATCGGGTGCAGTACGGCACCACCTTGTAGCCCTCGGTCAGGAGGCCCTTCTCCCAGACGGACTTGAGCGACCACCAGACCGACTCCACGTACTCGTTCGCGAGCGTGTAGTACGCGTCGCCCGTGTCGATCCAGAAGCCGATCCGCTCGGTCAGCTCGTTCCACTCGTCGATGTAGCGGAGCACCGACTCGCGGCACTTGGCGTTGAACCTGTCCACGCCGTAGGCCTCGATGTCGTTCTTGTGCTCGAAGCCGAGCTCCTTCTCCACCTCCAGCTCGACAGGGAGGCCGTGGCAGTCCCACCCCGCCTTGCGCGGGACGTAGTGGCCGCGCATGGTCTGGTAGCGGGGGAATACGTCCTTGAAGACGCGCGCCAGGACGTGGTGGGAGCCTGGACGGCCGTTTGCCGTGGGCGGGCCCTCGTAGAAGAAGAACGGTTCCGCGCCCTCGCGGCGGCGAATCGACTCGTGGAAGACGTCGCGCTCGCGCCAGCGCTCGAGTACCCGCTGCTCGAGCTCGGGGAATGACTGGGCCGGATCTACCTGCCGGAAGCGGGTCACGGCCATGAGGATGACATTCCGCCCGTACGCGTGCTAAACATTTCGCGCGAATCGCCGAACCGCGTCCGGATCGGTCCGGGGGCGGACGGGGGACCCAAGTAGTACGGGGCGAACCGGCCTTAGGTGGCGCCTGGCCGGAGCGCGATCTTTCCTGCGCGAGCCCGACAGCTAACCCCGTAGGCCTGAGGAAAGAGAGGCTCGCTTGCGAAGGATCGCAATCCTGCTGGCCGTCTCAGCGGGACTCGTGACCATCTTGCCCGCGGCGCCTGCGTCGGCAACGTCGGCGGAATTCACGATGGTCAACAAGATCAACAGGATCAGGCATGCGTATGGGCTCCACCGGCTGCGGCCGGCGTTCTCGCTGTTCGCTTCGGCTGGGCTCTACTCGCACCGGATGATGCGCTCGGACTATTTCGGGCACCTGTCACGGATCCCGGTCGCCTCCAGTTGGAGGGCGGCCGGGGAGACGCTCGAGTGGCACCGGGGCTGGCGGCTGAGGCCGCGGCGCGTGGTGTCGCTCTGGATGCATTCGCCTCCTCATCGGGCGGTGCTGCTCTCGAACCGGTTCACGCGTATCGGCGTGGGCCGGGCACGCGGCAAGTACGGCCGCACCATGGCGACCATGTGGGTCGCTCACGTCGGCCGCCATTAGCGGCCGGGACGACTCGGGCGGGTCCGTCGCCGTGCGGACCCGTCCGGGGCGCGTCCTACGATCGCCGCTCAGATGGCCTTGCTCGAGCTAGGCGACCCACTCGCCCATCGCGCCCTTCAGGCGCTGCTGCGGGCGGAGGCGACGGTCCGGAAGCGCCTGGCGCTCGAGCTCGAGCGTGAGGGCGTGACCGCCGCCGGCTTCTCCGTGCTCGTGGTGCTCACCACCGCGGGCGGCTCGCTGGAGCTGAAGACGCTGCGGCGCAGGCTCGGGTGGAGCAAGGCGAACGCCACGGAGGTCACCGGCACGCTTGCGGCACGCGGCTTCGTGTCGCGCCGCAGGGCGCCGGAGGACCGGCGCGTGGTGGTCGTGGATCTCGCGCCCACCGGCCGTGAGCTCGTCGAGCGCCTGTTCCCGGCTCACTCGAAGCGGGTCACGGCCGCCTTCGAGAATCTGGACGAATCCGAGAAGCGCACCTTCTCGGAGCTCTGCCGGAAGCTCGCGGCCTAGGCCGAGTTCCGGGCCGCGACGCCGATGCGCTGGCCCTGGGCCGCCTCGGGCTCTGGCACGACGACGACCTGCTCGATGCGGCCGCTGTCGACGTAGCCCTTCAGCCGCTCGGCGGCCTCGACGGGCATCGAGCCGAGCGACGGGATGCCGTGGTCGCCCGTGACCGGCATGGCCTCGCGGTACTCGAACACCGGCGCGGCCGAGCCGACCTGGCGGACCGTGTAGACGAGCCTGCCGACCACCTCGAGCGTGGCCTCGCCGCCGCAGAAGACGAACGCGACGGGGTCGAGTGCACGGATGGCGCGGACGACGCGCTCGGGCGGGAGGTCGAAGGCGAGCAGCAGCGTGCGGAAGCCGGCGCGGCGGAGACCCAGCTCCAGCGCCTGCACATGAAGCGACTCGACGTCGAGCCGCGGGCTCGAGTCGAACAGGAGCACGCCCTGTGGGCGGGTGGCCGGCGCGACCACGCGCCTGTTGGCGTGGAGCCAACCGGTGGCCCAGCGGAGGGCCAGCTCGCGCTCGGCGTCGCGGCCGTCGCGCTCCGCGGCCTGCTCGGTCGCGGGCAGGAGCACCTCCTCGACCGTGCGCTCCACCGAGCGAACGGCGAGGCTCTCCTCCATGATCCGGTCGGCGAGCTGTTCGTCGAAGTGGTCGAAGGCGTCCAGCAGCCGGCTCGGCGAGCTCGGGCCCTCGCCGCGCTGGCGGGCCAGCTCGATGGCCGACGAGATGTTGTGCGTTTCGAGCAGCGCGCGGCGCAGCGACTCCAGCTCCGCGAGGTCGTACTGGCGGTGACCGCCCTGGGTGCGCCGCGGCTTCGGATAGCCGAAGCGGCGCTCCCAGCTGCGCAGCGTGTTGGGGCTCACCCCCAAGAGCTCCGCTGCAGCATTGGTCCTGATCCCGCTCACGTCGCCTCC
>DASUYU010000272.1:0-10079 GCA_036377235.1 Thermoleophilaceae bacterium
CTTCGCGGTGCGCTCGTACACGCCGCCGCCCGCGGAGATGGCGTCGCGGTCGTAGTCGTCCCAGCTCGAGCCGGGCCGGTCGAACAGCCGCTGCCGCTCCGCGAAGCTGCGCTCGGGATCCGGGTCGGGGTCGATGAAGACGTGGCGGTGGTTGAACGCGCCGACCAGCCGGATGTGGCGTGAGAGCAGCATGCCGTTGCCGAACACGTCGCCCGACATGTCGCCGACGCCCACGACCGTGAAGTCCTCCGACTGGATGTCCTTCCCGAGCTCGCGGAAGTGGCGCTTCACGGACTCCCACGCGCCGCGCGCGGTGATGCCCATCTTCTTGTGGTCGTACCCGGTCGAGCCGCCGGAGGCGAACGCGTCGCCGAGCCAGAAGCCCTCCTCGATGGCGATGCCGTTGGCGATGTCCGAGAACGTCGCCGTGCCCTTGTCGGCGGCCACCACCAGGTACGGGTCGTCGCCGTCGTAGCGCACCACGTTCGCCGGCGCCGTGACCTCGCCGCCCCGGATGTTGTCCGTGAGGTCGAGCAGGCCGCGGATGAAGGTCTGGTAGCAGGCCACGACCTCCTCGGGGAGGTCCTCGCGGCGTGGGGGCGGCCGCTTCACGACGAAGCCGCCCTTCGCCCCGACCGGCACGATCACGGCGTTCTTCACCATCTGCGCCTTCATGAGGCCGAGCACCTCGGTGCGGAAGTCCTCGCGCCGGTCCGACCACCGGATGCCGCCGCGCGCCACCGCGCCGCCGCGCAGATGCACGCCCTCCGTGCGGGGCGAGTACACGAAGATCTCGAACCGCGGGCGAGGCTGGGGCAGCCACCGTAGCGCCGTGGGATCGAGCTTGAACGACAGGTGGCTGGCCGCCTCCGTGGGTCCCGTCTGGAAGTAGTTCGTGCGCAGGATCGCCTGGATCACCGCGAGGAACATGCGGAGGATCTGGTCCTGGTCGAGGCTCTCTACCGCGTCGATCGAATCGCCGATCCGCTCGGCGATCTCCCCGGCGTCTGCGCGGTCGGTACGGCGCGGGTCGAACCGCGCCTGGAACAGCGCCACGAGCAGCCGCGCGATCTCGGGATGCGCCACGAGCGCCTGCTCGACGTAGGAGTCGCTGTAGGTGATCCGCGCCTGGCGGAGGTACTTGCCGATCGCGCGCAGCACGGTGATCTCACGCCAGGTGAGGGCCGCGCCGAGAACGAGCCGGTTGTAGGAGTCGCTCTCGACCTCGCCGCGCCAGGCACGCACGAACGTGTCCTGGAAGCTCTCGCGGATCCCGCCGGTGTCGAGGTCGCCGCCGCCGGGGTAGGTGAGGCCGAAGTCGTAGACCCAGACGCCGTCGCGGCCGCGCGGGGCGATCGGGTAGGGGCGCTCGTCGGCGACCTGCACGCCCATGTTCTCGAACAGCGGCAGCACGTCGGAGAGCATCAGCGGCCGGCCCGCGCGGAACAGCTTGGCGCGCAGCATCCGCGGCCCGGCCTCGAGCGGCCGGTACAGGCTGATGCCGAGCCCGTCAGCCTCGGGCAGCTCCTCGACGTGGACGATGTCGGCGAGCGCCGAGCGGGCCACCCAGTCGGCGCGATAGGCGGCCGGGAAGGCGTCGCCGTAGCGCTGGAAGAGGTCGCCGCCCTGGGCCTCGCCCAGCTCTTCGACGAGCGCCTCCTCGAGATCGTCGGCCCACGAGCGCGTGGCGGCCACCAGCATCATCTCGACCTCGCGCGCGTCGAAGTCCGTCTCCACGCCCGGCTCCACGTAGGCCACGAAGTGGAGCCGCACGAGCACGGACTCGGACACGCGCGTCGTGTAGTCGATCGTCGCCGCGCCCGTGGCGGTCCGGAGGATCGCCTCGATCCGGCGCCGGTTCTCCGTGTTGAAGCGGTCGCGCGGCACGAACACGAGCAGCGAGAAGAAGCGCCCGAACGGGTCGCGGCGCGCGAACAGGCGCAGCCGCTGGCGCTCGCCGAGGTGGAGGATCCCCATCGCGACGTCGAACAGCTCGTCGTCCGAGATCTGGAACAGCTCGTCGCGCGGATATGTGTCGAGGATCTCGAGCAGCGCCTTCTCGTTGTGGCTGCCGTGCGGAAAGCCGGCGCGCTCGAGCACGCCGGCCACGCGCCGGCGGAGGATCGGGATCGCCGTCGGGCTCGCGCGGTAGGCGGTGTGCGTGTAGAGGCCGAGGAAGGCACAGTCGCCCACGCCCACGAAGTCGAGGTACGCGGCGCGGTGGACCGTGGAGCGGGTGTTCGCCTTGCTCAGCGTGATCGTGGCCGAGTCACGCGTGAGCCCGGCCGCCGGGTCCTCCTCCTCGGAGTCGCGCAGGATCCCGAGGCCGGGCCCGTCGCCGGCCCGGTAGCCGAGGAACGTGAAGTTGTCGCCGGCGAGCCAGTCGAGGAACGCTGCCCCCTCCTCGTCCTCGCCGCGCAGCTCCTCGGCCGCCTCGATCGCCCGCTCGCGCATCGCGTGCCAGTCCTCGACCGCGCACCGCACCTCGCCGATCACGCGCTGGAGGTGCCGCTCGAGCTCCTCCAGCCGCTTCGGGTCGGACTGCCGCACCACCTCGGCGTGGACCACCGACTCGCCGATCGCGCCCTCCTCCGGCCCGTTGCCCGGCGTGAGGATCTCGAGGAGCCGCCCGTCGGCGTCGCGGCGCACCGACAGCACGGGATGGATGATCAGGTGGACTCCGCAGCCGCGCCGGTTCAGCTCCATGCTGATCGAGTCGATGAGGAACGGCATGTCGTCGGTCACGATCTCGACGGCCGTGTGCGTGGACTGCCAGCCGTGCTCCTCGAAGCGCGGGTTGTAGACGCGCACCTTCGTCGAGCCCGGCGGCCGCTCGCGCGAGAAGTTGAAGGTGCCGAGCGCGAGGCCGTACAGGTCGAGCGGGTCGCGCTCGGCCACGTCCTCGGGGGCGACCCAGCGGTAGAACTGGCGTGCGAACGCCTCGGCCAGTTCGGCATCGGCCCCGTTCAGCTGCTCGCGCACGCGCGAGCACACCGCCTCGGTCAACGCGTGCTCGGGGTCCTCGACCTTCATCTCTCCTCTGGGGATCGTATTTGGCTCGCAGGCGGCTCGAACAGGCGGCTAGCCCTGGCCCTGCACCGCTAAAGCAAAGGGGGCCAAACGCCGACGCGGAAAGTGGACCTAGACCCGGGCCAGCCCTGTCGCCGGGGCGCCGACCCCCCGATGGCTCATTCCACCGCGCTAAATCTCCAACCGACACTCGGACCGCCCCGCAAGCGGTTGCGCATCGCGATCGCGGGCGGCAGCCGCGCGCCCGAACGCGCGCGCTCCTGGATCGAGAGCGCGGCCTCGTGGCTGCCCGCGGAGCTGGAGAGCACGCTTCTCCTGCTCACTTGCGAGCTCGTGAACAACGCCGTGCGCCACGGCGGCGCGAGCGAGGAGCAGGTGATCGAGCTGGAGCTGAGCTCGCTGGACGCCGGCCGCGTGCGGGTCCAGGTGACCGATCCGGGGGTGGGCTTCGAGCACACCCCGCGGAACGCGCCGCTCGACGAGGAGGGTGGCTGGGGCCTCGTCCTGATCGAGTCGATGGCCGAGAGCTGGGGCGTCGAGCAGGATGCCGGCACGCGCGTCTGGTTCGAGCTGGCGCCCGAGCCGACCGTGCGCGCCTAGGCCAGGGCGACGCGCTTCCCGAAGCGAACTCTGGTCGTGCCGCGGTCCGGCACCACCTCGAGGTCGTCCATGAGCGCCGAGATGATCGTGATGCCGCGGCCGCCGTGGCCCTCCGGCTTCCGCGTCTGCGTGGACTCGAAGCGGCCGCAGTCGGCGATCTCCATGTACACGCACCCGCCGGCGAGCTCCATGCGGAGCTGAATGCCGCGCGGGTCGCACGGGCTCCCGTGCTCGACCGCGTTCGCGAACGCCTCGGTGGTGGCGAGCGTGAGCTCCCACGTGGTCGCGCTGTCGAGCCCGAGCGCCGCCGCGGACTCGCGCACGATCGCGCGAGCCATTGGCGCGCCCCTGGGCGTAGCCGGTAGCCAGGCCTGCCTCATGACATTTGGGGTATTCCCGTGTCCGAATCGAGTTATACGCTGGAAGGGTGCTCCGCGCGCCGCAGCATGCGCGTGTCCCGGGGCAGAAGGCCGGTCGCCAGCGCGATCGCCGTGAGGACCGCGCCGGTGACCATCACGGTCTCGGGGCTGGTGGCCTCGGCGGCAGGGCCGGCCGCAGCCGCTCCCTCATCGGCCGAACGACTACCTGACCGGGGCCGGGTACGCTGGGCCGCCTCCATGGACAACCTGCCGATCGGCCGAAACACGGCGCTCCTGTCGGCCGCGCTCGCGGCGAACTCCGGCATGCTCCAGCTGCAGGCCGCCGTGGCCTCGATCACGCTCGTGCAGGTGCTCGGGATCGACGGGCTGCTCGGCCTCGGGCCGGCCGTCGTACTGGCGTGCGGGGCGCTCGCCGCGCCGTTCGCGGGCCGCGCGATGGACCGCGTGGGGCGCGTGCCCGTGCTCGCCGCCGGCTTCGCCATCGGTGCGGTGGGCGGTGTTGTGGCGGCCGCCGGCTCGGCATCCGAGAGCGCCGTGCTCGTCTTCACGGCGTTCGTGCTGATCGGCATCGCGAGCGGCACGGCCCTGCTCGCGCGCACCGCGGCCGGCGACATGTACCCGCCCGAGCGGCGCGCCCACGGCATCGCGCTCGTCCTGTTCGGGGCGGTGTTCGGGGCGATCCTCGGCCCGGCTGTGTTCAGCCCGCTGCTGTCCGGCAAGCACCTCGACGGCGACGCGCTTGCGCCGCTGTGGCTCGCGGGCTCGGGCTTCATGGTGGTCGCGCTCGTGCTCGTGCTGTTCGTGCGCCCGGACCCGCGGAAGATCGCGGACATGATGGGGACAGGTTTAACCCTGTCCCCATCGGAGCCGCCGCCGGACACCACCGTCCCGCTCAGCCAGATCGTCCGACGGCCGGGCGTGATCCCCGCCCTGCTCGCCGCTCAGGCGAGCTTCGGCGTGATGGTCGGCGTGATGACGCTGACCGGCTCGGTGGTGGTCGACCACATGCACCACCCGGCGCACACCGTGTTCCCGATCATCGGGGCGCACGTGATCGGCATGTACGCGCTCGTGATCGTGGTGGGCCGGATCATCGACCGGATCGGCCGGCAGGTCGCGCTGTTCGGCGGGCTGGTGCTCATGGCGCTGTCGGTGATCTCACTGCTGTGGATCGAGAGCGTCCCGGCGACCGCCGTGGCGCTGTTCGGGCTCGGCCTGGGCTGGAACTTCTCGTTCGTGGCGGCCACCGCCGAGCTGGCCGACAGCACGCTGCCGTCCGAGCGCGGCCGGCTGATGGGCTTCAACGACATGCTGAGCGGCCTGACCGGAGCGGGGCTCGCCCTGCTGGGCGGAGCCGCGCTCGAGTCGCTCGGCGTGGGCGCGCTCGCGCTGGGCGCGGCCGCGCTGGTGTGCGCGCCGGCGTTCTGGCTGGCTAGCCGTCCCGGTAGGTCCAGCGCCCCGCCACCATCGTCGCGTCCACCCGAAGCGACGGCAGCTGGTCCGGCGGGCATGTGACCGGGTCGCGGTTCAGGATCACGAGGTCGGCCGCCATTCCGGGGCGGAGGCGGCCGCGGCGGTCCTCGGCGTGCTCCAGCCACGCGGGGGCGACGCAGGTGGCGTGGAGCGCCTCCTCCACGGTCACCGCCTGCTCGGGGCGCCACGACGGGCGCTCGTCGATGGTGCGCCGCACGCCGGCCACGATCCCGGCGAGCGGGTCGAGCTCCTCCACGGGCGCGTCCGAGCCGTTCGCGAGCGTCGCGCCGGCGTCCAGCAGCGAGCGGTAGGCGTACGCGCCCTGGCGTCCCTCCCACAGCCGCTCCGCGAGGTCGCGGTCGGAGGGGGCGTGGCTGAACTGGACGGAGCCGGCGACGCCGATCTCGGCGAAGCGCGCCACATCGGCGTCGTCGAGCAGCTGCGCGTGCTCGATTCGCTGGCGCAGGCCGCGCGGCGCCCACTCGTCGCGGGTGGCCTCGAACGCGTCGAGCGCGGCCCGGTTCGCGGCGTCGCCGATCGCGTGCACCGCCACCGGCCAGCCGGCGGCGGCCGCCCGCCGGACCACGTCCTCCAGCACCTCGCGCGAGCTGATCTCGACGCCCGAGCCGTCCAGCAGGCGGGCGGTGGCCGAGCCGAGCGTCCCGTCCATGAAGCCCTTCAGGTAGCCGAAGCGGAGCATGGGGTCGCCGAACCCGGACCTGATGCCGAGGCTCGCCAGGTCGTCGAGCCGGTCCCAGGGGAAGGACTGCCACACCCGGGTGAGCAGGTCACCGTCCGTGAGCAGCCGCTCGTGGACCTCGAACGAGCCGAGCCAGCCGTCCTTGTCGTGGATCGCCACGACGCCGCGCGACGCCGCCACCCGCATGCCCTCGCGCGAGGCCTCGATCATCTCGTCGAGCGTCGGGCGGACGTAGCGGTCGCGGAACGCCCACGCGGAGTTCTCGCGCAGGATGCCGCTCTCCTCGACCACGCCGCCGGGCACCTCGAGCGGCCCGTCGGCGCGCTCGAGCGCCGCGCTGTTCAGCCACAGCGAGTGGTAGTCCTTCGACATCAGCGCGACCGGCAGGTCCGGCACCGCACGGTCGAGCGCCTCACGCGTCGGCGGCTCGGTCCAGTCGCCCTCACGCCACCCGAGCCCGCGCAGCCAGCCGCCGTCGCGCACGTGCTCGCGCGCGGCCACCACGCGGTCGAGCGCCTCCTCGAGCGAGCGCGCGCCCTCGAGCCGCGCCTGCCGCAGGCCGAGCGACCAGGTGGGGAAGTGCACGTGCGAGTCGGTGAACCCGGGTAGGAGGCAGCGCTCCCCGAGCTCGATCACGCCCTCGCCCGCCTTGTCGTCGTCCACGACCCACGGGCCCCGAACGGCCAGCTGCCCCACGGTGGGGGCAGCCGGGTCCAGCGTTCGGATCGTTCCGCCGGTGAAGAGCACCGGCGGAGAATCTAGGCGCTCGCGCGCTGGGCGGTGCGCGGGTTGGTGAGCGGCTTGACGGTCGCCTCGATCTGCGGCCGCAGCTCCTCGAGCCGCGGCGGGATCGACAGCTTCTCGCCGAGCGTCTCGAGCGGCTCGTCGATCGTGAAGCCGGGGCTCGGGGTGGCCAGCTCGAAGAGCACGCCGCTCGGCTCCCGGAAGTAGATCGACTTGAAGTAGTGGCGGTCGATCACCTGGGTCGGGTGCGCGCCGTGCTCGGCCGCGCGCTGCTGCCACTTCTCGTGATCCTCGTCGGCCGAGTTCCACGCGAGGTGGTGAACCGTGCCGCCACCCTGGATGCCGCGCTCGGCGGGCGGCTCGTCGTAGAAGTAGAGGCCGCCGCGCTCCTCGCCGCGCGCCTCGAAGCCGTCGCCGGACTGCTCGAAGCCGAGGCCCTGCTCCAGCAGCTCGCGACTCCGCTCGGGATCCGATGCGTACGCGCGCGCGGCGTGGAAGCCCTGCAGCGCGTGCTCGGCCGGCACCTCGGGATGGTCGGCGGTCAGCGGCTCGTCTGAGACGTCGGCCACGAGCAGCTGGTGCTCGAGGCCCTCGGGGTCGGAGAACACGAGCGTGTCGCCCTCGCGGGCCGGCTCGACGCCGTTCGCGGCGAGCCGCTCGCTCCAGAAGTCGAGCGCGTCTGGCGAGCCCACGCGCCACACGATGCGATGGATCATGCCCTCGCCGGCCCGGCCGGGCGCGGCGCCGGGGTACTCGAAGAAGGTCAGGTCGAGCCCGGGCTTGGCGTGCTCGTCGCCGTAGAAGAGGTGGTAGACGGTCGGGTCGTCCTGGTTGACGGACTTCTTCACGAGACGAAGGCCGAGCACGCCGACGTAGAAGTCCACGTTGCGCTGAGCGTCGCCTGTGATGGCGGTGATGTGGTGGATGCCGTTGAGCTTCATGCCTGTCTCGTCTCCTCAGATGGTGCCCGGGGCGGTAATTGCGCACGCAACTATATCACAACGCGTGTGAGGGTTGTCGGGTTCGAACCTTGCGTTTCCCGGGATTTTTTTGCCCACGCGTGCCGGATCTTGGCAGTGGGGACCGGGCGCATGGGCGCAGGGAATGGCGATGGTGTGCGCGGGGGTCCTCGCATTGGGAGGGGTCTCCGCAACCAGCGGCGGCTCGCTGCCATTAACCGGCCGAGCGGTCGGCCTGCTGCTGGCGCTGGGTGCGCTGCTGGCGCTGACCGGCCTCGCGCCGCGCCGCCGAACGGTGGAGTAGCCGGCGAAAGGGGTCCGGCGAAAGGGGTCTGACCCTTTTCTGAGGGTGGTTGAGGGTTTGAGGGGCGGCTTCGGCTGCCCCTCGAGCGTTAGGTCGCCGTCCCCTACGGCCGTGGGCCGCGCGCCTTCGGCCCGGTGTGCAGCTCGTGCCGCACCAGCTCGTGTGCCCGTTCCGCCCAGTCGCACAGGATCGGGCGCGTGTCGCGCGGGTCGATGATCTCCTCGACGCTGAACCGCTCCGCCGTCCTGAAGGGGGAGGTCACCGCCTCCAGCCGCGCGGCTATCTCCGCCCGGAGCGCGGCCGGATCCTCGGCCGCCTCCAGCTCGCGCCGGTAGGCCGCCTCGAGCCCGCCCGCCATCGGCAGCGAGCCCCAGTTGCCCGACGGCCAGGCGAACCGCAGGTTCAGCCGTGAGCCGTCTCCGTGGCCGGCGCCCGCGACGCCGTACACCTTCCGGACCAGGATCGAGACCCACGGCACGCTCGCCTGGGCGATCGCGAACAGCCCGCGCGCCCCGCGCCTGATCGTGCCCGCGCGCTCAGCCGCGGTGCCGATCACGAAGCCGGGGATGTCCACGAAGTTCGCGACCGGCAGGTGGAACTGGTCGCAGATGTCCACGAACCGCGCGGTCTTCTCGGCGGCGTCCGCCGTTACGCCGCCGCCGTAGTGCTCGGGGTCGGACGCGAGCACCCCTACCGGGCGCCCTCCGAGCCGGGCGAGGCAAGTGATCGTGGGACGGCCGAAGCCGGCGCCCAGCTCGAAGACCGAGCCGCGGTCGAGCACTGCGTCGAGGACGCGGCGCATCTTGTAGGCACGCCTGTGGTCGCGCGGGACGATGGAGACGAGCTCCTCCTCGCGCCGGTCCGGCGGATCGCCCGAGTCCTCGACGGGCGGCGCCTCCCACACGTTCTGCGGGAGGTAGGAGAGGAACCGCCTCAGCTGATCGAGCGCGTCGTCCTCGTCGGCCGCCACGTTGTCGACCGCGCCGGCGCGCGCCTGCATCCGCGCCCCGCCCAGCTCCTCCTTGTCGGGCGTCTCGCCCATGCCCGCCATCGCCACCACCGGCGGTCCGGCCACGAACAGCTGCGCGGTGTCCTTCACGATCACCGAGAAGTGCGAGCACACGACGCGCGCCGCGCCGAGCCCGGCCACCGGCCCGAGCGCCGCGGCGGCGACCGGCACGACGGAGAGGTTCTGCACCACGAGGTCGAAGCCCGGCAGCGGCGGCACGTACGAGAAGCCCATGTCCTCCAGCGACTTGACGCTGCCCCCGCCGCCGGTGCCGTCCACGAGGCGGACGAGCGGGAGCCGCAGGTCGTGCGCCATTCGCTCCGCGTAGACGGTCTTCTCCCAGATGGCGGCGTCGGCCGCGCCGCCGCGGATCGTGAAGTCGTCGGCCTCCACGACCGCTCGCCGGCCGTCGATGCGTCCCTGGCCGACGACGGTGTTGGCCGGCAGGAAGTCGCTCAGCTCGCCGTCGTCGCCGTACGTGCCGCGACCCGCGAGCGCGCCGGTCTCGTGGAAGGTGCCCTGGTCGAGCAGCCGCTCGATCCGCTCGCGGACCGTCAGCCGGCCCGACGCGTGCTGGCGCCCGACCCGCTCCTCGCCGCCCATCCGCCGGGCGAGCTCCTCGCGCCGGCGCAGCTCCTCGAGCTCGGGCTCCCACGACACGCGCCGCAGCCTAGTCGCGCGGCGCGGGCGCGCGGCACGCCCCGTGGGCCTAGCCGGCGAATGCCTCTCTGGCCGCCTGCTCGCGCAGCTCCTCCACCGTCGCCCGCTGCTCCTCCGCGCGGTCGCGCAGCCGCGCCAGCAGGTCCGCGTCCAGGCGCGGCTCGTTCGGCGCGACCTCGAGCAGCGCGGACCAGAGGCCCCACTTGCCGGTGATCCCGGT
>DASUYU010000273.1:0-2062 GCA_036377235.1 Thermoleophilaceae bacterium
GCCGTAGCGGTGGAAGTCGTCGGGATACACGCCCTCGACCTCCGCCCGCTCGAGGAGCCCGGACAGCTCGGCCGCGTGCTCGTCGCGCATCTCCTTCTCGATGCAGTCGGCGCCCAGGTCGGCCACCTTGCCGCGCACGTAAACGTGCGCCTCGTAGATCGAGTCGCCGAGCGCCTCGCCGGCGTCGCCGCAGATCACGAGCGTGCCCTTCTGCGCGAGGAAGCCGCTCATGTGGCCCACCGAGCCCTGCACCACGATGTCCACACCCTTCATCGAGATGCCGCAGCGGGCGGCGGCGCTGCCGCGGATCACCACGAGGCCGCCGCGGCCGGTCGCGCCCGCCGACTGCGACGCGTTGCCGTCCACGATCACCGCGCCGGACATGATGTTCTCGGCGCAGCCCACCCCCACGTTGCCGTGCACGCGGACCGTGGCCTGCTTGTTCATGCCGGCGCAGTAGTAGCCGGCGTGCCCCTCGATCTCGACCTCGACCGGCGCGTCGATCCCCACGGCGACCGCGTGGGCTCCACGTGGATTGAGGACCCGCCAGTGCCGTGGCGACGAGTCGTCGATCGCGTGCAGCGCGGCGTTCAGCTCACGCAGCGGAGTGACCGCCAGGTCGAACTCCGCGGCCTCCAGGCCGCTCTCGACCGCCATCAGACGGCAGCCCGCTCCCAGCTGTATACGCGCCCGGGCTCGGGCTCCCACGTGCGCGCGGTCTCGGCGCCCGGCAGCACGGCGATCGCCCGATACTCGGACGCCATCGCCACCCACTCGTCGGTCTCCGCCATCACCGCCGGCTTGCAGGCGATCGGGTCGCGCAGCACCGCGAAGCCGTCGATCGTGCCGACCGCGAACGTGTAGAAGCCGTCGAGATCCTCCAGGCAGCCCTCGAGCGCCTGCTCGAGCGACGCGCCCTCGCGCAGCCGCCAGGTCAGGTAGCCCGCCGCGACCTCGGAGTCGTTGTCCGTCTCGAACTCGATCCCCTCCGCCCGCAGCCTGCGTCGCAGCCGGTTGTGGTTCGACAGCGAGCCGTTGTGCACCAGGCACAGGTCGAGCCCGGTCGAGAACGGGTGCGAGTGCTCGGTGGTCACCCGGCTCTCCGTGGCCATCCGCGTGTGGCCCAGCGCGTGGCTGCCCGACATGCTCGCGAGATCGAACGCCTGGATGAAATCGCGCGGCGAGCCCATCTCCTTGTAGATCTCGATCGCCTGCCCGGAGCTCATCACGCGCAGCTCCGGATACCGCTCGCGCAGCCAGTTCTGGGCCTCCGCGGCGTCAGTCTCCACGACCATCACCGCGTGGGACGCGCGCTGCTCGGGCTCGCCTGCGCCGAACGCCTCGTCCAGCGCGTCGCGCACCGCGCCCCAGTCCTGCTGGGGATCGGGGCTGAACAGCGACACCTTCGAGGAGCCGCTCGGCGCGGGGTCGCGATAGATCGCCACGCCGGCGCTGTCCGGGCCCCGGTCGCTCAGCTGGAGGAGCATGTCCCCGAGATGGCTTCCGAGCCCTTCGCTCACGTCGAGCGATTTCGAGAAGAGTCCTGCGATTCCACACATTGGCGAGCCTCCTTGAGCATTCGAGTGTAGGTACGGCCTACAGCCCGGCCCATGGAGAATGGATGAACAATTCGGCGCCCTGGTATGTGGGATCTCCACATTGGCCGTATGCGCGAATGCGGATAGCTTGCGCACATGAGCGTGACGAGCGAGCACTTCACCGCGCCGTCCTCGGCTGAGGACGTCAAGAGCTACATCGAGAGCAACGACATCGAGTTCCTGTTCGCGCAGTTCGTGGACATGCACGGCAAGCCGAACGCGAAGCTCGTGCCCGCTCGTCACTTCGACGGCCTGATGGAGGACGGCGCCGGGTTCGCCGGGTTCGCGGCCGGCGCGATCGGCCAGTTCCCGCACGACCCCGACCTCGCCGCCATGCCGGACGTGCGCAGCTTCACGCCCCTGTGGTGGAAGCCGGGCGTGGCGCGGCTCGCCTGCGACGTGCACGTGGAGGGCGAGGAGTGGCCCTACTGCCCGCGCACGATCCTCCGCCGCCAGCTCGACCG
>DASUYU010000274.1:0-5752 GCA_036377235.1 Thermoleophilaceae bacterium
GACACCGGCTCCTGGCCCAGCTTCAGGATCTCCTCGACCTTCTTCGGCGGCATCTCCACCAGCTCGCCGATCTCCTCCGGCGTGGGCTCGCGGTTGTGCTTCTGCATCAGCGACCGCTTCGCCCGCGCGACCCGGTTCATCCGCTCCACCATGTGGACCGGGATCCGGATCGTCCGCGACTGGTCCGCCAGCGCGCGCGTGATGGCCTGGCGGATCCACCAGGTCGCGTACGTCGAGAACTTGAAGCCGCGCCGCCAGTCGAACTTCTCCACCGCGCGGATCAGCCCGAGGTTGCCCTCCTGGATCAGGTCGAGCAGCGTCAGCCCGCGCCCGGTGTAGCGCTTGGCGATCGATACCACCAGCCGCAGGTTCGCCTCGATCAGCGAGTTCTTCGCGGCCATGTCGTTCATCTCGATCCGCTTGGCCAGCCGGACCTCGTCCTCGCGGGTCAGGAGCGGCACACGCCCGATCGAGCGCAGGTACAGCCGCACCGCGTCCTCCGCCCCCTGCTCGGGCGGAGCGACGACCAGTCCGGCGGTGACGACACCGCCCTCGTCGTAGAGGTCGGCCGCCGTGGGCTCCTCGTCGTCCGGCTCGTCGACCTGCACGGCGGACTGGGGCTGCTCGAGGTCGCGCGCGTCGTCGCCGTCGTCTTCGACCTCGAACACCCGCTCGGTCATGCCGTCTGCCCCATCACGGCGCCCAGCTCCTGAAGCACCTTCTGCTCGGCGGCGGCCAGCTCCGACTTCCGCGCGTGCTCGCCGTCCTGGCCGGCGCGCTTGATCTCGCGCTCGATCCGCCGGCGCTCCAGCTCGAGGAGGCTCATCCTGAGCACCCGCTCGTCCGTCGGAGGACGCTCGAGCGCCGCGAACGCCACGTCGTGGACGAGCGCGCCGAGCGCCGGATCGTCCTCCGGCAGCGCCGAGAGCGGATCGTCGAAGTGCGCGACCAGGTGGTCGCGGGCGCGGCGGTGAAGTTCCAATGCGAAGTGGTCATCTTTGGGGCGAGCGAGATAGTCCCGGCCGAGGTCGCCGCTGGAAAGGCAGAGCGTGAGGAGCTCGCGCTCGGCGCGTAGCGCATCTCCCGTGGAGGAGAGGATAGGCGCGGACTGCGGCCTTGTCTGGATCGCCTGCTCCATCACGTAGTCCACCGGCACATCCAGCCGGTCCGCGGCCTCGCGGACGAGAGCGTCTCTGGTTGCGGTGCGTTCGGGCACGGCTGAGATCAGCTTGCGCGCCTCCCCAAGTGCTTTGTCCCTGCCTGAAGGCGTGTCCAGGTCTGCATCGGCAAGTACACGCCGGACCTGAAACTCGATCATGGGGGCGGCACGATCCATTCGTTCCTTGAACGCATCAGCGCCGTCATGGTTCACGAGATCGGCCGGATCCGTGCCCTCCGGCATGTCGATCACCCGCAGGTCGACCCCGCGGTCCTCCGCCAGCCGGGCCGCCCTCAGCATCGCCTCCCGGCCCGCGCGGTCCGCGTCGAGGGCGAGGAAGACCATGCCGCGGCGATTCGAGTCGCCCACCTTCGCCAGCTCCGCCAGCTGCTCCTGGGTCATCGCCGTGCCCATGATCGCCACGGCTTCGCCAATTCCTGCCTGATGTAGCGCAAGCACATCGGTGTAACCCTCGACGACGACAAACCGACCGCTCCTCATCGCCTCCTTCCGGGCCACGTCGATGCCGAACAGCTGGCGACCCTTGTGGTAGATGTCGTTCTCGGAGGTGTTCAGGTACTTCGGGCCGCGCCCCTCCCCCATCTGCCTGGCGCCGAAGCCGAGGACCCTTCCGCGGGCGTCGGCAAGGGGAAACATGATCCGGCCGCGGAACCGGTCGTAGAGGCCGCCGCCGCGGCCTCGCTGCGCAAGCCCCGCGGCCACCAGCTCCTCCTCGGTGAACCCACCCTGTCGTGCACCGAGCAGCATGCGGTCCCAAGCGCTGGGCGAGTAGCCGACGCGAAACTCTCTGAGGATCTCGTCCGAGAGAGACCGGGAGGCCAGATATTCCCGTGCGGGCTGTGCTTCCCCAGAGTTGTGGAGGTAATTGGAGTAGAAGCCCGCCGCCCGGTCCAGCAGCGCGTGCAGCCGCTCGCGCCGGCGCCGCCGCTGCTCTGCAGCGGGATCGTCCACCTCGCGCTCCACCTGCACGCCCGAGCGCTCCGCCAGCTGCTCCACGGCCTCCTGGAAGTCGAGCCCCTCCGTCTGCTGCACGAACTTGAACGCGTCGCCGCCCTCGCCGCAGCCGAAGCAGTAGTAGAGCTTCTCCTCGGCGTTCACGGAGAACGAGGGCGTCCGCTCGTCGTGGAACGGGCACAGGCCCGTCCAGCGCGTCCCGACCCGGCGGAGGTCGGTCTTCTCGGAGACGAGATGCACCATGTCGACCGCGTCTCGCACGCGGTCGATCGTGTCCTTCGTGAACAGCGCCACGCTCAGAACCCCTGCGGCACCGACAGGTGTTCGAACTCGCGGATCGCGTACCGGTCGGTCATCCCGGCGAGCCAGTCAACCACGGCCTGGCGGTCGCCGCCGAGCTGCTCCATGTGGAAGTCGAACAAAGCCCGCATCATCCGCTCGATTCGTGGCCGCTCGGCCTGGGCGCGCTCGCCCAGGTACACGCGCTCGAACATGAACGAGCGCAGGCGCAGCATCGCGCTGCCCACCTCCTCGCCCTGGACGATGTCCGCCGCCTGCTCGGAATGACGCAGGAGGTCCACCACCAGCGTCTCGATCCGGTCCGACCCGGTCGATCCCAGCAGCTCGATCTCGGCGCCCGGCAGGTCATCGAACGCGAGCACGCCGGCGCGGATGGCGTCGTCGATGTCGTGGTTGATGTACGCCACCCGGTCCACCAGCCGCACGATCCGCCCCTCGAGCGTCTCCGGCGGCTCGTCGCCCGTGTGGCGCAGGATGCCGTCGCGCACCGGCGCCGTCAGGTTCAGCCGCTCCAGCACCTCCACCACACGGAGTGAATGCTCGTTGTGGCGGAAACCGCTCCCCCCGCGCTCGCGCACGCACGCGTCGAGCACCTCCTCGCCGGTGTGGCCGAAGGGCGGGTGCCCGAGGTCGTGGCCGAGCGAGATCGCCTCGGTGAGGTCCTCGTTCAGCCCGAGCGCCCGCGCCACCCCGCGGGCGATCCCGCAGGCCTCGATTGTGTGCGTGAGCCGGGTGCGGTAGTGGTCGCCCTCGGGCGAGATGAACACCTGGGTCTTGTGCTTCAGACGCCGGAACGGCTTCGAGTGCACGATCCGGTCGCGGTCGCGCTGGAACGGCGTGCGGTGATCCGAGTCCGGCTCCGGGTCCTCGCGGATTGCCGGGTACGAGCGCATGGCGAGCGGCGAGAGCCACCCGTCCTCGAGTGCCTCGATCCGCTCCCTGAACGATGTCCGGGCCAGTTGCGCCATCCGGCGCCCGATTCTGGCACCTCACTCGGAGTACGACGCGAACGCCGCGGCACGGATGTACAGCTGGTAGAGCAGGAAGCCGTGCGCGAAGTCGGGCCTGCAGCGCGCATCGAGGGTGTTGTAGGCCGTGTCGTCGGGCAGCGTGCTGCCCTCCTTGCGCGGGCCCGCCACCGCGGTCTCGAGCTGGTCGATCACCGACTGGCGCTCCCGCGGCGACGACGCGCGCCAGTCGTCGCAGTCCGCCACCTGCAACGCCACGCCGAAGGGCTCTGGAGACGCGGGCTGTCCTCCGCAGCCCGCGAACCAGATGACGGCCGCCGCGGCTAGGGCCGGTCGGAGAACGCCTCGCACGACAGTGTGGTGCCGATCAGCCGGCACCCGTCGGTGAACAGCGGAACCCTCGGCGCGCCGGAGGCCCTGGCCGGCAGGCCGGGCATGCCGCCGCTGCCGCCCGACGACGAGGGCTTCTCGGGCGTTCTGAACCAGGGACAGGTATTCGCGTCGTACCCGCCACCCTCCACGGAGGCCGCACACGGAGCGATCTCGCCTGCCAGCTTGGCCCCGTAGGTCACGCCCGCGCTCGTGTTGTTGCAATCCGAGGGGGTCAGCGGGCCGGGCGGATCGGTCGTGACCTCGCCGTTGTCATACCAGCAGTTGTTCATCTGACCCGGGGCCTCGTCCCACCAGAAGTCCACGCCGTTGGGCATCTTGGTGCCGTCCGGCGCGATCCCCATCACGTTGTTGTGGTACCGGTTGCGGTGGGAGACCGAGTTGGCGCTCGTCTTGGTCTCGTCGGAGAACGAGTCCGGCACGTAGAGCAACATCGTCCCGCGCCGCCAGTTGTCATAGATCCGGTTCCCGGCGATGTTGTTGTTGTTGCCGCCTGCGATGAAGATTCCCACGCCCACCGGCACCGGGACGCGAGGATCCACGTCGGAGTCGGGCAGGAAGCTGTTGAAGTTGTTCGAGTAGATCTGGTTCTTCTCGAACCGGGCGCTGTCCTCCGGGTAGCCGGGATGGCCGCCGGCGTAGAACGAGTCGGTCGTGATGGCGGTGCCGTTGTCGTAGAAGTGGTTACCCACCACGCGCGTGCCGTTCCCCATCGTGCCCGAGTAGCCGAGCGTGTTGTGGTGGATGTCGCAGCGGGTGATCGTCTGGTTCACGCGCTGGCGCGGCTCGACCGTCTGCTCGCCCGTGTCGGGCGCGCCGCCGGGGTAGATGGCGGAGTCGCCGCTGCCCATGCCCTCGCAGTCGGCCGTGAGGCCATGGTCGGAGGTGAACATCAGCCCGCCGTACTCCTGGTTCCAGAAGAACTTCACGCGCTGCATGCGATAGCCGTCGGTCTCGTGGATGTACACGCCGTGCTCGGCGGCGTGGGCGAAGCTCATGTTGCGGATCACGAGCCCGTCGGCGCGGTCGGCGCGGAGGCCCACCTCCTTCTGCGCCTCGGACGGGCCGCGGAGCTTCGCGTGCGTGTCCTTGGCCAGGTCGACGACCGTGTCCTCCGGCTTCGCGCCGGAGCCGTCGATCTGGAGGTTGCAGCGGATGCACCTGCCGTTGTCCGGGATCCCGTGGCGGTCCTCGCGCGGCGGGTTGGGCGGCGGCTTCTTCGCGAGCGCCCGTCCCTGCAGATAGATCAGGTTCTGGTCATTCGGGCACTTCACCTGGTACTTGAAGGTCGCCGCGCCGTTGCCCTTATCCGACTTCTCCTTGTACTGGGCGCACTTGGGATCGTTCGTGGGCTTCGCGCGCGACCTCGGCTCGATGTACTTGCCGGGCATGACGACCACGCGGTCGCCCGTGTGCGAGCGCTTGATCGCGGTCTGGATGCTGCGGAACTTGCAGCGCGAGAAGAACGCGCGGTTCTGGTGCTTCAGCCTGCGCGCGTTGCGGGCGGAGAGCTTGCGCGTGCCCTGGGAGGGGCGCAGCACCCAGCCATTCCGGCGCGCGCTGTTGATCGACTTGATCGCCCGCTTCAGCGAGCCGCGCTGGCACACGACCCGCGTGTCGCCGCGCGCCTTGACCCTGAGCGCCGAGCCGAGCGAGCGTGCCTTCGGCACCTTCCCGCCGGCCGCGGGCTTCACGCTCTTGTCGGGCGCCGGGTCAGGCCAGTACGAGCTCCGCTCCACGTGCCCGTAGGCCGTGGCGGTCAGGACCGCGAGCGCGGTCGTCAGGGCCGCAAAGGTTGCAAGCAGGCGTCTCCCGTTCACCGGCCGCGCAAGCTACAACGACCTCCCCCGTTCGTGCGCCGGTTCAGTTATCCCGGGAGCGGCAGCGACCCGCTCCCGTAATCCACCAGCGAGGCTCGCTCGTCGTGCTCGCGCCAGGAGACGGTGACCGGCGCGCTCTT
>DASUYU010000275.1:0-6748 GCA_036377235.1 Thermoleophilaceae bacterium
CCTGTGGTGCCCACAGCTCCCAGGCGCTCGCCCGTCGACACATGCGTGCCCGCTCGCACCGCCAGTGCGGACAGGTGGAGATACGAGGTGTCGTAGCCGTCGCCGGTGCGGATGGAGATCGTCAGGCCGGAGGAGCCCGCCGTTCCGGCGAATCGCACGTCGCCGCCCGCCGCCGCCACCACCGGCGTGCCCACCGGAGCCGCGATGTCGATTCCCCGGTGCTGTCCCGTTGCGTACGGGTCGGTCCCGTTGCGGTAGGGGGTGATGACCTCCCCGGACACGGGCCAGACCCAGGCGGCGGAAGCCGGCTCGGGCGCCACGAGTACGGCGGCGACGAGCAGGGAGGGCGTGAGAAGGCGGAGAAGTCGGCGCATCGGCCGACCGTACGACTGCGCGCCCGGCGGGTTCAGCCGCCCGTCGCCAAGGCGTACCGGTTGGTGCCGGACCGTGCGAGTTCGTTACTCGGAGGTGAGCGCCCGGTACAGCGCGTTCGCGCTTGTGCCTGTCAGGGAGGCGACCACCGAGGCGGCCCTCCGCGGGTGGGCGCCCGCCTCGACCAGCTGCTGCAGGGCCTCGACGGCCTTCGGTGGCGGCGCATCGGAGGCGGCGCGGCCGGCGGGCGGCGCGATCACCAGGACGATCTCGCCCTTGGGCGGTCCGTCGGCGTACCGGGCCGCGAGCTCGGCCGCCGTGCCGCGCACCACCTCCTCGTGCGCCTTCGTCAGCTCCCGGCACACGGCCACGTCGCGGTCCGGGTCCAGCTCGGCCAGCAGCGCCAGGGTCGCCGGCAGCCGGCGCGGCGACTCGAAGGCCACGAGGGTGCCGTCGCCGCCCGAGAGCACCTCGCGCAGCTCGCCCTTCTTCCGCGGCAGGAAGCCATGGAAGTGCCACTGGTCGGCCGGCAGCCCGGATGCCACCAGCGCCGTGATCGCCGCGGACGGGCCCGGCAGCACCTCCACCGGCAGCCCGGCCGCCACGCACGCGCGGACCAGCAGGTAACCCGGGTCGGACACCAGCGGCATCCCCGCGTCGGAGACGAGCGCCACCACCGCCCCACCGCGCATCTTCTCCGCGAGCTCCGCCGCGCGCGCCCGCTCGTTGTGCTCGTGGTACGAGACGAGCCGCGCCTTCACGCCGTACCGGTCGAGCAGCACGCGCGTGCGACGGGTGTCCTCGCACGCCACCACATCGGCCTCGCGCAGCGCGGACAGGACCCGGAGGGTGATGTCCTCCAGATTCCCGATCGGCGTCGGGCACACGACGAGCCTCCCGCTCACGGCGCCAGCGACTCCAGCGCTATCAGCGCGGCGCCCACCATCCCCGCCTCGTCGCCGTAGTGGGCGGGCACCACCCGCACCCCCTCGCGCGTCGGCGGGAGCGCGTGCCGGGCGATCACCGCCCGGGCGGGCGCCAGAAGCAGGTCGCCGCCGCGCGCGGCGCCTCCGCCGATCACGATCACCTCCGGGTTGAACGTGTTCACGAGGCCGACCAGCCCGAAACCGAGCCGCTCTCCGATGCGCGCGAGCACCTCCTGCGCCTGCGGGTCGCCGTCGTGCGCCATCTCCGTGACGATCCCGCCGTCGATCTCCCTCTCGGCCGCCAGCCGCCGCCCCAGCGCCGACTCCGGCTGCGTCTGGGCGACCCGCAGCCCCTCCCGGCCGATCGCGTTCCCGGACACGAGCGCCTCGAAGCACCCGATCCCGGGGCAGTCGCCCGGGCACTCGGGACCGTGAAGCTGGAGCACCGCGTGCCCCATCTCGCCGCCCATCCCGGACGCGCCCCGGTACACCTCGCCGTTCAGCCACAGGCCCCCGCCGATGCCGGTTCCGAGCGAGATCATCACGGCGTGGCGAGCACCCGCCGCCGCCCCGCTGCGCGCCTCCGCGAGCATCGACGCGTTGCCGTCGTTGTCCACAAGCACGGGCAGCCCGAGCCGTTCTGACATCAGGTCGCGGAACGGCACGCCGTCGAGCGGCAGGTGATTCGACCACCGCGACACGCCCGTCTCGGCATCCACCAGCGCGGGGATGCCGAACGCGATGGCCTCCACGTCCGGCGACGCCGCCCGCACCTCCTCGACCGCCTCCGTGAAGATGGCGAGCGTCTCCTGCCGGTCCGCTCCACGCCAGGTGCGGCGGACCCTGTGGTGGACCACCATTTCCTCGTCGACCACGCCTCCGAGGAGCTTCGTCCCCCCGGCGTCGATGCCGATCACGCGCCTCGGTGGCATGGCGGTAGATATACAGAGGGGGGTGAACGACCCGACGCCCGGCCCCCCGGAGTACAAGGTCTACCGCGCGCGGCGCAAGCCGCGGGCGGGCGGCGGCGACCTCGATGCGCTCCGAAAGCGGCTCTCCCGGCACCGCGACGACGGTGACGAGCCGAGGGCTCCGCGCGGGCCGCGCGACATCACTGTCGGCCGCGTCGTCAAGTGGGTCGCCATCGCGATCGGGAGCTGGCTGCTCCTCTCGCTGGTCCTCTTCCTGATCAGCGCCCAGACCCGCCCCGGGGTGTCGCCGGCCACGGAGCGCGCGCTCTCGAGCAGCGGCAACCTCTTCAGCGGCAGCAACATCCTGGTGCTCGGCTCCGACGTCCGTACCGGCGACTCGATCGACAAGTCGCAGTCCGGCCCGGGCCGCTCCGACACGATCATGCTGGTCCACTCCGCCTTCGGCAGCGTGCGCAAGCTGTCGATCCCGCGCGACGTGGAGGTGAACATCCCCGGCCACGGCGTGAGCAAGGTGAACGCCGCCTACGCGTACGGCGGGCCGGCGCTGACGATCCAGACGCTGGAGAACTTCCTCGGCAACGGCCTTCAGATCAACCACGTCGTGGAGGTCGACTTCGAGGAGTTCCCCCACTTCATCGACGCGCTCGGCGGCGTGACCGTGCACAACAAGACGCGGGTCTGCTCGCCCCCGTTCGACAACTTCTGGAAGGGACTCCACTTCAAGAAGGGCGAGCTCCACCTCGACGGCCGCCGCGCGCTCGGCTACTCACGTGTCCGGAAGAACGAATGCGCCCCGAACGAGGACGACCGCGACCGCGCGCGCCGTCAGCAGGAGGTGCTGTCCGCGATCGGCTCGCAGGCGAAGTCCCCGAGCACCTTCCTCAGGCTGCCCTGGGTGAGCTGGAACGCCCCCCGAACGCTCAAGTCGGACATGAACGGCTTCCAGCTGATGGCGCTGTTCGCCGACATGGCCACCGGCAACTCGAGCGACACCGAGGTCCTCGAGGCCACCTGCTGCAACGGCAGCAACCTGTTCGTGTCCGACGGCTCGAAGCGCGACGCGGTCGACAAGCTGCTGAACGGCAGCTAGTCCGAGCTCGCCGACTTGGCGGCCGAGCTGCCGCCGGAGTCCTTCGAGGAGGACGACGACGAGCTCGACTCGGACTTCTTGCCTGACGAGTCGGAGGACGACGAGCCCGACTCCGACTTGCCCTCGGACGCCGCCCCGGACTTGCTCTTCTTGCCGTAGTCGGTGTTGTAGAAGCCCGATCCCTTGAAGTGGACCGCGACCGGGTGGAAGACCCGCTGCACGGGCGTTCCGTGCTCCTCGCAGAGCTCGATCGGCTCGTCCGTCATGCGCTGCATCACCTCGAACGTGTGGCCTCGCTCGCAGCGATACTCGTAAATCGGCATGGCACTCTCAGTATAGGAGTGCCAGGGGAGGGCGCCCTAGGCGTTGCGCGGAGGCTTCGGGCTCTCGAGGTCCTCGAGGAGCGAGACCCGCGCCGCGTGCCAGACGATCCACGCGGTGAGATGCGAAAGCGGGCGCAGGGCCATTCCGACCATCGCCTCCAAGGTACCCCAGGAAGTGAACAAATAGTCACATTGCGTTCACATGAAGACGCGTAAAGAGCGGCGTGTTCCGTGCCCGGTAGCCTGCTGCGCCCAATGGCGAGCCCGGTGACCATGGACAAGATCGTCGCTCTCTGCAAGCGGCGCGGCCTCATCTTCCCGGCCTCGGAGATCTACGGGGGCATCGCCAACACCTACGACTACGGGCATTACGGCGTCCTCCTGAAGAACAACGTGATCGGCGCCTGGTGGCGGGCGATGATCCAGGAGCGCGACGACATCGTCGCCCTCGACTCGGCGATCATCCAGCACCCGCGCACCTGGGAGGCGTCCGGGCACCTCGCCGGGTTCAGCGACCCGCTGATCGAGTGCCGGGCCTGCAACCGCCGCTTCCGGGCGGACCACCTCCAGGAGGCCCGCGACGGCACGGCGGAGCACCCGGACGTGCGCTGCGGCCACGCGCCGTCCAAGCTCCCGGGCGACCACCAGGACTGCGACCTCACCGAGGCGCGCGAGTTCAACCTCATGTTCGAGACCCAGATCGGGCCCGTGAAGGACGCAGGCTCGACCGTGTACCTCCGCCCGGAGACGGCCCAGGGCATCTTTCTCGCCTTCAAGACGACGCTTCAGTACGCGCGCAAGAAGCCGCCGTTCGGGATCGCCCAGGTGGGCAAGTCCTTCCGGAACGAGATCACGCCGGGCAACTTCGTGTTCCGCACGCTCGAGTTCGAGCAGATGGAGATGGAGTTCTTCGTGCCGCCGGCGGAGGCGGAGCAGTGGTATCAGCACTGGATGGAGCAGCGGATGGACTGGTACGCCTCGCTTGGCATCGACCGCGAGGCGCTCCGGCTCCGCGCGCACGACGCGGACGAGCTGTCGCACTACTCGAGCGCGACGAGCGACATCGAGTACCTGTATCCGATCGGCTGGTCCGAGCTCGAGGGGATCGCCAACCGGGGCGACTTCGACCTGACGCAGCACGCCGAGTTCTCGGGCCAGAAGCTCGAGTACGTGGACACGGCGAGCGGTGACCGCTACGTGCCGCACGTGATCGAGCCCGCTGCCGGCGTGGGCCGGACCGTGCTGGCGCTCCTGTGCGACGCCTACGACGAGGACGACATCGGCGGCGAGCAGCGGACGGTCCTGCGGCTCGCCCCCCACATGGCGCCGATCAAGGTCGCCGTCCTGCCGCTCGTGAACAAGGACGGCCAGCCGGAGAAGGCGCGCGCGATTTACGAGGACCTGCGCCCGCGCATGACGGCCGAGTACGACACCGGCGGGTCGATCGGCAAGCGCTACCGGCGCCAGGACGAGATCGGCACGCCGTTCGGGGTGACCGTCGACCACCAGACGATGGACGACGACACGGTCACGCTGCGCGACCGCGACACGCTCGAGCAGGACCGCGTGCCGGTGGCCGAGCTAGCCGCCGAGATCGAGCGCCGGCTCGCGGCGGCCTGAACCCGACTCGAAGCCCGCGTGCGGCAGCACCCGGTCCACGCGCATCGGCAGCCACCAGTTCAAGCGGCCCATGATCTCCATGGTGGCCGGCACCAGGATCAGGCGGACGAGCGCCGCGCTCGAGATCGTGCCTGCGCTGGCGCGCAGGCCCTCGGCCACCGCGCGGCGCGTGTCGCCTGTGGCGTCGTAGCGCTCGCGGATCCGCGACAGCAGGAACACCTCGTAGTCCATCGACAGGCCGAAGACGATCGCCAGCAGGAACGGCGGGGTCATGGCGTTCACGTAGCCGAGCGAGTCGTAGCCCAGCAGGCCGTCGAACCAGCCGCACTGGAACACCATCACCAGTGCGCCGTAGGCGGCCGCCACCGACAGCAGGTTCATCAGGACGGCCTTCAGAGGGAGCAGCACGCCGTCGCGCGCGGCCGTGCCGAGCTCGTCGCGGAAGTCCACCGCCATGTCGGCGGCGTCGTCGCGGTCGCCCTCGACCGTGAGCGGCACGACCGTGATCGAGGCGGAGCCGGCCTGGCGCTTCGCGAGCGCGGCCGCATTGGGCGTCAGCTCGACGTGCGGGAGCCGGCCGGCGGTCTGTCCGACGCGGGCCACCTCCGCGCGCACCGCGGCGGCGTCGGAGCCGGGACGGCGGGCGAGGACGACGGCGAGATTGTCGCGCTGGGCGCCCTCAAAGCGGTGGACGTTCTCGCTCACCACCTGGGACTGCGAGCCGGGCACCTCGAAGCCACCGCTCGTGAGGTGATCGGTCTGGTGGGAGGCGAAGGGGAGCGCGGCCACGAGCAGCGCGACCCAGGCCGCGAGCACGACCCAGCGGCGGCGCTCGAGGAACCCTGCCAGTCTGTCCATTCCCGCCTGCACCTCTACGCGTGAGTACCCGTAAATGGCGACCACGACTGTGACGAAGATCACGAAAACGCCTCATGGCGACGCGCGCGTCCGTCTGCACCCCGCACCGGACGCTCGCGGCGCGGTCGTGCTCGGCCACGGGGCGGGCGGCGGCGTGGAGGCGCCTGACCTGATCGCCGCCACCGCGGCCGCCGGGTCCGCCGGCTTCAACGTGGCGCTGGTGGAGCAGCCCTATCGCGTGGCGGGGAAGCGCTCGTCGCCCGCGGCGAAGCAGCTCGACGCCGCGTGGATCGCGGTGGTCGAGGACCTCGCCGCCACGGACTTCGCGGAGCTCCCGCTGGTCACGGGCGGGCGCTCGGCGGGAGCGCGCGTGGCGTGCCGCACGGCCCAGGCCACCGGCGCGGCCGCCGTGCTGTGCCTCGCCTTCCCGCTACAGCCGCCGGCACGCGCCGGCAAGGAGCCCTCGCCGAGCCGGCAGCCGGAGCTCGACGCGGTGACGGTCCCGATGCTGATCGTCCAGGGCATGAACGATCGCTTCGGGATGCCGGCGCCCGGCCCGAATCGCGAGGTTGTCCAAGTGAAGGGCGATCACAGTTTGCGCAGCGACCGCGAAGCGGTCAGCATTGC
>DASUYU010000276.1:0-2755 GCA_036377235.1 Thermoleophilaceae bacterium
GACCTGCTCGCCATCGGGCCGCTGGTGCGCGGCACCCACGAGCGCTGGGACGGACTCGGTTACCCCGACCGCCTACGCGGCCCGGCAATCCCGCTCCCGTCCCGAATCGTCGCCGTGTGCGACGCGTTCGACGCCATGACACGCCCCCGCAGCTACCGCGCGGCGATGCCGATCGCGCCCGCGCTCGACGAGCTGCGGGACTGCGCGGGCACGCAATTCGACCCCGGCGTCGCCGTCGCGTTCCGCGAGCTGCTCGAAGAGCGATTTGACCAGCTCGCGCAGGGGGCTTAGCGTGGTCACGAGGACTCGTGAACCCAGTCGCGGTAGCCCACCGCACGACCACCGCTCCAGACGGTGTGTTGCTGCAAGAGGCCGCAGCCGGTGGCGGCGCCTCATACGCAGCCCTGTACGACCGCTATGCCGAGCAGGTCTACAACTACTGCCTGCGGCTGACCGGGTCGCCGGAGGACGCGGCGGACGCGACGCAGGATGCGTTCGTGAACGTGCTGGGCCGGCTGCACAAGGACGACAGTCCGGTCCTCGACTTCTCCTCCTACCTGTTCGCGGCGGCGCGCAATGAGAGCTACGCGCTGATGCGCCGCCGCAGCCGCACGCAGCTGACCGACGAGCCGCCGGAGCGACCGGTGTTCGAGTCCCCTGTCGAAACCGACCCGGAGCGGGCGGTGCTGCTGCGCGACTCGCAGGAGTCGGTCCGGCAGGCGAACGAGCAGCTTGCGCCGCGGCACCGCGAGGTGCTGGCGCTGCGCGAGGTGGGGGGACGGTCGTACGAGGAGATCGGCCAGATCATGGGGATCTCCGAGAACGCGGCGGCGCAGCTGATCTGGCGAGCGCGCTCGAAGCTGAGAGGAGCGCTCACGGCCGGGGCGGTGGCCTCGGTGGTGGCGACCTCGGAGGAGTGCGAGGCCGCGCAGGTCCTGATCAACCGCCTCCAGGACGGCGAACCGGTCACGGACGCCGAGCACGAGTGGCTGGAGGACCACCTCGACGAGTGCCAGAGGTGCCGAGCCGCCCGGGGGATGATCTTCGAGGTGGCGACCTCGTACCGGCTGTGGGCGCCGGTGGCGCTGCTCGCCACGATGAAGGCCGACGTGCTCGCCGCGGCGGGCGGCGTGGTGGGGGCCGACTGGACGAGCGCGAGCCTGAGCGCCGGAGGTGCGGGCGGCACCGGGGGCGCGGGCGGTGCGGGCGGTGCGCACGCGAGCGGAGCCGGTCACGCCGGCCGGTTCGCGAAGCGGCCGCGGGGAGCGCAGGCGGCAGCGGGTGCCGCGGTGACCGCCGGAGTCTTCGCCGCGATCGGCCTAGTGGTGGCCGGGCTCGGCAACAACGATTCGGGCGTGAGGCCGCGTGCCGCGCCGGCTGAGCAGAGCGCGCCGGCGCAGAAGTCATCCGCGCCGAAGAGCCCCGCGAAGGCCTCCGCCGCCGAGACACCGAGCGCGGCGCTCGCGATCCATTCCTCGCCGCGGGTGATCCCGAACAACTCGCCGGCGGCGGCGCCGCAGCAGGGTGGTCCGGGGGCCCACACGCCGAGCAAGAACGGTCCCCCCGGCGGCGGCCCGCCGGGAGACACGCCGGCGCCGAAGCCCGAGCCGCGCGGCGGGCCACCCCCCGCGCCACCGGGCAATCCTCCGGTCGACCAGCCCGTGAAGCCGAATCCTCCGCCGAGCAACGAGCCGCCCGGCAAGCCCACCGATCCCGGAGGCACCACTCCGCCGCCGCCACCTCCACCCGTGACGGGCGGCGAGTGCAACTGGCCAGGCCACGGAGGCGGCCCGGGCGGCTGCCCGCCCGGCCACGGCGGCGTGGCACCCGGCCAGGGCGGAACCCCGCCCGGCCAGGGCAAGAAGCCTTAGCGCCCGCTTCGCCGACCGGCGCCTGAAAATTTTCCGCGCGCGGGCGTAATAAAGCGCCCGGTCATGTCTCTTCAGGGGTGTTGACCCGCATACCGGCCACCTGCCCAGGCCGGCCCGCCCAAATTGAAAGGACTCGCGTGGTGCACAACGTCCCCCGATGGACCGCCGTGGATGGCTCCGGATTCCGCCCCGATGGAGTTGAGGTCTCGCTGGCTCCTCTGCTCGAGCTCGCCGAGGAGACCGCCCCCGACCTCGCCGCCCACATGGACCGAACCGCCCGCATGGCGCGTCGCTTCGGCGTGCACCTGGGCCTCTCGCCCGGACTGCTGGACGATGTCGTGAGGACGGCCCGCGTCCACGACATCGGCAAGCTCGCGATGCGCGACTCGAGCGACGAGCACTTCATCGCCGGCCAGAAGATCCTGGCCCGCAAGCCCGTCCTGATCCCCATCTCGGGCCTGGTCCGCTCGATGAACGAGCGCTGGGACGGACGCGGAACCCCGGACGGCCTGAGCGGCTCGGCGATCCCCCTGGCGACCCGCATCGTCGCCGTCTGCGAGGCACACGACACCCTGACGAACCCGCTCCACGGGGACGAGCCGATGTCGACCGCCGGAGCGATCTACGAGCTGGTCGAGCACGCCGGCACCCACTTCGACCCCGGAGTAGTCGAGCCGTTCCGCGACCTCGTCCTGGAGCTGGACGCTGCCGCGAAAAATTAGGTGACCCAGTCGGCCGGCCCACCGTCTCGTAGCCTGCCGTCGAGATGTCCGAGGAGAACGTGGAGATCGTCCGCCGGATCCACGAGCGCTGGCGCAACGAGGAGTCCGTGCGCGACCTCGTGGCCGACGACCTCGAGTACGTGAATCCCACCTACGCGGTGG
>DASUYU010000277.1:0-4600 GCA_036377235.1 Thermoleophilaceae bacterium
CGGTCCCGCCACTCGGAGAGCCACCTCCGGCCGCTCCGGCTCCGCCGCCCTGGCCTTCGGGGGTGTATCCGCCGGCCCGGATGGCGGCCAGCGCCGCGTTGACCTCGGCGGTGGCGGCCGGGATGGCCACGCTGGCGGCGCGGTAGGCGTCGGGATTCCCCGCCTTCGCGGCCCGTGCCGCTCTCCCGTACGCGGTGGCCGCGCCCTGCAGGGCCGCGACCAGCGTGGCGTTGGCCGCCCGGTCGGCCGGGCTGAGCCGGAGCGCGGACAGCGCCGCGGCGGCCGCGGCGTACGAACGAGCGAGGGCTCCCGCCGCGGCGCCCTGGCCGGCGAGCGTCTGCGCGCTCTCGAGCCCGGCCTTCTGAGCCTCGGAGGTCTGCTGGAGGTTGCCGATGGTGCCGTTCAGCGCGCTCGCGTAGGAGCTGCTCGCGCCGATCGGGTAGGGCGTGGCGCGCTTCAGCCGGAGCGACCCGGCGATCGCGTCGCACTGAGGCGCGAGCGAGCGCGCGAGCGACGGCGGGAGCGCGCACACGACCGTGGCCACGCCGGCCGATGTGGGGACCGTGTAGAGCGTGAGCCGCAGGTTCGTGCCGACGGGCTCGAGACCGGGATAGCGCCACGCCTGCAGGCCCTGGGCCGGTAGGCGGACGGCGGTGCGGTGCGGCGCCGAGTCCGGTCCCGCGCCGGTCGATGCCAGGAGGGAAGCGGGCAGGAGCGTGCTGTTCGCCGCCGCGCGGCCGCGGACCAGGCCGAACTCGACGACCGGGCGGTTCGCCCGGCCGCGCGGGGCGGCGGCGCCGGGCCGGGTGAACGGAACCCCGAGCTCCGGCGCCTGGACCGGGCGCCAGCCGGCGGGCACGCGGAGTGACATGTCCCGACCGGTGAGCGTGGTGGTGAGCGACGCGGTCTGCGGCCTGCTCGAGCTGTTCCCCGGAGGCGAGCTGCCCGGCCGGCCGAAGGCGGCCGCGAGGATCGCGAGGGTGAGCAGCGCGATGCCCCCGAGCTGGAGCAGCTTCCGTTTGCTTCCCCCGCGCTCGCCGGGATCGTCGAGCTTCCGAGTCGGCGCGTCGGGCATCACGGTCGGCGCGAGCGCATCCTCGTCGGAGCGGACCGTGGGCGCCTCCGAGTCGGCCGGCCCCCAATTCGGAACCCGGAAAGAGGTCGACATCAGCGGGGGCCGCGCCGCCTCCGTGGGCGGCGACGTGTGCGGACCGGCCGGAGCGTCGGGCGGCCTGTCGGCCGCGGGCACCAGCGGGGCGGAGCGCCGCCAGCGCGGCCCGGCGGCGGCGATGATGATCTCCTCGAACTCCTCCCACGCCTGCGCGGCGGACTGCGTGCGCTTCCTGGGATCCTTGATCAGGAGGCGCTCGATCCACTCCGAGATTGCCGGGTCCATCTCCCTGTTCAGCGAGCGGGGCGGCGGGATCGGGTCGCTCACCTGCCGCATGAGCACCGCCATCGGCTCGTCGGTGTCGTAGAAGGGCACGTGACCGACGAACATCTCGAAGGCGATCACACCGATCGAATAGAGGTCGGTCCACGGTCCGACGTCCTGGCCCATCGCCTGCTCGGGCGCCATGTAGTTCGGCGTGCCGATGGTCGTGCCGGCCGCGGTCACGAAGCTCGCGCTGGTCGCGTTCCCGGTCGCCTTCGCGATGCCGAAATCGGTGATCTTCACGAAGCCCTGGGCGCTGATCATCACGTTCTCGGGCTTCAGGTCGCGGTGCACGACGCGGTGATGCTCGGCGTGGTCCAGCGCGGAGAGCATGCCGTCGAGCACGCCGGCGGCCTGCGTCAGCGACATGTGGCCCATGTGGGGCCGGAGCGACCCGCCGGGCACGTACTCCATCGCGATGTACGGGGTCCCGTCGCTCTCGAAGTAGTCGTGGACCGTGACGATGTTGGGATGGCTGAGCGAGCCGGCCAGCCGCGACTCGCGCAGGAAGCGCTCGGTGAACGCCGGGTCCGACTGGCGCAGCGCGCTCAGTTCCTTCAGCGCGATGAGCCGATCGAGGTCGAGCTGGCGAGCCAGGTAGACGGTCGCCATGCCGCCCCGGCCGAGCTCCTCGAGGATCTGGTAGCGACCGACCGCCCGCGCGATCCGGTCCCGAGTCGGACGCGGCTCAGCCAAGGGACGTGGGGCGAGCGAGCACGCCCCGGATCGCCTGATGCATCAGGTCCGGCTGTCCGGCTCCGAAGCCGGCCCGGACGTCCGCGCCGGCGAACTTTGCGAGGAGGGCCGCCGCGCCGGCCACGAGGAGCCCCACCGAGATCTTGACCGCGAGCGAGCGGTCCTGCGCCTGCCGCCGGACCGCCACGTCGAGCCTCGCGCCCACGCGAAGGGGAGCCGCGCGAATGCCCTGGGGTGTCAGAGGCGCGCCCATAGACCCCGCCCCCAGGCGCGCACCCGCAACACGAGCCGGCGAACGCGCATGTACACGAATCCGCCGAGAGCGCCCGCGAGTGCGACCAGCAGGATGACCACGGGAAGGGAGACACCGGTGGAGCCCTGGTCCTCCGAGTGCGCCCGCGAGCTGCCCTCGTCGGCCTCGTTCTCGTCCGGCTCGTTCTCGTCGCCGAACAGGTCGCCGATGTTGATGGACGCCATCGGCGCGGCCTGGGACACGCCCGAGGTGGCCGGCCCGCTGGGCGCGTGGGGGCGAGGGCCCGCCACCACGAGGGCGAGTACCAGGAGCCCGAGAGCCGCGGCCTTGAGCACGCGTCTCATCACGCCACCGCGAGCAGCCGGGGCGGCGCGGGCGGACCCTCGTGGAGCAGGCGGGCGGCCTCGAGGTCGTCGCCGTGCTCGGCCGCCCACTCGTACATGGCCATCAGGGGGGCCGTGAGGCTCCAGCCGAGCGGCGTCAGGGAATATTCGACCCGCGCCGGCACCTGGGCGTACACGCGGCGGGCGATCACGCCGTCGCGCTCCAGCGCCCGGAGCGTCTGCGTGAGCGTCTTCTTCGAGATCTCGCCGACCTCGTAGAAGACCTCGCTGTAGCGGCGCGTGCCGTTGGCCAGGAGGTAGAGCACGTCGACGCTCCACTTGGCCGAGAGAAGCTCGAGGACCGTCTTCGTGCCGCGGATCATCTGGAGGTCCGTCGCCTGTTCGATCACGGAGCCAAGGTACGGCCGCGCGTCCGCGCGCTCGACAGGCTGGGCCTATCAGCCGATAGCGGGACGCGAACGTGGCGGGGTGATGCGCAGGATGCGGTCGTCGCCGGCCCCGGGAGTGCCGCGGCCGTCGCGGTTGCTCGTGAGGACGTAGAGGTCGCCGCCCGGTCCCTCGACGACCGTGCGGAGCCGCCCGAAGCGGCCGTGGAGGAGCGGCTCGTCCACGGTGATCGCGTCCCCGCGGAAACGGAGCCGGCGGAGCTGCTCGCCTCGCAGGCACGCGAAGATGAAGTCGCCGGTCCAGGCGGAGCCCCTGCGCGTCACGAAGGTCGCACCGGACGGGGCCAGCGGCCGGCGGTAGACACGGAGAGGGGCGTTGAAGCCGCTCTGGTCGAAGCCGTACACGCGCGGCCAGCCGTAGTTGCCGCCCTTCACGATCCGGTTCACCTCGTCGTAGCCGCCGGGTCCGTCCAGGCCCTCGGTCGGGCCGTGCTCGGTCGCGATCAGGCGGCGGGTGCGTGGCTCCCAGTCGAACCCCTGCGGGTTGCGGTGGCCTCGCGAGACGATCTCGGGAGCCCCGCCCTCGCCGCGGTACTGGGCAGGCGAGAGGGAGAGGAACTTGCCGTTCAGCGAGTCGCTCTGCGCGAGCTCGCCGTCGCCGGAGTCGCCGGTCGCCACGTACAGGCGGCGGTCCGGGCCGAACGCGATCCGGCCGCTGTCGTGGACGCGTCCGGCGGCGATTCCGTCGACGAGCGAGCGCTCGCGATGGAGCCGGCCGCCGGCGTAGCGCCAGCGTTCGAGCCGCATCCCTGCGGCGGTCGTGTAGTACAGGTACACGAAGCGGTTGCGCCTGAATTCGGGATCCACAGCGAGCCCGAGCAGGCCGCCCTCGCCCAGGGCGCTGACCGGTACGTGCGTCACGGGCCGCCGCCGCAGCCGGCCATCCGCCCCGAGCAGCCGGACCCGGCCGGGCCGCTCGGTCACGAGCGCGCTCCTGTTGGGCAGGAAGGCGATCTCCCACGGGATCTCGAGACCGGTCGCGACGGTCCTTACGCGCGGACGCCGCGGCGCGCGGGCGTCGCAGCGCGCGGTGTCCGCGCATGTCTTCAGGACGCGTACGAGCGGCGAGTGGCCGTGCCAGCGGAGCTCGATGAGGAGCGAGGCGGAGTCGTTCGAGTAGTCGAGCTCGCGGAGGTCGTGGTTCGCGTTGACGGTGTGGGCGAGGACGTACCGCCCGGCGCGCAGGCCGGTCAGGGGCAGGTACTGGCCCTCGAGGTTGGCCGTGTAGTCGTCGCCGTAGCCGACCGAGATGCCCTCCTGGATCGCGAGTAGCTCGGGCTCCCCAAGGCCGCAGCGGCTCGTGTACACCGGCTCCGGGGGCGCGGAGGGGAGCCTTCGCCCAGGCACGGCGTAGCGGTCGCCGAGGCAGAAGCCCGTCTTGCGGTCGCGCACCACCGCGGAGCGGTGGCCGGCGCGCCTCAGCTCG